>NZ_JBQWIF010000081.1:0-1012 GCF_052958135.1 Pseudomonas sp. SZ40 | reverse complement strand
CACGCCCAGAGCCTGTCCTACAACATCCCCTATGGCTGGTGGCGCTTCGACTACAGCTACAGCCAGAGCTACTACCGCACCCTGGCGCAAGGGGACGGCTTCCCGTTCGAAACCGATGGCGACAGCAAGCAACATGCGTTGCGTGCCGAGCGCGTGCTTCACCGCGACAGCGTCAGCAAGACCGCCGTGAGCACCGGCCTCAGCCATGTGCGCACCAACAACTTCATCCTCGGCAACCGCATCGAACAATCGAGTAACCGGCTGACCGAGTGGCAACTGGGCTTCAACCATGGCCGCCGCGTCGGCACGGCGTTCGTCAACCTGGACGCGGGTTGGCAGCGGGGCATCGGCGCCCTGGATGCCCAGAACAACGGCACCCCCCGTGGCTCCGACCCGGTGGCGCGCTACAACAAATACAGCCTGACCCTCAGCTACCTGCAGCCCTTCAGCCTGTGGGGCGAGCGCTTCAGTTTCGACAGCCTGGCCACCGGCCAGAAGAGCGAAGACGTGCTGTTCAGCTCGCAGCGCATCAGCATCGGCGGGCTCAACTCGGTACGTGGTTTCAAGGACCAGACCCTGTCCGGCGACAGCGGCGGTTACTGGCGCAACCAGTTGCGCTGGACCCGCCCCGTCACCTGGGCGCCGCTGCAACCCTTCGTGCAGCAGTACGGCATGGCGCTGGCCTACGACGTCGGCGTGATCCAGCGCGGCGAGCACAACGCCTTCGCCAGCGGCCGCATGAGCGGCAACGCCGTGGAGTTCAGCGCCCGTGGCGAGCACCTGGCCGCCGCCGTGACCTTCGCCCATTCCCTGGAACGCCCCGATGTGATCGCCGAGCGCGAGCGCCCGGTGCATTTCCGCGTCGACCTGTTCTTCTGATTTTCTGATTCGCTTACGCCTCGGAGCACCCTGACATGGACGTTCGCAGCCCATTTTTTCAAAACATCGCCCTGATTCTGGCGGGTGTGATGTTCCTCAACCCCATCGCCGCCACTGCCGCGCAACTGACCGT
>NZ_JBQWIF010000080.1:0-1993 GCF_052958135.1 Pseudomonas sp. SZ40 | reverse complement strand
ACGGTCACCTCGGCAGTCGGGGCATCCGGCGCAGTGGCGTCGACGTAAGGAACGGTGGTCTCCGCACTAATGTTGCCTGCGGCATCGGTAGCCACAACAACTACATCCCCCGACGGCTGGTTGGCCGGAGTAGTGATGGTGTAGGAACCATCGGCTCCAGCAGTAACGGTTGCGATAGTGCCGTCAGGATTGGTCACTGCAACGGTGCTGCCTGGCTCGGAAGTACCAGCGACGGTCAGGCTACCGTCAGCATTGACGGTCACTTCAGCAGTCGGTGCATCGGGTGCAGTGGCATCGACGTAAGGAACGGTGGTTTCGGCGCTGACATTGCCCGCCGCATCCGTAGCTACGACAACCACATCGCCCGACGGCTGGTTGGCTGGCGTGGTGATGGTGTAGGAACCATCGGCACCAGCGACCACGGTTTCGGTAGTGCCGTCAGGATTGGTCACGCTAACGGTGCTGCCTGGCTCGGAAGTACCAACGACGGTCAAGCTACCGTCAGCATTGACGGTCACTTCAGCAGTCGGGGCATCCGGCGCAGTGGCGTCGACGTAAGGAATGGTGGTTTCAGCGCTGATGTTGCCAGCCGCATCCGAAGCTACGACAACCACATCGCCCGAAGGCTGATTGGCCGGAGTGGTGATGCTGTAGGAACCATCGGCACCAGCAGTAACAGTCTCGGTAGTGCCGTCAGGATTGGTTACTGCAACCGTACTACCTGGTTCAGAGGTACCAACAATGGTGAGGCTACCGTCAGCATTGACGGTCACCTCGGCAGTCGGGGCATCCGGCGCAGTGGCGTCGACGTAAGGAACGGTAGTCTCCGCACTAATGTTGCCAGCGGCATCGGTAGCTACGACAACCACATCACCCGAAGGCTGGTTGGCCGGCGTGGTGATGGTGTAGGAACCATCTTCACCAGCGACCACGGTTTCGGTAGTGCCGTCAGGATTGGTTACTGCAACCGTACTACCTGGTTCAGAGGTACCAACAATAGTGAGGCTGCCGTCAGCATTGACGGTCACCTCTGCCGTCGGTGCATCCGGTGCCGTGGCGTCGACGTAAGGAATGGTGGTTTCAGCACTGATGTTGCCAGCGGCATCGCTTGCGATAGCGACTACGTCACCAGTTGGCTGATTGATCGGCGAAGTGATGGTGTAAGCACCATCCTCACCAGCAACCACGGTTTCGACAGTGCCATCGGGGTAAGTCACGCTAACGGTGCTACCCGCCTCTGCTACACCGGAAACGGTCAGGCTGCCGTCAGCATTGACGGTCACTTCAGCAGTCGGTGCATCCGGTGCAGTGGCATCGACGTAAGGAATGGTGGTTTCGGCGCTGACATTGCCTGCGGCATCTGTAGCCACGACCACCACATCGCCGGAAGGCTGGTTGGCCGGCGTGGTGATGGTGTAGGAACCATCGGCTCCAGCGACCACGGTTTCGGTAGTGCCGTCAGGATTGGTCACGCTGACAGTGCTGCCTGGCTCGGAAGTACCAACGACGGTCAGGCTGCCGTTAGCATTGACCGTCACTTCGGCAGTCGGCGCATCCGGTGCAGTGGCATCTACATAAGGAATTGTGGTTTCGGCGCTGACATTGCCAGCGGCATCGGTAGCTACGATAACCACATCGCCTGAAGGCTGATTGGCCGGAGTGGTGATGGTGTAGGAACCATCTTCACCAGCGACCACGGTTTCGGTAGTGCCGTCAGGATTGGTTACTGCAACCGTACTACCTGGTTCAGAGGTACCAACAATGGTGAGGCTACCGTCAGCATTGACCGTCACCTCTGCCGTCGGGGCATCAGGTGCCGTGGCATCGACGTAAGGAATGGTGGTTTCGGCGCTGACATTGCCAGCCGCATCCGTAGCCACAACCACCACATCTCCGGAAGGCTGATTGGCTGGCGAGGTGATGGTGTAGGAACCATCGGCTCCAGCAGTAACGGTTGCGATAGTGCCGTCAGGATTGGTCACTGCAACGGTGC
>NZ_JBQWIF010000079.1:0-3542 GCF_052958135.1 Pseudomonas sp. SZ40 | reverse complement strand
CAGACGCGGGTCAGAGCAGCGGTCAGAGTGGTTTTACCGTGGTCGACGTGGCCAATGGTGCCAACGTTGACGTGCGGCTTGTTACGTTCAAACTTTTCTTTAGCCATTTTGACCGTCTCCGAACGAAGAATTCAGCTAGTGATACCACCATTAAAACAAAGGCAGATACTTTCATATCTGCCTTTATTAAATGGAGCTCATGAGCGGATTCGAACCGCTGACCTCACCCTTACCAAGGGTGTGCTCTACCAACTGAGCTACATGAGCAAATATATTGCGCGACCAGCAAAGCTGGAGCGGGCAGCGGGGATCGAACCCGCATCATCAGCTTGGAAGGCTGAGGTTCTACCATTGAACTATGCCCGCGGAGCTCACAGCTCGCGCTTAAATCTGGTGGAGGGAGAAGGATTCGAACCTTCGAAGTCGATGACGTCAGATTTACAGTCTGATCCCTTTGGCCGCTCGGGAATCCCTCCATAAGGAGGCGGCATTCTCAATATCTGCCACCCTACTGTCAAGCACTTTCTCATTTAAAAACCTGAGCTTAGCGACACTAACAGCAGCTTCACATACACACCGGTTAAGGCGTCCACCCTGCGAAGCGGGCGCCATTCTATGCATTCTATCGAGGGCTTGCAACCCCTTCGCACGGCATTAATTGATGTTGTAAGCCTTTGAAGTCCAAAGACAATCGTTCGAGCAGAGAATCATCGACCAAACGCCGGCTTTCCGGGGCAATACGCACCCAGTGGCGACGGTTGGCTCGCGGCAACTCTCGCAGCAGCGGCTCATAGCCGGCTCTGCGCAGACGCGAGATCACGCTATCGGCAGAGTCATGGCGAGGAAAGATACCAAGGGAAATGCCATTCGACAGATCCCCCTGACTGATGATGTAGCTGTCGATCTTGCGTGCCTGCAATTCACGCAACTGCCTCAACGATGCCTGCCGGGATGCGAGCGGCGGCAGGTAGACCCAATAGTCGACAGCACCGGCGGACTCGACCACCTGCACCTGCGAGCGAATATCCAGACTGAGAAGACGCTGCTCGACCTGCTCTGCCTCGACATTATCCTCGAAGCTACCTAGGAACAGACACACAGCCTCCTCTTCGGGAGGAGCCTCCTTCACCGCAGCGCTACGGCGCTGCTGAGGTTCTGACTCACTCAGCAACTGGATATCGCGACGGCTCTCCTGGTAAAGCGAAAGCGGCGCGACCTCCTTGGCATGCATGGGTGTCTGTTGCTGATGCCAGACATAGTAGAAGGCATTCAGCACGACCAGGAGCATGAAAATCCAGCGCATACCTTACTCCCCAGCCAGTGGACAGGCGATCGCCAGACCGATGAATACCAAATCCGGCACCACCCGGGCGGCAGGCACCCACTGCGCGGCCAGCACGGCGTCGCCGCCGGTAAGAAACACAGTGACATCGTCGCCGCATTGCTGGCGTGCCAGCTCGAGCTGGGTGTCGACGAACCCGCGCAACATCAACAAACAACCACGCTCCACTGCCTCCGCGGTGGAACGCCCAGGCACAAGACTATGCTGCGCCTGCTCAGCGACAGCGTCGTCATAACGGATGCGGCGCGTGTGAGTACGCAACTGATTGCGCATCAACGGCATCCCCGGGCAAATGAAACCGCCAAGATGGCTCCCGGCAGAATCGATGAAGTCGGAAGTGATGGCAGTCCCCAGATCAAGAATCAGACAAGCACGACGCTCCAGACTGTATGCCCCAACCACCGCCAGCCACCGATCGAGACCCAGCCGCCGGTATTCATCATAGCCATTGCTCACACCGGCAAGGTTCTGCGCTGACGCGGCCACCCTGCAATCGATGCCGAATCGATTTTTCAACGCGTCGACCAGCAGCCGTGTTTCGTCTTCGCTGCGCACACTCACCAGCCTGCACATGAACAACTCGCCGGGAAAGCGAGATGCCAAAGCCACGAGCAGCTCCTCGTCGCTGCCGACTACACCACCAGCGACCACCTGAGCGCCCCCCTGCCTGGGCAGGACACGCCACTTGATAAAGCTGTTGCCGCAATCAAGCTCAAGAATCATCACGCAACCTCAAACTGAGCTCACCACCGCTGAACACACGCTCACCGCCATCAACCTCGAGGCGTAGCGCGCCAGTATCGTCGACGCCCAGCACTCGTCCTTCTATGGACTGCACACCCGCCGCAAGCGAAACCGCTCGCCCCTGCCACAGGTGACTGGCTTCCCACTGCTCGCGCAAGGCGGAAAAACCATGAAGACGATGCAACTCCAGATGGCGGGCAAGATGGTCACTCAAGCCAGCTACGAACTGGTTGCGATCGATTTGCGCTCCAAGAACCTGCCTGATAGAGGTCCAGGGCTGGTCGATCGCGCCCCCGGGCACTGCCCGCATATTGATATTCACGCCAATTCCGATAATCACATGGCAAACGTCAGCGGGGTCGCCGGATAGCTCCAGCAGAATGCCGGCGATCTTGCGCCCCCCCACCAACAGATCATTGGGCCACTTGAGGCCGACATCGGCAACACCCGCCTCGCGGATGGCATGCAGCAAGGCGAGGCCAACCACCAGGCTGAGACCCTCAATCTGACGCATGCCCCCGGTGATACGCAGCACCAGGCTGTAGTAGAGGTTCTCACCGAACGGGCTGACCCAGTTGCGACCACGACGCCCCCGACCTGCCGTCTGCTGCTCGGCAATGACCAGAAAAGGCGGTGTGGCTCCGGACACCAGGTGGCGCAGCGCCTCCGCATTGGTAGAGTCGACCTGCTGCAGAAGCCTCACCGGCCAGCCTATGGGGGTAAGCGCATCGCTGGCCAATAGGGACAGGGGCATCTCGAGACGATAGCCGCGGCCGCGGACCTTGTGAATGCTGAGATCGAACTCAGCCTCGAGCGCCTGCAGCCGCTTCCATATGGCTGCGCGGCTTACACCAATGGCGGCGCCAAGCTCTTCGCCCGAATGGAACTGGCCATCTTGTAAAAGTCGCAATAAAGGCTGCATGCCGAACCTGCCGTGCAATAAGGTGCGCATGATAGCGATGCGTTCCGCCGCTGCCTACCGAGGTCGGAACGCAATTACCTCGACGTATTTGCAAGTCATGCCCGGGCAGTTGGCTGAATGCCCCGTGAACGCAAGCCGCCCCGGGCTACAAAGCCTGCGCAGGGCGTAAGACGCCACCCCTCCACCACGCCCCACGCGCAGGACGGCCTGCTGTAGGAGCCGGCTTGCTGGCGATGCTCTTGACCGCGGCTCGCCAGCAAGCTGGCTCCTACACGTGCCCCGTAGCCAGGGCTGGCGACGCGAAAGCTGGGGCGCGATCCGTAGGGTGGAAGACGCTTCACCCTTCCACCACTGCCCCACCGCGCGCAGGACGACCTGCTGTAGGAGCCGGCTTGCCGGCGATGCTCTTGACCGCAGCTCGCCAGCAAGCTCGCGCCTACGTGCGGGCCGCCCCAGCCTTTTCTGGCGCCGAAAAGACGAAACCCCAGACCTCTGTCGAGATCTGGGGTTTCTGGTAGAAGCTTGACGATGACC
>NZ_JBQWIF010000078.1:0-3628 GCF_052958135.1 Pseudomonas sp. SZ40 | reverse complement strand
TACGCCGGCGCGCTGCAGACGCTGATCGACCGCTACCGCGCCTTGCCAGCGGTACTGGCGCTCGACCCCGAGCTGAAGGAAGCCCTGCAAAGCCCGCTCACGCCGATGCTGCAGCATCGCCTGAATCTCAAGCTGGAAGCCACCAATACGGCCGCACATTCCTCGACACTGCAGGTGATGAATGCCGATGGGCTGAGCATCGCCGCCAGCAATTGGCGACTGCCGACCAGCTATGTGGGTCATGACTACAGCTTCCGTCCGTACTTCAGCGAGTCGCGTAGCCAGGATACCGGGCGCTTTTATGCGGTGGGCGTGACCAGCGGCATCCCCGGGTACTTTCTGTCCCACGCGGTACGCGATGACAGTGGGCGGTTTCTCGGCACCGTGGTGGTCAAGCTGGAATTCCCCAGTATCGAGCAGGCCTGGAGCCAGAGTCCCCACGTGCTGTTGGTCAGCGACCGTCAGGGCATCAGTTTTATCGCCAACCGACCCGCCTGGCGCTACCGCGAGCTGCGACCGATCTCCGCAGGTGTGCGTGAAACGCTCGCCACTACCCGTCAGTACGACAAGAAACCCCTGGCGCCCTTGAATTACCGCCAACGCCAATCCCTGGCCGATGAGGGCCGCCTGGTACGCATCGACAGCCCGGAACTGGCCGGCGACTACCTGTGGGAAACCCGCGCCCTGGCAAGCGAGGGCTGGACGCTGCACCTGCTACGCGACACCCGCAGCATCGCCGACAGCACCCACACAGCCAGCCTGGCGGCCGGTGGTGCATGGCTGGCGCTGGTTCTGCTCGGCCTGGTGGTGCATCAACGCTGGCGCATCGCCCGCCTGCGTCAGCGTGCCAGTGACGACCTGCAGGCGTTGGTCGAACAGCGCACCGCAGCGCTGCGTACCGCCCAGGATGGCCTGGTACAGGCCGCCAAACTCGCCGCTCTGGGGCAGATGTCCGCCGCCCTGGCCCACGAGATCAATCAGCCATTGACCGCCCTGCAGGTGCACCTTGGCACCTTGCGCATGATCCTCGCGGATGGCGAACTGGAAGAGGCACGCCAGTCGCTGGTTCGCCACGAAGAATTGCTGCAGCGCATGGCGGCGCTGGCTGGTCACCTGAAAACCTACGCCCGCAAGAGCCCTGGCGGCTTGCGCGAAACCCTCGAGCTATGCGCCGTGCTCGACAAGGCCCTGCAACTGCTGGCGCCGCGATTGCGCGATGTTGAGGTACAGATCAGACGAACGCCCGAGCTGCCCGCCTGGGTCGCCGGCGATGCGATTCGCCTGGAGCAGGTGCTCGTCAATCTGATCCGCAACGCCCTCGACGCGATGCAGCAAAGCCCCGCCCCACGCCTTACATTCGAACTGCTGCTCGCAGGCGCCCACTGGTCGCTGCATATCGACGACACGGGCACGGGCATCGATGCCGAGGCATTGCCGCAGCTGTTCGATCCCTTCTTCACGACAAAACCGGTGGGCGATGGCCTGGGCCTTGGCCTGGCGGTGTCCTACGCCATCGTGCGTGAACTGGACGGCGACCTGCTGGCCACCAATCGTCCCGAGGGCGGCGCCCGTTTCACCCTGCGCCTGCCCGCTGCCACCGCCCCACAGGAGTTCGCATGACACCCAGCGTGATTTTCGTCGATGACGAGGCGCCCATCCGCGAAGCCGTGCGCCAATGGCTCGAACGCTCAGGCTTTCAGGTGCACCTGTGCGCCAGCGCCCGGGAGTGCCTGGAGCTGCTGCCCGAGGACTTTCCCGGCGTGGTGATCAGCGACCTGCGCATGCCGGGGATGGATGGCATGGCGCTGCTCGAACAGGTACAGGCGCGCGATGCGGAACTGCCGTTCCTGCTGGTGTCCGCCCATGGCGACGTGCCCCAGGCCGTGGAAGCCATGCGCCTGGGCGCCTACGATTTCATCGAGAAACCCTTCACCCCGGAACGCCTGCTCGGCAGCCTGCGTCGCGCGCTGGAAAAGCGCCGCCTGACCCAGGAAAACCGCCAGTTGCGCCAGCAGGTCGAGCACAAGGACGAGCTGGCTGGCCGCCTGCTCGGCTTCTCCGCGGCCATGGTGCAGTTGCGACGTCAGGTGCTCGAACTGGCGCACACGCCGGCCAACGTGCTGATGCGTGGCGAAACCGGCAGCGGCAAGGAGCTGGTCGCCCGCTGCCTGCACGACTTCGGGCCACGGGCCAAGGGCCCCTTCGTCGCGCTCAATTGTGCGGCGATCCCGGAGAACCTCTTCGAGAGCGAGCTGTTCGGCCATGAGAGCGGTGCCTTCACCGGCGCCCAGGGCAAGCGTATCGGCAAGATCGAACACGCCAACGGCGGCACCCTGTTCCTCGACGAAATCGAAAGCATGCCCCTGGGCCAGCAGGTCAAACTGCTGCGCGTACTGCAGGAGCGCCAGCTCGAACGGCTCGGCTCCAATCAGGTGATCGCCCTCGACCTGCGCGTGGTGACCGCTACCAAGCCGGATCTGCATGAGCGCGTGCGCGACGGCCAATTCCGCCAGGATCTGCTGTACCGCCTCAATGTCGCCGAGCTGCAGCTACCGGCATTGCGCGAGCGCCGCGAGGACGTGCCCATGCTGTTCGAACACCATGCCAGGCAGATCGCCGAGCGCTTCGGGCGCCCGCTGCCGGCAGTCACTCCGGCACTGCTCGCCCATCTGCTGGCTCACGACTGGCCGGGCAACGTACGCGAGCTGGTCAACGCCGCCGAGCGTCACGTGCTGGCGCTGTCCGGCTCCGGCAACCCGCCAGCCGCTGTGGATAACTCGCTCAGCGCGCGCATGGAGAACTTCGAGGCGCAATGCCTGCGCGAGGCCCTGGCCAGCTGCCACGGCGACATGAAGCTAGTCACCGAGCTGCTGCAACTGCCGCGGCGCACGCTGAACGAAAAGATGCAGCGCCATGGCCTGCTGCGCACGGATTTTCTCGACAGTGATGCACCCGGCCCGGACTGAACCGCACCTGGCAAGATTCCGCCAACCAACCTGCAGCACTAGCAGATTTCCGCTAGCAACCACCTTCTCGATTTCGTCATAACGCCCACAGGGCGGGGCTTTCAGCGGCTGGCACAGCTTCTGCAATGGCCCAGCCAGCGCCTGCACTGGCGTACAAGAATAATGACGAGATCGAGGTTCCCTCTGATGGAAAGCACCAGCACGCTGTCTGCCCCCGCGCAAACGCGCACCACGTCCCAACGCATCAAATCCATTTTCAGCGGCTCGGTCGGCAACCTCGTCGAATGGTACGACTGGTATGTCTACGCCGCTTTTTCGCTGTACTTCGCCAAGGCCTTCTTCCCACAGGGCGACATGACCGCCCAGTTGCTCAACACCGCTGCGATCTTCGCCGTCGGCTTTCTGATGCGCCCCATCGGTGGCTGGCTGATGGGCATCTACGCCGACCGCAAGGGCCGCAAGGCTGCACTTATGGCCTCGGTGCTGCTGATGTGCTTCGGCTCGCTGATCATCGCCCTGACCCCCAGCTATGAAACCATCGGCGTTGCCGCGCCGGTGCTGCTGGTGATCGCACGGCTGCTGCAGGGCCTGTCGGTCGGTGGCGAATACGGCACCTCGGCCACCTACCTGTCGGAGATGGCCACCAAGGAACGCCGCGGCTT
>NZ_JBQWIF010000077.1:0-3757 GCF_052958135.1 Pseudomonas sp. SZ40 | reverse complement strand
ATCGGTGGCACCGGCATACAGCGAGTAGGACTTGGTCAGCGTGACCGGCACTTCCAGGTTGTTGACCACGTGCAGCATCAGGGTGACCAGGATGAAGGCACCGAAAAACCAGTTGGCGACATAGATGTGGCGCGTTCTGCGCCTGGCGATGGTGCCGAAGAACACCAGCATGTAGACCAGCCAGACGATGCCCAGCAGGATATCGATCGGCCACTCCAGCTCGGCGTATTCCTTGCTGCTGGTGTAGCCCATCGGCAGGCTGATCACCGCCGCAACGATCACCGCCTGCCAGCCCCAGAAGGTGAAGGCCGCCAGACCGTCGGACATCAGCCGTACCTGACAGGTGCGCTGCACCACGTAATAGCTGGTGGCGAACAGCGCGCTGCCGCCAAAGGCGAAGATCACCGCATTGGTGTGCAGCGGGCGCAGGCGGCCGAAGCTGGTCCACTCCATGCCAAGGTTCAACTGCGGCCACACCAGCTGCGCCGCGATGAACACACCCAGCGCCATGCCGACCACGCCCCAGACCACTGTCATCACCGCGAATTGGCGAACGACCTTGTAGTTGTACGCAGCCGGGCTGCTTGCTGGGCTCATGCTGGGTTCCACGCTGGGCTGGGTGCTGCGGATGGGGCGATAGATATTTCGGGCGGCGCGAGTATCCCCGACCGGCTCAGGCGGTGCAATGAGTTGGAAATATGCGGAAAGCGCTCTGTTACAAGCCTTGCTGTGTTTCTAGAAGAGGCGCGGCCAATGGTGGCGGGACTTTGGGGCGAGAGGAAATTACCGAAAGAGTAGAAGCCTGTGACCTGGGAACCTGTATTGGTGGGCGGGGTTTGTGGGAGGGGCTTTAGCCCCGAGTTTTATTCTGGAACGAAGAGCTCGGGGCTAAAGCCCCTCCCACGGTGGGTTGCATTGTAAGTTGATAGGTCAGCTTGAAAATATTGAGCTGATTTTCAGAGCCACACTGCATCCCCAAAAGGTTAATCGCCGATACGTTTTACCAGGCCTGCACGTAGGGGGTTGGCAACGATGTATCGTGCCGTTGGCAGTATGTCCTCCTCACGGCGTAGCGCTCTGTCATGGAAACCCTCTTGCCAGCGTTTGCCTTGGCGGCCGAGCCGACTGTTCACCTGCAAGGCGCTGCGTCCTTTGACGCGATGCATCAATTCGCTGAGCGAGCCTTGTTGCAGGGATACCAGCCAGTGCAGGTGATCGGGCATGACTACCCAGGCGAGCGACTCAGCCAGTCCTGATGCCTGGGCATGATGCAACTCGCGAATCAGGAGACGAGCGGGCGCCAGGTCGGCAAAGATCGCCTGGCGATTTTCGACAGTGGCCGTGAGCAGGTAGATCTGGTTGGTTAGAGAGATTCGGCCTTTGCGCAAACTGACCGAGTGGGGCATTCCGTTGCCTCCTGAGTAGGTAAAGCAACGGTAGCTGAGTGACCTGCGGGGGGATCTCGTAGGAGCGGCTTTAGCCGCGAGCTTTATCGCCCGACCAGACACCAAAGAGCTCGCGGCTAAAGCCACTCCCATACATGGGCATTATTCACCTGGTTGCGGTTTGCGGCTCAGGCTCAGGCTCAGCACGTAGGCCGCCAGCAGATGCACCTTGTCGTTGCCCAGGTACTGCTCCTGAGCGGGCATCTGCCCGTTGCGGCCGTAGCGGATGGTCTGCTGCAACTGCGCCAGGCTCGATCCGTAGATCCAGCCGCCCGGATGCGTCAGGTTCGGTGCGCCAAGCAAGGCCATACCGTTTCCGGTCGGGCCGTGGCAGGCCACGCAGGTGCTGTCGTACAGCTGCTTGCCCTTGTCCAGATCGGCGTTGCTGCCTTCCGGCAATGGCAGTTTGGCCAGGCCGTTACGCACGTAAGCCGCCACGTTGCGCACGCCGTCATCACCGAGCACCTCACCCCAGGCTGGCATGGTGCCGATACGCCCGTTGAGGATGGTGGTCTTGATGGTTTCCGCATCGCCGCCCCAGCGCCAGTCCTGATCGGTCAGATTGGGAAAGCCCACCGCGCCCTTGGCATCCGAACCATGGCAGATCGAACAATAGGTGGCGAACAGCCGACCGCCCATCTTCAGCGCCTGCTCGTCCTGCGCCACCTGCTCCAGTGGCATGGCCGAATACTTGGCGAAGATCGGCCCGTACTGGGTGTCGGCCTTGGCCACTTCGCGCTCCCACTGGGCGACTTGCGTCCAGCCGTCGTCATAGCCTGGCAGCAGGCCCTTGAAGTTACCCAGGCCCGGGTAGAGCGCCAGGTAGCCAGCCGCGAAGATCAGCGTGCCGAGAAACAGCATGAA
This sequence comes from Pseudomonas sp. SZ40, assembly GCF_052958135.1. Lineage (NCBI taxonomy): Bacteria > Pseudomonadati > Pseudomonadota > Gammaproteobacteria > Pseudomonadales > Pseudomonadaceae > Pseudomonas > Pseudomonas sp. SZ40. Next base: position 1,448 of record NZ_JBQWIF010000077.1, on the reverse strand, counting down.
CCACCAGCGCGGCAGAGGATTGTCGTATTCCTCGATACCGTCGAAGGAATGCCCCATGGTCTGATCGGTGGTGTTCTTGCGCTCGCCTTTGCGGGTGGCGAACAGCAGCCAGAACAGCGCGACCAGGCTGCCGAGGGTCAGCAGCGTGATGTACCAGCTCCAGAAAGTGCTCATGGGGTGTTGTTCCTCGACGCTTCTTTGTTGGGTTCATCGGCGAAGGGCAGGTTGGCCGCATCCTCGAAGGCCTTGGCGCGTTTACCGCTGTAGGCCCACAGCGTCACGCAGGTGAAGGCGATCAGCACCAGTGCGGTACCGATACCGCGCACCATGCCGATGTCGATCAGTTCGGTAAGCATGGGATCACCTCTTGTTTTTCAGCGCAGTGCCGAGCACCTGCAGGTAGGCGACCAGCGCGTCCATCTCGGTCTTGCCCTTCACCGCGGCGCTGGCGCCGGCGATATCGTCATCCGTGTAGGGCACGCCGAGAAACTGCATGGCTTTGAGCTTGGCGGGGGTATCCTTGCCGTCGAGCACGTTCTCCACCAGCCAGGGGTAGGACGGCATCTTCGACTCCGGCACCACGTTGCGCGGGTTGTACAGGTGCGCGCGGTGCCACTCGTCCGAGTAGCGGCCGCCGACCCGTGCCAGATCCGGCCCGGTGCGCTTGGAACCCCACAGGAAAGGGTGATCCCACACGCTTTCGCCAGCCACCGAGTAATGGCCGTAGCGCTCGGTCTCGGCGCGGAACGGGCGGATCATCTGCGAGTGGCAACCCACGCAGCCTTCCTTGATGTACACGTCGCGGCCCTCGAGCTGCAGCGCGGTGTAGGGCTTCATGCCGGCCACCGGCTCGTTGACCACGTCCTGGAAGAACAGCGGGACGATCTGCGTCAGGCCGCCGATGCTCACGGCGAACACCATCAGCAGGGCCATCAGGCCGACGTTCTTTTCGATGATTTCGTGTTTCATCAGTGGGCTCCCCGTACCGAGAACTGGGCTGCGGCTTCGAGCTCGGCCGGCTTGCTGGCGCGCACGGTCTGCCAGGTGTTCCAGGCCATCAGCAGCATGCCGGCGAAGAAGATCGCGCCGCCGATCACCCGCACCACGAAGCCGGGGTGGCTGGCTTCCAGTGCTTCGACGAAGGAGTAGGTGAGCGTGCCGTCGCTGTTCACCGCCCGCCACATCAGGCCTTGAGCGATGCCGTTTACCCACATCGAGGCGATGTACAGCACGGTGCCGATGGTGGCGAGCCAGAAGTGCGCGTTGATCAGGCCGATGCTGTGCATCTGCTCGCGGCCGAACACCTTGGGAATCATGTGGTACAGCGAGCCGATGGAGACCATGGCGACCCATCCGAGGGCACCGGCATGTACGTGGCCGATGGTCCAGTCGGTGTAGTGGGAGAGGGCGTTGACCGTCTTGATGGCCATCATCGGCCCCTCGAAGGT
>NZ_JBQWIF010000076.1:0-4158 GCF_052958135.1 Pseudomonas sp. SZ40 | reverse complement strand
CACAAGATGATGCTCGACCACTACCAGCAGACCAAGAACCTGCTGATCAGCTACGACATCAATCCGCTGGGCTTCTTCTGATCTGCCGATTTGCCATAGCCAGCCAACCCATAAAGCAGCGCTCGCCGCACCGCGGCGGGCGTGAAGGAGTCCTGAAATGTCCAAAGAGACACTCTCCACACCCTCTCAGAGTGGTGTGGAAACCGAAGCCGTTGGCGCCGAGTACTTCGCCAACCGGCAATTGAAGCAGGGCGCTGCGGGCTGGATCCTGTTGATCGGCCTCGGCGTTGCCTACGTGATTTCCGGCGACTACGCCGGCTGGAACTTCGGCCTGGCGCAAGGCGGCTGGGGCGGCATGTTCATCGCCACCCTGCTGATGGCGACCATGTACCTGTGCATGTGCTTCTCGCTGGCCGAACTGTCTTCGATGATCCCCACCGCAGGCGGCGGCTATGGGTTCACCCGTACCGCCTTCGGCCCGTGGGGCGGCTTCCTGACCGGTACGGCGATCCTCATCGAGTACGCCATCGCCCCCGCAGCCATCGCCTGCTTCATCGGCGCCTACTGCGAGTCGCTGTTCGGCATCGGCGGCTGGATCATCTACCTGGTGTTCTACGTGGTGTTCATCGGCATCCACATCCTCGGTGCCGGTGAGGCGCTGAAGCTGATGTTCGTGATCACCGCCGTGGCGGCCATCGCGCTGGGCGTGTACATCGTGGCCATGGTGCCGCACTTTCAGGTCGCCAATCTGTTCGATATCCCGGCTACCGAGGCCACTGGTGCCAGCGCCTTCCTGCCGTTCGGCTACCTGGGCATCTGGGCCGCCCTGCCCTATGGCATCTGGTTCTTCCTGGCGGTCGAAGGCGTGCCGCTGGCCGCCGAGGAAACCAAGGATCCCAAGCGCGACCTGCCACGCGGCTTGATCGGCGCCGTGCTGGTACTGCTGGTGTTCGCCGGGCTGATTCTGTTGGTCGGCCCTGGCGCTGCCGGTGCGCAGTCGCTGGTGGCTTCGGGCAACCCGCTGGTCGAGTCGCAGGTCAAGGTCTACGGTGGTTCCACCTGGATGAGCCAGTTCGTCAACCTGGTCGGCCTGGCTGGCCTGATCGCCAGCTTCTTCTCGATCATCTACGCCTATTCGCGGCAGATCTTCGCCCTGTCGCGCGCCGGCTACCTGCCACGTAGCCTGTCGCTGACCAACCGCAACAAGGCACCGGTGATGGCGCTGATCGTACCGGGCATCATCGGCTTCGGCCTGTCGCTGACCGGCCAGGGCGACCTGCTGATTCTGGTCGCGGTATTCGGGGCCACCGTATCCTATGTACTGATGATGGCGGCGCACATCACCCTGCGCACCCGTCGCCCCGACATGCCCCGCCCCTATCGGACCCCTGGCGGCGTGCTGACTTCGTCGGTGGCTCTGGTGCTGGCTGCCGTGGCGCTGGTGGCCTGCTTCCTGGTCGACCTGCGCGTCGTGATCGGCGCTGCCATCATCTACGCTCTGTTCATCGCCTACTTCGCCTTGTACAGCCGTCACCATCTGGTGTCCGGTACGCCGGAGGAAGAGTTCGCCGCCATCCAGGCAGCTGAACGCTCCCTACGCTGATTGACCCCAAGTGGCCGCTGCGGCGGCCACGACAGGAGATACGCTATGGCTCGTTTTACCCACACCATCGGCAACATGACCTGGAGCTTCGACAGCCTGCGCGAGCTGATGGCCAAGGCCAGCCCGGCGCGCTCGGGCGATTATCTGGCAGAGGTTGCCGCGCAGAGCGACGCCGAACGGGCTGCGGCGCAGATGGCTCTGGCCGACGTGCCGCTCAAGCATTTTCTGCAGGAAGCACTGATTCCCTACGAAAAGGACGAGGTCACCCGGCTGATCATCGACACCCACGATGCAACTGCCTTCGCTCCGGTCAGCCACCTGACGGTCGGCGGGCTGCGCGACTGGCTGCTCGGTGAGGCTGCCGACGAAGCCAGCCTGAGCGCCCTGGCGCCGGGGCTGACACCGGAGATGGCGGCGGCCGTCTCGAAGATCATGCGTGTGCAGGATCTGGTGCTGGTGGCCCAGAAGACCCGCGTGGTTACCCGCTTTCGCAACACCATGGGGCTGCGCGGGCGGATGTCCACGCGCTTGCAGCCCAATCACCCCACCGACGATCCGGCCGGTATCGCCGCCAGCATCCTCGACGGCCTGCTCTACGGTAATGGCGATGCGATGATCGGCATCAACCCGGCCACCGACAGTGCGAGTTCGATCCGCGCCCTGCTGGACATGCTCGATGCGATCATCCAGCGCTATGAAATCCCCACCCAGTCCTGCGTGCTGACTCACGTCACCAGCTCCATCGCCGCCATCGAGCGCGGCGCACCGCTGGATCTGGTGTTCCAGTCGATCGCTGGCACCGAGGCGGCCAACGCCAGCTTCGGGGTCACCCTCAAGGTGCTGCAGGAAGGTTACGAGGCCGGTCTGAGCCTCAAGCGCGGCACCCTGGGCAACAACCTCATGTACTTCGAAACCGGCCAGGGCAGCGCCCTGTCGGCCAACGCCAACCACGACGTCGACCAGCAGACCTGCGAAACCCGCGCCTACGCCGTGGCGCGGCACTTCAACCCGTTTCTGGTCAACACCGTGGTCGGTTTCATCGGCCCCGAGTACCTGTACAACGGCAAGCAGATCATCCGCGCCGGCCTGGAGGATCACTTCTGCGGCAAGCTGCTCGGCGTGCCCATGGGCTGCGACATCTGCTACACCAACCATGCCGAAGCCGATCAGGACGACATGGACACGTTGCTGACTCTGCTCGGCACCGCTGGCATCAACTTCATCATGGGCATTCCCGGCTCCGACGACGTGATGCTCAATTACCAGACCACCTCGTTCCACGATGCCCTCTACGCGCGCAAGGTGCTCGGCCTGCATGTCGCGCCGGAGTTCGAGCAATGGCTGGCGCGCATGGGCATCTTCCAGCAACAGGGCGGTCAACTACGCATGGGCGACGAGCTGCCGCCGATGTTCCGCCAGGCCCTGGCGCAACTGGCTTAAGAGGACGTCATGTCAGACAAATCCCCCGCTACCGAAAACCCCTGGCAGCAGTTGCGGCAACTGACCCCAGCCCGTATCGCCCTCGGGCGCGCGGGCACCAGCCTGCCGACTGCCGCGCAGCTGGATTTCCAGTTCGCCCATGCCCAGGCCCGTGACGCCGTGCACCTGCCGTTCGACCATGAAGGCCTGCGTGAGGAGCTGCAGGGCCGAGGGCTCGACACCCTGCTGCTGCACAGTGCCGCAACGGATCGACATACCTACCTGCAACGCCCGGATCTGGGCCGACGCCTCAACGAGGAGTCGGCCACCGCGCTGGATGGCTACGCCGCAGAAAAGGGCCGCGGTTACGACCTGGCCATCGTCATCGCCGATGGGTTGTCGTCACTGGCCGTACGCCGCCACAGCTTGCCGTTCCTGGAAAGGCTGCTCGATCAGCTGGGCGAGGAAGGCTGGACCCTGGCACCCATCACCCTGGTCGAACAGGGCCGGGTCGCGGTGGCGGACGAAGTGGGCGAACGGCTGGGGGCGAAGATGACGGTGATCCTGATCGGCGAACGCCCCGGGCTCAGCTCCCCCGACAGCCTGGGTCTGTACTTCACCTACGCGCCGCGGGTAGGCCTCAATGACGCCTACCGCAACTGCATTTCCAACGTGCGCCTGGAAGGCCTGAGTTACGGCATGGCGACCTTTCGCCTGATGTACCTGATGCGTGAGGCCTGCCGGCGCCAGCTATCGGGCGTCGACCTCAAGGACGAAGCCGAAGTGCCGACCCTGGAGGACGCCGGGCCGGGCAACTTCCTGCTGCCGGATCAGCGTTAGACCGCATTGGGCCATCGGTGTAGGCGCCTCGGGAATGGAGTATGCCCGTAATCTTTCGCGGGCATGGCCCGCTCCCATAAAGGCGCAGAACAGTCACCACTTCCGATACTTTCGACTATCGCAGCAGCCGCAAGAAAGGCAGAACACAAAAAGCGAGCATGGCGCAGAACCTGTGGGAACGGGCCAGGCTCGTGATCGTTTCGCGGGCATGGCCCGCTCCCACAAAGGCACAGAACAGTCACCACTTCCGATACTTTCGACTATCGCAGCAGCCGAAAGAAAGGCAGAACACAAAA
>NZ_JBQWIF010000075.1:0-5068 GCF_052958135.1 Pseudomonas sp. SZ40 | reverse complement strand
TTCAGCTCGGGGTCGAGCGCCAGTACCGCTGGCAAGGCGCGGTAGCGGTCGATCAGCGTCTGCAGCGCGCCGGCGTAGGCAGCCAGTTGCTCCTGGGCCTGTTGCCCGGCATCAGCGAGGCGATGGCGTTCGGCCTGGCGCTCCGCCAGGTAGGCGGACAGGCACAGGCCCGCCAGCAACAAGGCAGTCAGCAGGGCAACGCGCAGAGAGCGGGAAGACATGAAAACGGATCAGCCAGACGGGTGAGCGGCCGACGATAGCACAGGGGCGACCCGCCTAATCAGGCCCGATAAGTTGGGTGAGTGCAGCGAAGTAGCAATAATCCCCTACCACTCACGATGCTTAGTTCGCTGAGATTGCCGCAGGCAATACCCCTACGCTACTGCCCCTTGAGCCTTGGACGGTTAGAGGTACAGCGATATCCGCTGGGACGAACTGCGGGTCACCTCGAACTGCCCCACTGAGCGCGCCGTGTACGAAGCCTCCTGATAGAAGTGCTTGATCGCCCTTGCATCCCCCTATGCGTTTCAATAGATGTTTCGGTTAAAAGCGCACACCAAGTAATACTAGTCTTTGCGTGATTTAGAGGTGTCCAGCGACTGTGACACTGCCCGACTCATACAAAATTATTCAACATCCTACGATTTAACTATGCGTTTTTAGGTGCTCTCAGAGTGAGGCCGGGATGGATAGGTAAATACGCTTGAGTACCTCGGCGATCTCCCTGTTCGACTGTGGCACATCAGGCAACATCGACTTGAAATCATGCTCAGGATGTTGGCTCGCATAGGCCAATGCCTGGCGAATACCGCTCAACTCCTCAGCGGTATATTCCTGGGTCAGGCGTTCGACCTGGTTGTTCGACAGGCCGATAAACCCCTCAACATCGTCAAGGTCATAAAGCAGGCTCATGGGGATGCGTAAGAAGTTGAGATTAGCTGAGGTCTTCATCGACAAATACTCCTGAGACGCCCTTTGTTTTCAAATGGTTGACCGCTTGGTTCAGTTGCGCTGAGGTGGGGCGATAGTGGCCGCTCTTACGAGAAATAGCGGTTATCTGACCGTTCTCGATCCGCACATCACCTGCTACAGCAACAGATCCTCCGCGCAGGAAGCTTGAGTGGTGAAATTTACCCCTAGTCTGCTCATTCGAAACATACATAGCACCAGTAGCGTCCATAACGAAAATCGCACGCCCCTTATTTAGTGCGAATGCCGTTGTGGCTTGGCGTGTGTCGAACAACTTTCCCGTGGCATCATAGACTTTACCGTCCCTGATAGTGACTTTGAACGCAGCGCGTTCGCGGTCACTCAGGTATTTAACCTGCGTCCCGAATACTCGGCCAGTTTCCTCACCCTTGTATACAGAAAGCATGGGCTGAAGGGCAGAAAATCGTACAGGTGTGGTATTCGAAGGCTGTACCGCTACTGACGACCCAACGGGCGCCCATGCCGTCGCCGCTGCAAAGCGGCTATGCGCCTCGATCGCATTCGTAGGTTCACTTGCGCGCCGCCGGGCCGCACCGGGCCGCAACGAATCGGGAACCTCCGAGGATACAGGCGGCGATGCGGCATTGGGCCCATTCACTGGGTTCGATTGGAAACGCCGACCCAAGCCGGGACGCAATGAGTCGGGAGTCCCTGTCAAACCGGATCTAATGCTGGGTTGGCCAATCCGCGTCGGTGCATTCTCTGGCTTGCCTGACGCCAGCTGTACCTGCGTAAAGGGCTGTGAGGGCAAGATGGACGGCTCAGACGCTCGTGGCGGAGTGTTCTGTTGCGCTAGCGTGGGCTCCATAGGCGGCCTGAACGATGGCCCGAGCATGAACTTCTCAATCTCATCCAGGGGCGTGCCCAAAGCATCTTGCGGCTCGCTCTTATTCGCTTGCTTCAAAGCGGAAGCCGCAGGCTGCTGAGGCCGGATGGGAGGTGTGGGCGGCGGTGTTGACGGTAGCCGAGAGGCCCATACTTGCCGATGGTTCATGGTGGTCGCTCGGCTGCCTTGATGCAGCCCTGGGTTACCCAAAGGATTGCGCACGGGTAACGGTGGTGGTGAGCCGACCAAGTGGCTGCTGATTTTTGCTTGTTGAATGTTGCCAAGCGCCACCCCCATGGAAGTCAGTGAGCTGCTATGTGGTCGCTGGGGCAGGGGGGGACGCGCTTCATGGTTCTGGGAGCGGCCACGCTCAGGGACGGCTGGCGGTTTAGCGGTCGTGGAAGCATTAGGAGCAGATGCCCATCGGTTGAGCTTGCCTGTGGGGCTTTGCATATCGACGCTGGAAAGGTTCAGGCCTTGGTCGTGGCCAGGCTCGAAGTTCAACACCGGGCGGTGTGTCTCGCCGCGTTCCAAGAACGCGGGAATACCGAAAACATTTGCACCCAGGGACGCCAATTCGAATAATTTTCCGCTCTCAATACTGGAGGTGATGTGCTTGCCGATAGAAGAGCCAAGTTTATCCAGCCACTGCAGCGACTCCGCATTGATCTGCCGCGATGACCTGGGAATGGACAGCTTAGCCACGGCTTGAGTGCCCGCGGCTAAGAGGTTACTGGCATTTACCTTATTGAAATGTCCGATTTCCATTGAGCTATCCCTCTCTCGCTACCTGTGAGTGGCAATTCGTAGCGGTGGGTTCCCGGCTCGATGGCAGGCGCCTCCATGGTGTAATCGCCAAGCACGTACTTAAGCGAAATGCTCCCTTTGCGCTGTACTCAAAAAGGTTTCAGGCTTCGTGCTCGATCCAGCCTCAACTGCATTGCGAAACCTGCTGTAGTCGTCTAATAACTCCGGCCCCCGATTTAGGCGAAAATCCTCGCCGTTAGAGAGGTGTCTGATGACGAAGCAACGTCGTTCCTTTTCTGCAGAGTTCAAACGCGATGCCGCCGGCCTCGTGGTCGATCAAGGCTATAGCCCTATCGAAGCCAGCCGCTCGCTTGGGGTGGTCGAGTCAGCGTTGCGTCGCGGGGGTACTCATCTCCAGCAGGAGCGCAACGACTTTACTCCGCAGAGCAAGGCGCTGACGCCTGAGCAGCAGAAAATCCAGGAACTGGAAGCTTGAATCGCTCGCCTTAAGCGGGAGAAATCCCCAAAAAATGCTACCGCGCTCTTGATGTCGGAAGAGCACGGGCGCACGCGCTGATTGATCACCTGAGCGCCCAAGAGCCGGTCATCGGCTTTGCGCAGTCTTTGATGCCACTCGCTCGTGTTACTACGCCCACCGGCTCAGGCGCCGATTTCCAGACGTTGAGCAGCTTCGATTTCGCACTCGGGTCAACGAACTGTTTACTCAAAGTCGAAGCGCCGCCGGTAGCGGCAGCATCGTGTCGATGATGCAGGAAGGCGGTGAGCAAATAGGGCGGTTCAAGGTACGTGGCCTGATGCGGAAACTGGAGTTGATTAGCAAACAACCTCGATCACATGCCTGCAAACAAGCGACGGTTGAGCGCCCTGACATTCCGAACATCTTGAATCGAGAGTTTGATGTAAGAGCCGCTAGGCCCCCGATCAGCTTAGCGATCATTAGCACTACAGAATTTTTCATATTTCCTGCTCGTCCGCACGCGCTACTCGATGCACAGAATAACCGTGCAAGACTCACCTATCGACATACCGCCTACCGGCCTCCGCACGCTCGCGCTCAAATGCGTCAGTGACCACCTCAGATGGATCGATGGATATGTGTCCATCCCTCACTTTCAACGTCTTCAGCTTACGGATTTGATCAGAGATATCTCGATCTTCCTCGCTCATGCCAGCGCCAGGCTCACCGAATAACAATCTGAAAATAAAGCTCACCTCACACTTCTCCGCGAGGATAGCTTTCGAGGTGTCTGGAAACTGCGTTTGCTAGCTCCTCAAGAGCATCCGCGAGTCGGCTATTTTCCCTGACGTCGTCCGATGCTGGTGTGTATGTTCTGCAGTGCAGCAGCAGGGCTTCCGAGTCATTTATGTTCAGATCCAATGTGATCATTTTAAAATTCTGAATCGCCCCGGCTTTCCTAGACACTTTCCAAGCTCTGGAAATAGCGCTTTTCAAAATCCACTGGCGATAGCTGCATAGCGCTGCTGTGCCGGCGTTTAGGGTTATAAAACATCTCGATGTAATCGAACACATCAGCGCGTGCTTCTTCACGAGTGCCGTAGGTTTTCCGCCTGATGCGTTCGCGCTTCAGCAGTTGGAAAAAGCTCTCTGCCACGGCGTTGTCGTGACAGTTACCACGCCGGCTCATGCTACTGATCAGGTTGTTGGCCTTGAGGAAACTTTGCCAGTCCAGACTGCTGAACTGACTGCCCTGGTCTGAGTGGATCATCACTTCCTGCTTGGGTTTGCGCCGCCACACAGCCATCAGTAAGGCATCAATTGCTAGATCGCTGCACATCCGTGGCTTCATCGACCAGCCAACCACCTGGCGTGAAAACAGATCCAGCACCACTGCCAAGTACAGCCAGCCTTCATAGGTGCGAATGTAGGTGATATCAGTGACCCAGACCTTATTGGGTTCTGCGACCTTGAACTGTCTCTCCAGGCGGTTGGGCGAGGCTACTGTCGGCTTGCCGCCATAACAGCCAGGGCGCCGACGATAACCAGTCTGCGAGCGCAGCTTCTCCAACCTCATCAGGCGGGCCACGCGGTGACGGCCACAAGACTCGCCCAGCTCACGCAGGTCGTCGTGGATCTTTCGGTAACCGTAGACACCACCACTTTCCAGCCACGCATGCTTGATCAACCCGAGCAGACGCTGATCTTGCTTGGCGCGTACGGAGTTAGGCTCGGATAGCCAAGCGTAGTAACCGCTGGGGTGCACTTTGAGGGTTTGGCAGAGACGCCGAACCGGATACTCCACCGACAGCTTGCTGATGAAGGCGTACTTCAGCCGGACTCCTTGGCAAAGTACGCGGCGGCCTTTTTTAGGATGTCTCGCTCTTCGGTCACTCGCTTGAGTTCAGCACGCAGACGACGCAGTTCGATCTGCTGATCGTCCTCTTGCTACCGCTTTTCCCGGGGCTTGTTGTAGCGTTTGATCCAGGCATACAGGCTGTGCACCGACATACCTAACCGCGCTGCCA
>NZ_JBQWIF010000074.1:0-5518 GCF_052958135.1 Pseudomonas sp. SZ40 | reverse complement strand
CTGATCTGAAAACTCCTTATTAAACAAGAAGTTAGACGAAAATAAAGGTTGCACGGACGGCGAATTCGAGTAGAATGCGCCGGCATCGACAGGGTGGTTTGAGTGGTTCTGTTGATGGTTCGATCAGGTTTGATCGAAGGCGGTAAAGAGGGTGTTGACAGCGGTTTGTAACGCTGTAGAATGCGCCTCCCGCTGGAGAGAAGATGATCTGGTGGGGCGCTGCAAGGTGTTGAGAAGAAAGAAAAAGTTCTTCAAAAACAGCTTGACAGGAAATGAGGCTGCTGTAAGATGCGCGCCTCGGTTGAGACGAAAGACTTAACCAAACGTTCTTTAACAACTGAATCAAGCAATTCGTGTGGGTGCTTGTGGGTTAAGACTGAGTGATCGCAAGATTATCAGCATCACAAGTAAACACTCGTTAATTCGAGAGTTAACTCTCTAGCGATAGAGAGGTTTGCGATTGCTGAGCCAAGTTTAGGGTTTTCTCAAAACCCAATGCAGTATTGAACTGAAGAGTTTGATCATGGCTCAGATTGAACGCTGGCGGCAGGCCTAACACATGCAAGTCGAGCGGTTGACGGGAGCTTGCTCCCTGATTCAGCGGCGGACGGGTGAGTAATGCCTAGGAATCTGCCTATTAGTGGGGGACAACGTTTCGAAAGGAACGCTAATACCGCATACGTCCTACGGGAGAAAGCAGGGGACCTTCGGGCCTTGCGCTAATAGATGAGCCTAGGTCGGATTAGCTAGTTGGTGGGGTAAAGGCTCACCAAGGCGACGATCCGTAACTGGTCTGAGAGGATGATCAGTCACACTGGAACTGAGACACGGTCCAGACTCCTACGGGAGGCAGCAGTGGGGAATATTGGACAATGGGCGAAAGCCTGATCCAGCCATGCCGCGTGTGTGAAGAAGGTCTTCGGATTGTAAAGCACTTTAAGTTGGGAGGAAGGGCAGTAAATTAATACTTTGCTGTTTTGACGTTACCGACAGAATAAGCACCGGCTAACTCTGTGCCAGCAGCCGCGGTAATACAGAGGGTGCAAGCGTTAATCGGAATTACTGGGCGTAAAGCGCGCGTAGGTGGTTTGTTAAGTTGGATGTGAAAGCCCCGGGCTCAACCTGGGAACTGCATCCAAAACTGGCAAGCTAGAGTACGGTAGAGGGTGGTGGAATTTCCTGTGTAGCGGTGAAATGCGTAGATATAGGAAGGAACACCAGTGGCGAAGGCGACCACCTGGACTGATACTGACACTGAGGTGCGAAAGCGTGGGGAGCAAACAGGATTAGATACCCTGGTAGTCCACGCCGTAAACGATGTCAACTAGCCGTTGGAATCCTTGAGATTTTAGTGGCGCAGCTAACGCATTAAGTTGACCGCCTGGGGAGTACGGCCGCAAGGTTAAAACTCAAATGAATTGACGGGGGCCCGCACAAGCGGTGGAGCATGTGGTTTAATTCGAAGCAACGCGAAGAACCTTACCTGGCCTTGACATGCTGAGAACTTTCCAGAGATGGATTGGTGCCTTCGGGAACTCAGACACAGGTGCTGCATGGCTGTCGTCAGCTCGTGTCGTGAGATGTTGGGTTAAGTCCCGTAACGAGCGCAACCCTTGTCCTTAGTTACCAGCACGTTATGGTGGGAACTCTAAGGAGACTGCCGGTGACAAACCGGAGGAAGGTGGGGATGACGTCAAGTCATCATGGCCCTTACGGCCAGGGCTACACACGTGCTACAATGGTCGGTACAAAGGGTTGCCAAGCCGCGAGGTGGAGCTAATCCCATAAAACCGATCGTAGTCCGGATCGCAGTCTGCAACTCGACTGCGTGAAGTCGGAATCGCTAGTAATCGTGAATCAGAATGTCACGGTGAATACGTTCCCGGGCCTTGTACACACCGCCCGTCACACCATGGGAGTGGGTTGCACCAGAAGTAGCTAGTCTAACCTTCGGGAGGACGGTTACCACGGTGTGATTCATGACTGGGGTGAAGTCGTAACAAGGTAGCCGTAGGGGAACCTGCGGCTGGATCACCTCCTTAATCGAAGATCCCAGCTTCTCATAAGTACCCACACGAATTGCTTGATTCATTGCGAAAGACGATTGGGTCTGTAGCTCAGTTGGTTAGAGCGCACCCCTGATAAGGGTGAGGTCGGCAGTTCGAATCTGCCCAGACCCACCAATTGTTGAGGGTGCAGGCCTTGGAAGTATTTGGGGCCATAGCTCAGCTGGGAGAGCGCCTGCCTTGCACGCAGGAGGTCAGCGGTTCGATCCCGCTTGGCTCCACCACTTACAGCCGTTGTTGATGTGAATTAGAGTTCAGAAATGAGCATTCCTGTTTAGGCAGAAGAGTGTTGATTTCTGGTCTTTGACCAGTCAGAAAAATCGTTCTTTAAAAATTTGGGTATGTGATAGAAGTGACTGATTGATTACTTTCACTGGTAATTGATCTGGTCAAGGTAAAATTTGCGTTGTTCTCAAGTGCAAATTTTCGGCGAATGTCGTCTTCACGTTATAGACAGTAACCAGATTGCTTGGGGTTATATGGTCAAGTGAAGAAGCGCATACGGTGGATGCCTTGGCAGTCAGAGGCGATGAAAGACGTTGTAGCCTGCGATAAGCTTTGGGGAGTCGGCAAACAGACTGTGATCCAGAGATCTCTGAATGGGGGAACCCACCCAGCATAAGCTGGGTATCATGCACTGAATACATAGGTGCATGAGGCGAACCAGGGGAACTGAAACATCTAAGTACCCTGAGGAAAAGAAATCAACCGAGATTCCCTTAGTAGTGGCGAGCGAACGGGGACTAGCCCTTAAGTTGATTTGAGATTAGTGGAAGGCTCTGGAAAGTGCCGCCGTAGTGGGTGATAGCCCCGTACACGAAAATCTCTTTTCAATGAAATCGAGTAGGACGGAGCACGAGAAACTTTGTCTGAATATGGGGGGACCATCCTCCAAGGCTAAATACTACTGACTGACCGATAGTGAACTAGTACCGTGAGGGAAAGGCGAAAAGAACCCCGGAGAGGGGAGTGAAATAGATCCTGAAACCGTATGCGTACAAGCAGTGGGAGCAGACTTGTTCTGTGACTGCGTACCTTTTGTATAATGGGTCAGCGACTTATATTCAGTGGCGAGCTTAACCGAATAGGGGAGGCGTAGCGAAAGCGAGTCTTAATAGGGCGTTTAGTCGCTGGGTATAGACCCGAAACCGGGCGATCTATCCATGGGCAGGTTGAAGGTTGGGTAACACTAACTGGAGGACCGAACCGACTACCGTTGAAAAGTTAGCGGATGACCTGTGGATCGGAGTGAAAGGCTAATCAAGCTCGGAGATAGCTGGTTCTCCTCGAAAGCTATTTAGGTAGCGCCTCGTGTATCACTGCTGGGGGTAGAGCACTGTTTCGGCTAGGGGGTCATCCCGACTTACCAAACCGATGCAAACTCCGAATACCAGCAAGTGTCAGCACGGGAGACACACGGCGGGTGCTAACGTCCGTCGTGAAAAGGGAAACAACCCAGACCGTCAGCTAAGGTCCCAAAGTTATGGTTAAGTGGGAAACGATGTGGGAAGGCTTAGACAGCTAGGAGGTTGGCTTAGAAGCAGCCACCCTTTAAAGAAAGCGTAATAGCTCACTAGTCGAGTCGGCCTGCGCGGAAGATGTAACGGGGCTCAAACCATACACCGAAGCTACGGGTTCATCTTAGGATGAGCGGTAGAGGAGCGTTCTGTAAGCCTGTGAAGGTGAGTTGAGAAGCTTGCTGGAGGTATCAGAAGTGCGAATGCTGACATGAGTAACGACAATGGGAGTGAAAAACTCCCACGCCGAAAGACCAAGGTTTCCTGCGCAACGTTAATCGACGCAGGGTGAGTCGGCCCCTAAGGCGAGGCAGAAATGCGTAGTCGATGGGAAACGGGTTAATATTCCCGTACTTCTAATTACTGCGATGGAGGGACGGAGAAGGCTAGGCCAGCACGGCGTTGGTTGTCCGTGTTTAAGGTGGTAGGCTGAATGCTTAGGTAAATCCGGGCGTTCAAGGCCGAGAGCTGATGACGAGTTGTCCTTTAGGACGATGAAGTGGTTGATGCCATGCTTCCAGGAAAAGCTTCTAAGCTTCAGGTAATTAGGAACCGTACCCCAAACCGACACAGGTGGTTAGGTAGAGAATACCAAGGCGCTTGAGAGAACTCGGGTGAAGGAACTAGGCAAAATGGCACCGTAACTTCGGGAGAAGGTGCGCCGGTGAGTGTGAAGGGTTTACCCCGTAAGCACATGCCGGTCGAAGATACCAGGCCGCTGCGACTGTTTATTAAAAACACAGCACTCTGCAAACACGAAAGTGGACGTATAGGGTGTGACGCCTGCCCGGTGCCGGAAGGTTAATTGATGGGGTTAGCTAACGCGAAGCTCTTGATCGAAGCCCCGGTAAACGGCGGCCGTAACTATAACGGTCCTAAGGTAGCGAAATTCCTTGTCGGGTAAGTTCCGACCTGCACGAATGGCGTAACGATGGCGGCGCTGTCTCCACCCGAGACTCAGTGAAATTGAAATCGCTGTGAAGATGCAGTGTATCCGCGGCTAGACGGAAAGACCCCGTGAACCTTTACTATAGCTTTGCACTGGACTTTGAGCTTGCTTGTGTAGGATAGGTGGGAGGCTTTGAAGTGGGGACGCCAGTTCTCATGGAGCCAACCTTGAAATACCACCCTGGCAACCTTGAGGTTCTAACTCTGGTCCGTTATCCGGATCGAGGACAGTGTATGGTGGGTAGTTTGACTGGGGCGGTCTCCTCCTAAAGAGTAACGGAGGAGTACGAAGGTGCGCTCAGACCGGTCGGAAATCGGTCGTAGAGTATAAAGGCAAAAGCGCGCTTGACTGCGAGACAGACACGTCGAGCAGGTACGAAAGTAGGTCTTAGTGATCCGGTGGTTCTGTATGGAAGGGCCATCGCTCAACGGATAAAAGGTACTCCGGGGATAACAGGCTGATACCGCCCAAGAGTTCATATCGACGGCGGTGTTTGGCACCTCGATGTCGGCTCATCACATCCTGGGGCTGAAGCCGGTCCCAAGGGTATGGCTGTTCGCCATTTAAAGTGGTACGCGAGCTGGGTTTAGAACGTCGTGAGACAGTTCGGTCCCTATCTGCCGTGGACGTTTGAGATTTGAGAGGGGCTGCTCCTAGTACGAGAGGACCGGAGTGGACGAACCTCTGGTGTTCCGGTTGTCACGCCAGTGGCATTGCCGGGTAGCTATGTTCGGGAAAGATAACCGCTGAAAGCATCTAAGCGGGAAACTTGCCTCAAGATGAGATCTCACTGGAACCTTGAGTTCCCTAAAGGGCCGTCGAAGACTACGACGTTGATAGGCTGGGTGTGTAAGCGTTGTGAGGCGTTGAGCTAACCAGTACTAATTGCCCGTGAGGCTTGACCATATAACACCCAAACAATTTGGCTGTTAGACGGTAGAAGTCGACAGTAATGCCGAAAATTTGCAAGAACACGCAATACCAAC
>NZ_JBQWIF010000073.1:0-6801 GCF_052958135.1 Pseudomonas sp. SZ40 | reverse complement strand
TCGAACGTCGGCCCAGCCAGGAACTGGCTGACGGAGTCCAAAGCCTTGAAATATCAATGACTCTGACCCTATCGATTGCGGCAGAGTGAAACAAATAGCCCCGGCAGTGCCGGGGCTATTTTTATATCGTGCCTCTTGAAATAAACGATTGGGCACTACTTCTATCAGTTTGCGAAAGCTGATCAGCCTCAACCAACTCGCGCAGCTTTATAACAACCGCCCTATTCGTGTAGAACCCTCCCTGACCAACCCAAGATAAAGCCAAGCCAATCCAGTACTCAGATTTACCATCCAAAGCCGCCAAAATTACATTTGGATAAGCAAATTCATCCCCAAGTATTGATTTGGCTTTCTCGTAGGGCATTTCAAGCAAGCTAACGACCCTCCAGAAATCTTCAGTTTCTTTAAGGCGGAAAGATTGACTCGCTCCCGCTATCTGCCATTCACCACACATGTCACGAGACAATTTAAGGCCATTTTGTAATATGCATTCCATCTGGTCACATCCTATGCTCAACCTTTATTCCGTACTTGCCCATAGTCTGCTCAAACAAACCACGAACTTCTGGCGTCCAGTTCTGCCAATAATGCCCACTGAGCTCGTTAGTTATAAACTCCCCGTTCTTCCCGCGCCTAAACATACCGCCAACCACAGTACTATCAGAGGCTTTAATTGAGTTTACAAGCTGCTGATGGGGAGACAGGCCCGGGCGAAAGTCAGTCGGCTTACCAACAACAAAGGTTTGCGTCTTAGTATCAAAGACAAACTCTATAGAGCCAGTTTTAGTACTGGGGTAATAGTTCTGAATGGCTTTAGAAGATAGCGAACCAGGCTCCAAGCCTAAAACGCCTGGTGCAGGGCCAGAGCCCTTCCAGGTCGCAGCAGGTAAATTCGCAGTTGCTTTTGCACCATTAAATTTTAGGCACTAGCGCAAAAAGCCCTTCCGGCATTAAGTAGCTAAAAATATAACTCTTTGCCTTATCTGAACTGCGCTTAGAAAAAACAGAATCAAACTCATCGGGGCCTTGGTCGCAGTACCAACTGTCATACGTCTGCTCAGCTTTCTCGCCAACCAATTGATATACATCCCCTCCAAGAATCGCAATTCCGAAAGCCTCGAGTTCATAAATAGCATGTAAAGCGTCATCACGATCTAGGGCCCAGTTCCGCACCCCCAAATGGTCTAGAAATATGCCTCTACTTAGAATAGGATCAATTTGCTCCGACCATATAACACTCATAGATCACTCCGCCGAGGTCGGTTTAAATAGTCGATGGTTGATTGACCCATCCGACTCCTTTATGAACTCGAAAACGCCTTGTTTCCCACGATACTCACCTGGAATTTTCAGCATGTCTCTTACCACACCATCTCCCCCTGTGATCTTCGTCACCTGTCCGGCTCCTTGGAAAGTTGTGACACTTTCCAGGAACCCATGAAGATCGCTAGTCTTGATCTGACCTAACACTTTATCTGTGTATTTCGTACCTGCAAAGAAATCATCCGCTACCGCACTTCCGCCCTTTGCACCGTTAACTCATATTAGGAGTTTCAAAAGAAAACTTCACTCCTGACTGCTCCACAATAGAACCGACCTTACTTAAAAAGGCACTCGATTTTATATCTGGGGAATACTTACAGACTACGTTTATAGAGACCTGACGTCCTTTCGAATCGGGATACACATCCAACAACTCTCCAGCCTCTATAAAATCAATGTACAAATTAAGCTTTTCCTGAAGCAGCAATAGGTGTTCATCACTCCATTCAAGATGATCACTAACAGTTAAAACAAGCTCCCCAGTTTCCTTATCAACACCAATAGCATCAATAACATCAGTTTGTTCGACTGTCATATAACCTCCTTTAGGGCCTAACCACATCCACCGTCGTCGGCGGAATCTGGGTGCCTCCGGGGAACCCAGGCTTCCCTTTACCCACAACAACTGCTCCTGATTCTTTAATTTCAGGAAAGGCTATTTTTTGATTAGTGGTTAGAGGGGCTGTCGCTGACGCCTTACATTCTGTACAAACAATATTCCCCTCCGCATCTTTGCCCATTAAATCGATTCTAGTTCTGGTACCGCTTTGGGTTTTAACGGTCACCTGCTGGACAACACCAGTTTGAGTCTCTTGAAGCTTATTCATCGTTTGTACTTCAAATGCCTCGCCAGCAGCTTTGTTTTTAGCTAATTGACTGACTGTATCACTTGTGGCGGTTGCACCCGACAGGGAACCTGCGCTTTTTGCCCCCGGACCACTCCCCTGCGGCCCCCCCGACACAACTCCAACAGCCTTTCCAGCCACCTTCTTGGTCAGTGCACCTATTTCGCCAGCAGCCAATTCAATCAGGAAACGAGACGCCAGTACACCTCCATCGCCATCTAGATAGCCATCCTCTCCTGCGGCGTACTGCTGCTTGGCATAGTCATGTTCTTCTTGAACATACTTTTTGTCCTCATCCCTCAGACCTGCAGTCATGCCAACGGCAGCGTTCTCCTTTATCGCATCAATTTTGTCACCGAACGCGGCGTTGATCAGGACATTACCTGCAAGACTCACCGCTGCTTTGGCCGGTCCCATAAAAACCTGGATCAATAGGGTCAGAGTCATTGATTTAGCTGTATGACCGGATCAATGACTCTGACCCCATCGATTGTGACCCCATCGATTGCGTTAATCAGATTCGGCGTTATGAGGCAGGGACGGCGCAACCAACCTTAGAAGCCCTCATCCGGCTTGCTCAGGCTCTGCACGTCAGTTTGGATGATTTGGTGTTCGCTGAAGCAGAACGCGGACCGTCCGACGATTTGCGCCTGCGCTTCGAGGCCGTCAGCCATATGCCCGAAGCCGAGAAGTCGGTTATCAAAGCACTGCTCGATGGGATGATTCTCAAGTATCAGGCATCAAAAATAATGGGGACGGATAACAATAGGCTGCCGGTGCATAACTGCGAAAACCAAGCACGGGTAGATATACGAAACTAAGGACTGCTCGAATATGGCTGACGTAATGCCGAAACTCACTGATGTAAAAACCTGCAAGGCCTTTCAAAAATCCTTGCTTGGCCTATGCTGGCAGTCGCTTATTTTCTAATAAGTGGCCCACAGATTTCGGTTGACGGCAGCATATGGTTCGACATACCAGTTCATCTCTAAGAAGCCGTCCAGACGAGACGATTCTTTCTTATTTTTGGGCTAAAAGCCATTTGGTCCGGCGGAATAGCACTTCTCACTTACAAACTAATTGCCGAACTACATTTTGAGCTGTACCTAAAGACAAATTTTCTGCTCTTTCCAGTTATCGCAGCTTTGTTGTTTGCCTATGCTCTGCTGAGCATATTTGGTCACGATCATTTCATTTGGCTACAGTACCTCAATAGCTTTTGGGCTTATGCCGCTATCGTCTGGGGATTCTTTCTGCTGGCCATGACAGAGCAACTGGTTGATCCGTTGGAAAAGCTCGGGACAGGCGAAACAGCTAAGCAAGCGAAGCTATGGAGCGATGTATAACAAAAGCTATACACATGATCCTAGAGAAATCAAATAGTTAGCTCTGTTTTGCATTAAAAATGTATAGCTATCAATCAGCACGAAAAATTTCTAACCCGTTGATCTACAAGGGAACACTTACCCCGATCGGGGTGCGTGTTGTGTATTGAGATTTTGTTCCTGTTAAGGAGCGAAAAATCATGCTGAAAAAGGGCGTATTGAGCAGGTAGACCGTAGGTCGTAAGGATGGGTGCAAAAGGGGTGCAACCTGGGAGCAAAAGGGAAGCAAATAGATAGCAAAAGGGCTGCAAATCGGATGCAAAAACACCGGCGTTAAGCCGGTGCTAAATAAAAAATAGAATTTCTACAGATCAGCGACGCCAGAACGGTAACTCGTCAGAAGCAAGAGAGTTATACAAGTCTTCGGAACGATTCACATCAAAAATATAGTCAGGCGCGTCGGTAAAGCCGATTCTTAAAGGGACGTACTCATTAAACTCTTTATAAAAAACATCTGAACATTCGACAGCATCAAAAATAATTTTGAAGAAGCGAGCAAAGATGTCAGCCAGAGTGTCACCACTCAAAAGCAAACGAGTATTTTCCTCGTCTACCCCGAAAGTGCTTATATCAAAGCTATCCGTAGGAATGCTATTAAACTCAGTCCTTACACTCTCCAAATCTATCTTTAACTCAGCCAGTTCGTTTTTGCTTAAAGAGCGGCAATAAAGCTTCTCTGTAACCAAGGGATACTTGCTTCCTCTTTTGCCGCCCTCAAGAAAAAACACAACTGACTTAAAAAAACAGTCAACGTCAGAGACTGGACCTAAGACAGATATTGTCATTGCGGCAAGAACACCTACATTTTTCATTCTGCTTTAAACCTGATGGATGAGGGAGATATTGCGCCATTTGACTTATCAACTATTCCACGAACGATTTGCGCACGCTGCACAGGCGTAACAGCTTGCCCTCGAATATCAATAACGACTTGCTGCTGCATTCCTTGCGGTAAATTTTCAGCTCGCTGGAGGACTTGCTTGGAAACATTACTAATCAATTCGCTTTGATTTTTTTCGATGTTGTAGTTTTTCACTTCAACACTGCATACGTTACCTACACACCAGTCTGGACGAACACTACCCGAAGTGCCGTAAGGAACTTCTTGTCCATTTTTATAACTGACTTGTGGCCGAGCTCCGGCACCAAGATCAGCGCCGACATCAATCTCAGATTTTTGGGGCGTGGGACGAACAGGTGTCCCAGTAGAGGCAAGGTCATCTACCTTTCCAGCAGCGCCACCAGTAGCTTTTGCACCAACTAGTTAGACGACATTGGGTGGAGCTTACGCCATGATATCTGCGGACACATTTCCTGCACGAGCGAATTCTATAAAAACAGTACGAACAAGTTCTACATCACGCGTGACCGCCCTAGCAGGATACATCTCACCTAAAATACTGACGAGTTCGTTTTTCGAGTTGAGATCAGTTAAAGTTCTCACGCCATGCTCACCATCTCTATCATATTCGCTAAGCATCAGTAAGAAATTTCCACTCTCAACATACAATACCAACTCATAGGGCTGACCTTCACATTCCAACTGACGCCGCATTGTGATAACGCCGGAGCGCTCACTGATGGAACTCAACACATCCCGAATAACAAATTCTTCAGGATCCACGACAACTTCTAGCTGATGGCGACCGCCATTAGAGTCAACAATATAACCTCCAAAAACCATACTCATGGCACTTCCTTAATCGACCGCATTCCCGGCACCCAATTATATTTTTTTGGCAATCCCGTTACGTCATCCATCGCTTGAACAGTTAAAGATTTCAATCCGGCTTTTTCCGCCGCTGCTGCTATATCACCTTTGCAAAAACCACATACGTCTTTACCTGCAACGCTCATAGCCATATCAGCCCCCTGAGTCTTGCCAGCATTATATGCCTGCTGTATGACTCCAATTTCTGCATGAGCGTCGGCCATATTTCCGTTCGGCAACGGTTTTCCTGTTTCTTCAATCTTGGTCGCTACTCGATCAGCTATCAGGGTTGGCTCATCTGGATTTGCCTGAGCAATTGGGCGAGCTGTTTGGTTTACATCAGTAAATGCTGCATCCCCAATTTTCCCCTCGGCAGTGACAACCGGAGAAATACCTTTTGCACCAACTCATCAACTGTCGCTCTGATTCAAAATCTTTACTTCGCGCCAGTAAATATTTTCTGGTAAAGGCTGATTCTGATTGAATCGGGAGAAAACTTCTATCACATCGTCAATATTAAACCACTCATCTTTCTTTAATTGAACACGCCCTGCACCAAACGACAGCAAGCTCCCATCTTCAAAGTTCGTGCTGGAATTTGAATGATACCCTCTAAACAGAGCCTTACTTTTTGCGTCATATCTTTCAATAAAGCAAGTGAATCTGCCTCCTGCCACTTGCACATAATTACCGTCGTCGTCAGTTATGCATGCATATGAGCTAGGACCGTAGCTTTTTAATTTTTTTAACACTTTTACAAGCTGCGCCTGGTTAACGTCAATTAATACGGGACTATTTTCGGCTTCGAGCTTCATATTCCTCACCTTCACGGCACATAAACTGTTGTAGCGCTTTCGATGACTTCGCCTTTTAGCCGTCCCTTCCCTTGCGCCCCAAACTGATTGACAAAATAATCGGTGAATTCTTGATAGCTGGTCTTACTAGCAGTTCCGCTTTTCACCTCAAGACCGTGTAACTTACCATTTGCGTCACGGACTACAATGTCATATCTACGATCACCGAGAGGCCCTTTAACGACCATCTCAGTGCCTACAACTTCCATTCCATTTACTTCTAAATGCTTAGCAAACTCATCTGCCTTAACTGTTCCCGGAGGAGCTAGACCCTTCGGGCTAGCAAATTTTCCGTCAGGGGTTCGATAGCTTCCATCTGAATGCAGATTTACTTCGGGGGCTAGGTCGGTCTCTGGACCAACTTTCTTCCCGCCCGTCGCATCTGGACTTACTACCTCTTTTGGCCCGTTTTCACTATACATATTCCCCGGATTCAGCTGGTGCTCCGGAGTTTTATAGCTAGTATCACCTTGCTGTGTATCCAGCTGACTTCCGCTTGTATGCGGCACGGCAACCACCGAACCGCCAGCATTATACCCCCCACTCGATGCATTCTCAAAACCAGGTGAATCAGCACCAGGATTAACTAGCACACCGTATTTAGGGTCAAGTTGATGTATAGGAAATGCTACTGCAGTCCCAGCGACAAGCCACCATATTTGGGTCGAAACTACAACTTTATC
>NZ_JBQWIF010000072.1:0-9258 GCF_052958135.1 Pseudomonas sp. SZ40 | reverse complement strand
CTCGCGATGGCGGTTATGAATTCACCCACGGTGTCGCGGGTGAAATCGCTTCGCCAGCAAGCTGGCTCCTACGGATGTAGGCACGTCAGGCTTTGCTGGATTGCCCCCAATTCCGACTGCAGGAGCGAGCTTGCTCGCGATGGCGGTTATGAATTCACCCACGGTGTCGCGGGTGAAATCGCTTCGCCAGCAAGCTGGCTCCTACGGATGGAGGCACGTCAGGCTTTGCTGGATTGCCCCCAATTCCGACTGTAGGAGCGAGCTTGCTCGCGATGGCGGTTATGAATGCACCCACGGTGTCGCGGTTGAAATCGCTTCGCCAGCAAGCTGGCTCCTACGGATGGGGGCACGTCCAGGCTTTCCGGGATTGCCCCCAATTCCGACTGTAGGAGCGAGCTTGCTCGCGATGGCGGTTATGAGTTCACCCACGGTGTCGCGGGTGAAATCGCTTCGCCGGCAAGCAGGCTCCTACATTGAGTTGCGTGGCGCGATCAGTCGAACAGCACCTTGGCGACATCGCTGAAGCGTTTGGCGAAATGCACGGTGATGCCTTCCTTGAGGTATTCCGGCAGCTCCAGGTAGGAACCACGGTTTGCCTCGGGAAGAATCAGTTCGTAGATCTTCTGCCGGCGTGCGGCGATGACCTTTTCGCGTACCCCACCGATCGGCAATACCTGGCCGGTGAGGGTGAGTTCGCCGGTCATGGCCACGCCTTTTTTCGGCGCCTTGTTGCGAGCCAGGGACAGCAGGGCGCTGGCGATGGTGACACCCGCGCTCGGGCCGTCCTTGGGGGTGGCGCCTTCGGGGACGTGCATGTGCACGAAGGCCTCGTCGAAGAAGGTCGGGTCGCCCTTGTAAGTCTTCAGGTTGGAGCTGACGTAGCTGTAGGCGATCTCCGCCGACTCTTTCATCACCTCGCCCAACTGGCCAGTCAGCTTGAAACCGCGATTCAGGGTATGAATGCGCGTCGCCTCGATCGGCAGCGTGGCGCCGCCCATGCTGGTCCAGGCCAGGCCGGTGATCACGCCGACACCGGACAGCACCTGCTCGCTGCGGAACACCGGCATGCCCAGGTAGCCTTCGAGATCCTTGGCGGCAATCTTGACCTTGCTCTGCGGATCTTCGAGCAGCTTCACCACGGCCTTGCGCACCAGCTTGCCGAGCTGTTTCTCCAGTTGGCGCACACCGGCCTCGCGGGCGTAACCCTCGATCAGGGCGCGCAGGGCGCTATCGCTGATCGACAGTTGCTTGCTCGACACGCCGGCCTTGTCCAGTTGCTTGGGCCACAGGTGGCGTTTGGCGATGGCTAGCTTTTCTTCGGTGATATAGCCGGACAGGCGAATCACTTCCATACGGTCGAGCAACGGGCCGGGGATCGAATCCAGGGTGTTGGCGGTGCACACGAACAGCACCTTGGACAGGTCCAGGCGCAGGTCCAGATAATGGTCGAGAAATTCGACGTTCTGTTCCGGGTCGAGGGTTTCCAGCAGGGCCGAGGCCGGGTCGCCCTGGTAGCTGCTGCCCATCTTGTCGATCTCGTCGAGCATGATCACCGGGTTCATCACCTCGACATCCTTGAGCGCCTGCACCAGCTTGCCGGGCAGGGCGCCTATATAGGTGCGCCGGTGACCCTTGATCTCCGCCTCATCGCGCATGCCGCCCACCGAGAAACGATAGAAGGGGCGGCCCAGTGACTCGGCGATGGACTTGCCGATACTGGTCTTGCCCACGCCCGGTGGGCCGACCAGCAGGACGATGGAGCCGGCGATCTCGCCCTTGAAGGCGCCCACGGCGAGGAATTCGGTGATGCGTTCCTTGATGTCGTCCATGCCGGCGTGGTGGTCGTCGAGCACCTTGCGGGCGTGCTTGAGGTCGAGCTTGTCCTTGCCGAAAACACCCCAGGGCACGCTGGTGGCCCAGTCCAGGTAATTGCGTGTGACGGCATATTCCGGCGAGCCAGTCTCCAGCACCGAGAGCTTGTTCATCTCGTCGTCGATGCGCTTGCGAGCCTGGTCAGGCAGGGTCTTGCCTTCCAGACGCTGGCTGAACTGCTCGGTATCGGCGCTGCGGTCATCCTTGGTGATACCCAGTTCCTGCTGGATGATCTTCAGCTGTTCCTTGAGGAAGAACTCACGCTGGTGCTCGCCCACGGAGCGGTTCACCTCGGCGGACAGCTCGTTCTGCAGGCGCGCCACTTCCACTTCCTTGCGCAGCAGGGGCAGGACTTTTTCCATGCGCTTGAGGATCGGCACGGTATCCAGCACTTCCTGCAGCACTTTCGATTGCGCAGTGGTCAGCGCGGCAGCGAAGTCGGTCAGTGGTGACGGATCATTGGGGCTGAAGCGATTGAGGTAGTTCTTCAGTTCTTCGTTGTACAGCGGGTTGAGCGGCAGCAACTCCTTGATCACGTTGATCAGCGCCATGCCATAGGCCTTGACCTCGTCACGGGAGTCATTGGCGTTGCGTGGGTAATCGACTTCCGCCAGATACGGCGGGCGATGGTGCTTGAGCCAGCCGCGGATGCGCACGCGGGTCAGGCCCTGGGCGACGAACTGCAGTTTGCCGTCGTCATTGCTGACATGGTGGATGCGCACCACGGTGCCGTGTTCCGGCAGGCTGGAGGTGTCGAAATGGCGCGGGTCGGTAACCGGCTGGTCGACGTAGAACAGGGCCAGAGTGCGGTGCTCGGTCTTGCTGACCAGCTCCAGGGTTTCCGCCCAGTGCTCTTCGTTGACGATCACCGGCAGCACCTGTGCCGGGAAGAACGGCCGATTGTGAATCGGAATCACATAGAGTTTGTCCGGCAGGTTCTGGCCGGGCAGCATCAGGCTGTGGCTGGTCTGCTCCGAAGCGATCTCGATATCTTGCGGTTCGTTCATGCGGCACCTGTCTTTTCACGTTGAGTGTTAGATGGGGTGCTGCTGGCTTTTTTCAATATTTATTCGCTCGGCAGCCCGCGATCTGCGTGCCCGCGGCTTCTCGAAATGCTTGCCGGGTGTTTCGTGCTGTGGCGGTCATTCCACCTGTCGTGGCCCATACAGTTTTTCCATGCAACGCGGTAGAGTGCGCGCATCGCCCATCGAGTTGCGAATCATGCTCAACGCCCGCCTCATGCGCCTGGACGATCAGGCCCACGAACACACCCACGACCACCATCAACTGGTGATGTCGGTGTCGGGGCGTGCCGAGTTCGAAGTGGTCGGGCGGGGTGGCGAGGTGTGCCGGATGCGCGCGTGCCTGGTGCCGGGTGATGCCGACCACCAGTTCGCCGGCATCGGTGACAATCGCATGCTGATCGTCGACCTCAACGAGCAGGACATAAGCAGCGAAGACCTGCAATTGCTCGGCCATCTGTTCGACACGCCGCGCTATCCGCAACTGGATGCCGATTTCCAGCACCTGCTGAGCTACGCCGGCGCCGAGCTGGAGCGTTACGGTAGCGATCCGCTGCTGGCCCGTTCGCTGGGTGGCGTGCTGCTGCGCGCACTGCATCTGCGGGTGTTCGGCGAGCAATCGCTGCGCGGGCATGGCTCGATGGACGTGCAACGCCTCGACGGGTACATCGCCGATAACCTGGCGCGACGCATCAGCGTTGCCGAGCTGGCCCACGTGGCCTGCCTCAGCCCCAGTCACTTCCATGCCCAGTTCAAGGACAGCGTTGGCCTTACGCCGCACCAGTACCTGCTCAAGGCGCGGCTCGACCACGCCACGCGGCTATTGCGTGGCAGTGGCCTGCCGCTGATTCGCATTGCCGAGGAGTGCGGCTTCTCCAGCCAGAGCGCCTTGACCACAGCCATGCGCCGTTATCTGGGGCTTACGCCAAAACGCATGCGCGGTAGCGAATAAGCCGCCTCAGCCAGCTGCCTAGCCAATTATCACGCTCCCGCCCTCCTGTGATGGCTATTTGCCTTGTCTGGCTTCTGGAAAAGTGTGAACTTATCTACATTGCCGACTAATCTTCCCAGCAGCTCTGCCGTTATTAGATGGGGGCGTGTTTATGGCCCAAAGAGGCGCGCGTGTTCTGGACGAGTTCATCATGACCAAAGGTTTTCTTTTCGTATTGCATCTGTCGTTGTTCGCTGCACTGGGCGCCGCTCAGGCCGCCAGCCTGCAGGGCGAACTGGTGGACGCCAAGGGCGCGCCGCTGGCCAACGCCGTCGTCACCCTGCAGGGCCCTGCAAATGGCGCTGCACCACCGGGCAAGGCGGTGATGGACCAGCAGGACATGCGCTTCGTGCCCACCGTGCTGGCCGTTCGCACCGGCACGGCGGTGACCTTTCCGAACCGCGACGACATCCGCCATCACGTCTACTCGTTCTCGGCACCCAAGCGCTTCGAGTTGCGCCTGTATCAGGGCACGCCCAGCGCGCCGATCGTGTTCGACAAGCCCGGGCTGGTGGTGCTCGGCTGCAATATCCACGACTGGATGGTCGGCTACGTGTACATCACCGATGATCCCTGGTTCGCCGTCAGCGATGCCCAGGGCAAGCTGTCCATCGACAATCTACCGGCGGGGGACTACCGCGTGACCCTGTGGCATTCCGCCTTGCCGGACATGCTGCCGCAACAGGGCGCTGCCCTGAAGGTGGAGGCTGGCTCCGTGCAGCAGCGCTTCCAGTTGCCGATCGAGGCACCGAGTGAAACCGACCCGCCTGGCGCACCGCCAAGTGCCTTCGGGGACGCCTTCAAGAAAGCCGTGGAACATGGTTCGCACTAGCTTCCAGGCGCGCATCGCCAGCGTTCTGATCCTGCTGCTGCTCGTGGTGATCGGCGCGCTGTATTTCGCCGTCCAGGCGGCGACCACTGCGTCGATTCGCACCCAGGCACGCGAGCAACTGGATGTCGGCACCAGCGTGTTCGGGCAGTTGCTCGACGTGCACTCACGGCAGCTCAGGGATGCGGTCCAGGTACTGACCACCGATTTCGGCTTCCGCGAGGCGGTGGCCAGTGGTGACGAGGCGACTATCCGCTCGGCGCTGTTCAACCATGGCGCGCGCATCAATGCCGGTGTGGTGATGATGTTCGACATGGATGGCAAACTGACCTCCAGCACCCTGGCGCCCTTGTCGACGGCGCGGGCCGAGCAGATCAACACGCAACTGGGCAGCCAGGGGCAGAGTTTCCTGATGCCTTTCGATGGCAGCATCTACCTGCTGGTACAGGCCACCGTCAGTGCGCCGTTGCCCATCGCGCGACTGGTGATGGGATTTGCCATCGATGAAGGCTTCGCCCGCGAGTTGAACCAGCTGACCCACCTGGAACTGACCCTGACCGGTAGCATGGAGGGGCAGCCCGACGTGCGCGTGAGTACGCTCGATGACATGCCGATGATCGCCTTCGAGGGTGACAGCGGCGAGGTGCTGCATGGTGGCGAGCCCTTCCTGGTGCAGCGTCTGGTGCTCGCCAGTGGCGACGGCTTCCGCGTGCAGGCACTGCTGCAACGTTCCCTGGAGCAGGCCCGCGGTTCGGTCGCGGCGCTCAATCGAAAGATCCTCTTCATCGCCGTAGCCGCGCTGCTGGCCTCACTGGTTGGTGCGCTGTTGCTGGCGCGCAGCCTGTCGCAGCCGATTCGCCGCCTGGCAGGTGCGGCGGAGCGAGTCGGGCAGGGCGACTACGAGGTGCCGCTGGCGCTCGACCGTGCGGACGAACTGGGCAGCCTGGCCAAGGCCTTTCAAAGCATGCAGCAGGGTGTAGCCGAGCGTGAGCGGCAACTGGCGCACAATGCGCTGCACGATCCTCTGACCGGCCTGCCCAATCGCAACCTGGCCCTCGAGCGTCTGGGCAGTGCCATCTCGGCGCAGCGACACATCGCTTTGCTTTACCTGGGCATCGGCAACTTCCGCACGGTCAGCGAGAGCTGCGAAGCGGGGGGGACCGACCGGGTCATGCAGCAACTGGCCAATCGCCTGAAGGCGGCGCTGCGCCCGGCCGACAGCCTGGCGCGGATGGTCGGCGACGAATTCGTGCTGCTCCTCGAAGGAAGTGACATGGAGGGGGCGGTGGCCACCGCCGACCGGGTTCAGCAACTCTCCATGAAGCCCTTTCGGGTCGATAATCTGGACATCGCCCTGGATTGCCGCATCGGTATCGCCGCCTATCCCGCCGATGGCTCTACCCCGGAAGAGTTGCTGCGCCGTGCGGCCATCGCCATGCAGGACGCCGGGCATCTGGCGGGTCGCATTCAGCTTTACGAAAGTGGCCGCGATGTTGCCCAGCAGCGCCAGGTGCAACTGATCCGCGACCTGCGCCGCGCCGCCCATCAGGACGAACTGTTGCTGCATTACCAACCCAAACTGGATATCCGCAACCCAGGCAGAATCCAGGCCGAGGGGCTGCTGCGCTGGCAGCACCCGCAATTCGGCATGGTTTCGCCGGGTGAATTCATTCCGCTGGCAGAGCGCACCGGCAGCATTCAGATGCTGACCGCCTGGGTGATCGAAGAGGGCATCCGCCAGTTGCAGGAGTGGCGTCAGCGTGGGCAGGTCGTACAGCTCTCGCTGAATATCTCCACCGAGGACCTGATCGACGCCGAGTTGCCGACGCGGGTCGGTCGCCTGCTGACGCATTACCAGATTCCAGGTTCACAACTGATCTTCGAAATTACCGAGAGCGGCGTGATGCTCAACCCGGCCGTGGCCCTGCAGGTATTGCATGGCTTGCGCGAAAAGGGCATCGGCCTGTCGGTGGATGACTTCGGTACCGGCTATTCTTCCTTGGCGCAGCTCAAGCGCATGCCGGTGCAGGAACTGAAGATCGACCAGACCTTTATCCGCGATCTGCACGACACCAGCGAAGATGCGGTGATCGTGCGCTCGACCATCGAGATGAGCCACAGCCTGGGGCTCAAGGTGGTCGCCGAGGGCGTCGAGCTGCAGCGCAGCCTGGATCTGCTCGAGCATTGGCATTGCGACAGCGTGCAGGGTTATCTGATCAGCCGGCCGTTGGCCGCGCAGGCCTTCGAGGCCTGGATGCAGCGGCCCTTAACTTCTCCCGTTTCCCTGGTGTATTGACCATGTCCTTGTCCCAACTGACTGGCGGCCTCTTGTTCGCAATGCTCACCACGGCTGCTGTCGCCGGTGACGGGCGGCTGCTGGCCACCGGCGGTGCCAGCAGCCTGGAAGGCGCAGCCGGTGGCGGTATCACCCCCTGGGCGGTGCTGGCCGGTTATGGCGAGCAGGGCGAGTGGGGCGCTGACGTATTCGCCACGCGGGTGGAAACCGGTGACTACCGCCTCGACGTGGCCGGTGTGGCGGCCGCTTATGACAATCGCATCGAGCTTTCCTACGCGCGCCAGCGCCTCGACCTGGGCAACCTGGCGCGCAACCTGAGCCTGCCGGAAAACAGCCTCAGCCAGGACATCTTCGGTATCAAGGTGCGGCTGTTCGGCGATCTGATCTATGACCAGCTACCCCAGGTATCGCTGGGCATTCAGCACAAGCGCCAGAAAGACTTCCTCATCCCCAGCCTGGTCGGTGCCCAGCGTGACGAAGACACCGAAGGCTACCTGACCGCCAGCCGACTGATTCTGGGCGGCGCCTTCGGCTACAACCTGCTGCTCAACGGTGGCGTGCGCTACAGCCGTGCCAACGAGCTGGGCCTGCTGGGCTTCGGCGGTGACCGCCGCGACCGCCATTCGGTGCTCAAGGAAGGCTCAGTGGCGGTGCTGCTCAACCGGCAGTGGGCAGTGGGCGTCGAGTATCGGGAGAAACCGGACAACCTCAATTTCGCCGGGGAAAGCGACTGGGCCGATCTGTTCATTGGCTACTTCCCCAACAAGCATCTGGCCGTGGTACTGGCTTACGCGCGGCTGGGCGAGATCGCCACGCTGGATAACCAGAACGGTGCCTATCTGTCCGTGCAGGGGAGTTTCTGAGCATGCTGCGTTCATTCTGCGTGGCGGTCCTGTCGCTGCTGTTGCTGGTCGGTTGCGCACAGCAGCCTGCCAAGGACGACAGTCTGTACCGCGAGCTCGGCGAGAAGCCCGGCATCACCCGCATCGTCGAGGGCATGCTGCTCAACGTGGCCCGCGATGAGCGCATCGTGCACTTCTTCGCCAAGGTCGACATCGCCGGCCTGCGCGACAAGCTGGTCGACAAGTTCTGCGTGATCGCGGGCGGTCCGTGCGTCTATACCGGCGACACCCTCGAAGAAAGCCACAAAGGCCAGAAGCTGACGCCCAGTCACTTCAATGCCCTGGTCGAAAACCTGCAGGTGGCGATGGAAAGCGAAGGCGTGCCAACACCGACCCAGAACCGCTTGCTGGCGCGCCTGGCGGCTCTGCGGGGGCAGGTCATCGAGCAGTAGTCGCTGTTTTATCCACGACGAAATAGGCTTAGAGTCTGCACCCCTCTCTCAGCCTATTTCGTGAGCCGATCATGTCCGTTACCTGGCACCTCAAACCCCATTCCGAGCTTAGCAAGACCGAGCTGTACGCGGCCCTGGCGCTGCGCACCCAGGTATTCGTGGTCGAGCAGAACTGCCCTTATCTGGAAGTCGATGGTCGTGACCTGGACGGTGATACCTGCCACCTGCTGGGCTGGCAGGGCGATGAACTGGTGGCGTATCTGCGCCTGCTCGATCCGGCGCTCAATGACGGAGAAGTGGTGATCGGCCGTGTGGTAACCGCTGCAAGCGCACGCGGCACCGGCCTCGGGCACGGCATGCTGGAGCAGGCGCTGCAGGCCTGCGCCCAGCGATGGCCGGGCGTCCCGGTCTCTATGTCGGCCCAGGCGCATCTGCAGGGTTACTACGGCCGCTACGGTTTCGTCGCAGTGACCGACGAATATCTGGAAGACGACATCCCGCATATCGGTATGCGCCGCGAGCCATAAGCGATAGCCCTGCGGTAATTGGCGATTCGTTTCTGCTGTGGGCTTCAGCCACCACCCAAAACACCTACAGCCCGAAGCTCCGAACCGCATGCTCTGAACCTCCAGCCACCACTGGCGTTGAATGGCTTTGGTGGGCTAAAGCCCCACCCTACGGTTG
Source organism: Pseudomonas sp. SZ40 (assembly GCF_052958135.1). Classification (NCBI taxonomy): domain Bacteria; kingdom Pseudomonadati; phylum Pseudomonadota; class Gammaproteobacteria; order Pseudomonadales; family Pseudomonadaceae; genus Pseudomonas; species Pseudomonas sp. SZ40. Next base: position 270 of record NZ_JBQWIF010000072.1, on the reverse strand, counting down.
ATGCCTCTGGGGTAGGTTGGGCTTCAGCCCACCACAACAACGCCCACAGCCCGAAGCACTGAGCCGCATGCTCTGAACCTCCAGCCAGCATCGGCGTTGAATGGCTTTGGTGGGCTAAAGCGCCACCCTACGGTCATGCCCCTGGGGTAGGGTGGGCTTCAGCCCACCACAACAACGGCCACAGCCCGAAGCACTGAACCGCATGCTCTGAACCTCCAGCCACCATCGGCGTTGAATGGCTTTGGTGGGCTAAAGCCCCACCCTACGGCT
>NZ_JBQWIF010000071.1:0-10269 GCF_052958135.1 Pseudomonas sp. SZ40 | reverse complement strand
ACCTGTGGGAGTGCGCCATGCGCACGAATCGCGGGCATGGCCCGCTCCCACGGTTCGAGGTGCCGCTCAGGTTTCGGACACAGTATGACTTACAAGCCTGGGCCGCCCCTGCACCGATACCTGTGGGAGTGCGCCGTGCGCACGAATCGCGGGCATGGCCCGCTCCCACGACTCGAGCTGCCGCTCAGTTTCGGCCACAGTACGATTTATAAACCTGGGCCGCCCCTGCACCCTTATCTGTGGGAGTGCGCCATGCGCACGAATCGCGGGCATGGCCCGCTCCTACGGTTCGAGCTGCCGCTTGGAGCTTATGGCTTGCAGCGGCTTCAAGGCCCGAAAGGCCGATCGCCGAGAATCGTCGCACGGTGCATGATGCGCCGCTGCGGGCGGTAGTCGTCGCAGGCGTAGTGCTGGGTCAGGCGGTTGTCCCAGAACGCCAGGTCGCCCTGGCGCCATTGCCAGCGCACGCTGAATTCCGGTTTGGCGATCTGTGCGAAGAGCATCTTCAGCAGTGCATCGCTTTCGCCCGGCTCCAGCTCGACGATCCGGGTGGTGAACGACTCGCTGACGAAGATCCCCTTGCGGCCCGTCTCCGGGTGTACGCGTATCACCGGGTGAGTGACCGGTGGGTTCGCTGCCCGAGCGGCATTCCATTTTTCCAGTGCCTCGGGCGTAGTGCCGAAGCGCTCCAGAGGAAACGACAGGGTCAGGTCATGCACAGCCGTCAGGCCGTCGAGCAGGTTGCGGATCGGTGCAGAAAGCCCTTCATAGGCGGCAGAGCAACTGGCCCACAGCGTGTCGCCACCATGCGGCGGAACGTGCCGCGCACTGAGCAGCGAGCCCAGCGGCGGCGACGGGATGAACGATACGTCCGAGTGCCACAGGGCGTTGTCGCGCAGGTCATTGAGCTCGGTATCCAGAACGAGGACTTCCGGCTGTTCTTCGATCTTCGGATAGATCGGGTGGATATGCAGATCACCGAACATGGCTGCCGCATCGCGCTGTTGGCGAGGCGTCAGCAATTGATCACGCAGAAACAGCACCTGATGTTCAAGTAGCCCCTGGCGCAAGCTGGTGTAGCTTTCGGCATCCAGCGGGCGGCTCAGGTCGACACCGGTAACGCGCGCGCCCAGGGCTTGGCCGATACGTTCGAATACGAGGGTCATGGGTCTTTCTCTATTCAGTCCCGTTAAGCAGTCAGTTCCAGGAAGCGAAGCGCTTTTGCAGCGCGCGCAAACCGAGTTCGATGGTCAAGGCGATGCTGGCGATCAACAGGATGCCGACCACCACCACGTCGGTGGCAAGGAACTGCGCGGCAGACTGCACCATGAAGCCGAGCCCCTGGTTGGCGGCGATCAGCTCCGCAGCGACCAGCGTCGACCAACCGACACCCAGGGCGATACGCAGGCCGGTGAGGATGTCCGGCAGCGCGCTGGGCAGAATCACGTGACGCACCACCTGCAAGCGGCTGGCACCCAGGCAGCGCACCGCCTGGATACGTGCCTTGTCGACCCTGCGCACGCCGCCCACGGTGGCGATCAGCAGCGGCGCGAACAGCGCCATGTAGATGAGCAGCACCTTGGATAGCTCGCCGATGCCGAACCAGATCACCATCAACGGCAGATAGGCCAGCGGCGGGATCGGCCGATAGAACTCCACCAGCGGGTCGAGCGCGGCGTTGAGCGTGGGGTTCAAGCCCATGGCGATTCCCAGCGGGATGGCCGTGACGACCGCAGCCAACAGCGCCACCAGCACGCGCCACAGGCTGGTACTCAGGTGCTGCCATAGCGTGGCATCCAGATAACCGTCCTGCAGCAGCCCGTTGAGGGCCACCAGCAGTTGTTCGGGGGCAGGCAGGAAGATGGTGTCGACCCAGCCGAGGTGCGTTGCCAGCCACCACAGGCTCGCCAACGCCGCCAAGGTACCGAAGGCTGCCGCCCGGCGACGGTCGAAGCGGATCACGAAACGGCGGCTGCGGTCGCTTACGGTGTTTTTCAGTGCATCAGAAGGCATGGTCGGCGGACTCCTGAAGGAAGAGATCGAGCAGCTCCTGACGCAGCTCGGCGAAGGCCGGATCGCTCTTGATCGAGCGCACCGGCTCACCGGCGATGTAACGGCGAGCGAACGGCAGTTGCCGGTGAATCACCGCACGGGCAGGCGGGCCGTCCAGCACGATCAGGTCGGTGGCGAGAAACAGTGCCTCGTCGACACTGTGGGTGATCAGGAACAGGCCCTTGCCGGTGCGCTTCCAGACGTCGAGCAGCAGCAACTGCATGCGCTCGCGGGTCAGGGCATCGAGGGCACCGAAGGGTTCGTCGAGCAGCAGAAAGTCCGGATCGACCGCCAGCGCCCTCGCCAGCCCAAGGCGCTGACGCTGACCGCCCGACAGTTCGGAAATCTGATGATGAGCATGACTGGCCAGGCCAACCAATTCGAGCACCTCACGCGCCCGGGCATGGCGTTGCTGCTTGCTCAGGCCGCGCAGGCGCAGCCCCAGGGCAACGTTGTCGAGGGCATCGAGCCATGGCATCAGCGCGTCATCCTGAAACACCACGCCGCGATCGCCGCCCGGGCCTTCGAGGGTGCGGCCATCGATATGCACACGGCCGCTGCCAGGTGGCTGAAAGCCGGCCAGCACGTTGAGCAGGCTGGACTTGCCGCAGCCCGACGGGCCGAGCACGACCACGGACTCGCCCTTTTCGATCTGCAGATCGAAATTATCCAAGATGACCTGCGAATGACCGCGACGCTTGAAACTCAAGCTGACCCGCTCGGCGCTCAGTCGGCTCATGGTCGACTCCTCAAAGTAAAAAAGCCCCTCCGGAGAGGGGCGAAACGTGGCATGAACGTAGCTCTGGGGGTTCACTGCGCCTGGCGGACGTACTCGGCACTGACGTAGGGCGAGTAGTCGGGCAGTACGGCGGGAATACGCTTCTGTTCCTTGAGGAACTCGGCGGTGCGGGCAATCGCCTTGGCAGTACCGCCACCCAGCAGGTCGGCACTGACTTGCTGCTGCGCATTCGGATAGGCGGAGCCGGCGAGCAATTCCGGGATGTCAGCAGCGTTGGCACCGATCAGCTTGGCGATCTTGCCGGCCTGTTCGGAGTCAGCCGTCCATGTGGCGACGTTGGCCTGGTAGTCGGCGAAGGCATCGAGGGTCACGCCAGCGAACTTGGCCAGCACTTCAGGGTGCTTCTCGGCGAAATCCTTGCGGGCCACCCAGACCTCGAACGTCGGCGCGCCCCATTTGCCGACCTCGGCCGCATCGGTCAGCACCTTGCCGCTGCGTTTGATTTCACCCAGTGCCGGCGACCAGACGAAGGCACCGTCGATGTCACCGCGCTTCCACGCCGCATTGATCTCGGCCGGGTTGAGGTTGACGATCTTCACCTGGGTGGGGTCGATCTTCCAGTGCTTCAGGGCGCCGAGCAGGCTGTAGTGGGAGGTGGACACGAACGGCGTGGCGATGGTCTTGCCGACCAGTTGCTCGGGGCTGTCGATGCCGCTGCCGTTGCGTACGACCAGCGCCTCGGCAGCATTGATTTCGGCAGCGACCAGGAAGGTCACCAGCGGCAATTTGCGCGACGTGGCGGCGGCCAGTGGGCTGGAACCGAGGTTGCCGATCTGTACGTCACCGGAAGCCAGTGCCGTCACCACGTCGGCACCGGAGTTGAAACGACGCCAGTCGAGCTTCTCGCCGATGGCTTTTTCGTATGCACCGTCAGCCTGGGCGACCTTGGACGGATCCACACCGGTCTGGTAACCGATCACGATGTCGGCGGCATGGGCCTGAACAGCGGTTGCCGCAGCGACAGCGAGCAGCAGGGCTTTGATGGTCTGTTTCACGTTCGACTCCTCGCAAGTGGCACCGCTGCGGTTGATCCCAGCTGCCGAAGCGCCACCACGGCGCTGATGGAGTGAAATTTATGGTTATAAGAAATAGAAAACCAATAACATTTAACACTTAGCTTAGAGCTGTCGGTAACAGCCGCGAGCCAGAGCGGCGGCGGTACTGAAGTGGGTCGATGTGAATGCGCGTTTTCCCGCAACGCCAGCGCTTCAGGTGCCTTGCTGCCTGACAACGGCCCCCCTCAGAAACGCAAAAGGGCAACCTTTCGGCTGCCCTTTTGCCTGGTCCGGCGGGTATCAGAAGCTGTATTTCACCGTTGCCATCAGATTGCGCGGCGCGCCCCAATAGACCGTGTCATAGTTACCCAGGCCGCTGTAGTAGTGCTTGTCGAACAGGTTGTTGATGTTCAGAGTGCCCTTCAACTGAGTGCTGAAATCATACCCAGCCACCAGGCCGACCAGGGTGTAGGCCTTTTGCTCGAACTTGGGGTCGCCCACCACCGAGTACCAATCGCCCGGCACGAAGTAGGTGGAGCTCTGCCATTGCAGGTTGCCGCCGACCGTCAGGCGCTGCCAGTCGCCCGGCAAGCGATAGTTACCCGCCAGTTTGAGCATGTGCTGCGGTTGATCGGTGCTTTCGCGCTTGCCGTCCGCATCGTGAGATTCCTGGTAGACGTAACCGGCCTGCACCTGCAGCCGCTCGACAGGTTCGCCAGACATTTCCAGCTCGACGCCACGGGTCTTAACACCCTGGATCGGTACGTTGTAGCTATCGCCATTACCATCCGAGCGCTCGTCAGCGACGTTGTCCTGATGCAGCTCGAACAGGGCCAGGCTGGCATTCAGACGGCTGTCAAAGTACTCACCCTTGATACCCACTTCATAGCTCTCGCCGGTTAGCGGATCGATCGGCTTGCCATCGATCCCGCGGCTGTACGCCTGCGGCTTGAAGATGTCGGTGTAGCTGGCGTAAACCGAATGGTGGTCATCCAGTACAAAGGTCGCCCCAACATAGGGAGTCACTTCGCCGGAGACGGTGCTCTGGAATTTTCCACGGCTGCCCAAGGCGTTGAGCGTTTCAATCTGCCATTGGTAGTCGGTCACGCGCGCACCCAGAACCAGCGACAGGCGATCGGTCGGTTTCAGCACCGTCGCCATGTAGGCGATCTTCTGCCGCGCATCGATGTTGAAGCGGTTCCACCAATCGAATCGGGCAGGCTTGGTGGCGTTGTTATCCCAATTGAAGACGTCATCGATAAGCTCGTCCGTCAGGCCGTCATAACGCCTGGTCACGGTATCGGTACGGTTGTAGCCGTAGCCCAACACCAGATCGTGGCTGCGGCCGAACAACTGATAAGGGCCTTTGGCCTGGGCATCGAAACTCTTCTCGCTGCTGTCGACATTGAACTTGGAGGACTCTCCCCAGAGAAACCCATGCACAGCGCTGTTATCGGTGTTGATTGCCTGGCTATTGATGCCGGAGATCAACTCACGGGACTTGTACTGCCGCGTACTGACCACTGCCTTGATCGACCAGTCATTGGCCAGCGTCTGCTCCACCTCGGCAAATGCCCGCTGGGTATCCTGATTGCGATAAGCCCACTTGTCCGCTGCGTTGCTCGAACGGGAGAAGCGCGCTTCGCGACCGTCCGCAAAGAAGGCAGGCAGAGATCCGGTGGTGCTGCCATCGTTGTAGTTCTTTTGCAGGTCATAGCCCACCGCAACGGTGGTGTCATCGCTCAGGTCGGCTTCGAGAATGCCGTAGAAGACGTTCTGCTCGCCCTTGAGGTGGTCGATGTAGCTCTGGTGCTCTTCGGTTCCGGCAACCATGCGGCCGCGCACTGCTCCGCCCTCGGTCAGCGGCCCGGAAATATCCACCTCACTGCGGTATTTGTCCCAGGAGCCCGCGCCGATTGCCGCATGGCCCTTGAACTCGGAGGTGGGCCGCTTGCGCACCATATTGATCACCGCGGACGGATAGCCGGCACCGTTGACGAGGCCCGTAGCGCCTTTGAGCACCTCCACACGGTCGTAGATCAGCGAGTTGCCGATGCTGTAGTTGTCACGCAGAGTGCCGCCGTCGCTGGACAGGCTGGAGATGCCATCGACCTGAAAGTTCTGCACCTCGAAACCGCGAGCATAGAAGGTATAACCCTCGGAGTTTTCCTGATTGACCTTGATGCCCGGCGTTTGCTGCAGCACGTCGGAGATGTTTTGCAGGCCTTGGTCGTCCATCTGCTGGCGGGTGATTACGCTCACCGATTGCGGCGTTTCCCGCAGCGTGAGCGGCAGGCGGGTGGCAGCAGCGGTCTGTCCGGTGGTGTAGGAGCCCGAACCTTCAGTGGTAATGCCCAGGCTCTGTCCGCTCACAGTGGTGGCGCCCAGTTGCACGGCGTCGTTCTGATCACCTGCGGGGCGTTCCAGGGTCACGGTATCGCCATCGACGAACCGGGCCGCGAGGCCAGTACCGGCCAGCAAGCGAGACAACGCTTCGGTCTGTGCATAGCTGCCCGAAACACCGAGCGAACGCTGGTTACGGGTCAGTTCGGCGGGCACCAGCACTTGGGTGCGGGTTACCGCCGAAAAAGCGCTCAGCGCAGCATCCAGCGACTGCGCCGGGATGTCGAAACGCAGCACCTGCTGCTGGGTCGCGGTGGCCTCTGCGGCGAGCGCGGCAGGCGGCGCAACGGCCAATGCGATAGCGAGAGACAATAGAGTTGGCAGGCCGCAATGGCGAGCGGCAGTAACGTGGTGCATGAAAAACTCCCCGGTGATCGAAATCCAGATCGGCGGCACTACTTGCGAGTGCTTGTAATTCGCGCCTCAAGATCAAGGACGACAACCGCGGAGAAATCCCTGAAAAAACTTTCGATCAGTTTGGCGTGGCCGCCATGCCAGGCTGCAGCACAGTCACGTACGGGGTGTACTGCCGGGCTTGCAAACCAAGGGTGAGTTGCAGCGCGCGCAGCACCGCTTCGGGCTTGTCGATCTCGAACACCCCGGACACCGCGCGCCGTTCGAGCGCCTGATCGAAGACCAGAATGCGCCCTGGCCAGTAACGATTAAGCTCGCGGATCACCTCACCGAGCGGTTGTTGGCGAAACACCAGTTGCCGCTGCCGCCAGGCAAACGCCTGGGCGACGTCGAAGGTTTTCACCGCAGCGAGCTGGCGACGCGTCGCATCCACCGCCTGCCCCGGTGCCAACACGACCTTGGCGTCGCCCGCTACACTGGCCTCGACCCGCCCTTGCACCAATTGCACCCGGGTATGACCATCCTGCCGGGCCACGCCGAATTGGGTGCCGAGCACGCGCACCTGCACGCCGTCGCTTTCCACCACGAACGGCCGGCTGGCATCGTGCCTGACGTCAAACCAGGCCTCGCCGCGCAGCAGGCGAATACGCCGCTCACCGTGGGCGAATTCGACGTTTAACGCTGCATCGGTATTGAGCTCGATGCGCGAGCCGTCGGCCAGATCGATGGACTGGCTTTCCCCGACGACCGTGTAGTGATCGGCACGCAGGCGATCCGCCCATGGCGTCTGCCAGGCAAGACCCAAGGCCAGCAACAGCGCCGCGGCGGTGGCCCACGGCCAGGCGGTGCGGGGCGTTTTCGCAAGCGACCGATGCGCCTGGCGCGCGGCAGGCTGCAAGGCCGCAAGGAGCACCTGCGCCTCGTCCCACGCCTGGCCATGCCTGTCGCTTTGCGCCAGCCAGTCAGTGAATGCCTGACGCTCATGCGCACTGACGTCCTCGGCCTGCAAACGAAAATGCCAGGCACTGGCCTGGGCAAATAATTCGTCGTCGGTCATGGCGGGGAAGTTCCTGATGGCGGTTTCGGCTGCAAGCGCTTCTTGATGAAAGACCGGCAATCGATCAACGCTTGGCGCAGATGATATTCCACGCTGCGCACCGTGGTCGCCTCGCACGTGGCGATCTCGCGGTAAGCCATGCCCTCGACATGGTAAAGTAGGAAAATCCGCCGCCGCTGCTCAGGCAGCGCTGCGATGGCATCGCTCAGCAGCGTCTGCTCCTGTTCGGCCGCCAGGCAGTCGGCAATGCCTGGCGCCGGACAGACAGCCTCGTCGGCCGGCAACTCGCCCTCTACCAGCCCTCGGCGCAACGCCTGGCGCTGATGGTCGAGTACCAGGTTGCCGGCTACGGTGAAAAGAAACGCGCGCAGATTATCGATACGCGCATCGCCCGGCATGCGCGCCAGCCGCAGGAAGGTCTCCTGAGTCAGGTCGGCGGCCACCTGGCGGCTGCCGATTCGCCGCGCAACGAATGCCTCCAGAGCCTGCTTGTGCTCCAGAAACAGTCGGGTGAGTTGGGCATTCCAGGACGACAAGGCGGCATCTCGGTGTCTGAACGCCGCGCACGCTATCAGATAATAAGATTCATTCATATCTAGCCCGTCGTCTGCTACTTGGGATTAGCCTGGCGTGTCAGTAGAATCCGCCGTTTTTCCAGGCAGCGACCACCATGCAACCAGTCGACCCCAAGCGTGACGAACTGATCTATGGCCTCGAAGACCGCCCGCGTCCGCTGGTGGCGATCCTCGCCGCCCTGCAGCATCTGCTGGCGATCATCGTGCCGATCGTCACCCCCGGCCTGCTGATCTGCCAGGCTCTGGGCGTGTCGGCCCGCGACACCAACCTGATCGTTTCCATGAGCCTGGTGATCTCCGGTATCGCCACCTACGTGCAGTGCCGTCGCTTCGGCCCGCTGGGCGCCGGGCTACTGGTCGTGCAAGGCACCAGCTTCAACTTCGTCGGCCCACTGATTGCCGGCGGCGCGCTGATGGTCAAGCAGGGCACACCGGTCGAAGCCGTGATGGCGGCGATCTTCGGCGTGGTGATCGCAGGCTCGTTCGTCGAGATCGGCATCTCGCGCATCCTGCCGTTCGTGAAAAAACTGATTACCCCGCTGGTCACCGGCATCGTGGTGCTGATGATCGGCCTGACGCTGATCAAGGTCGGCCTGATCAGCATGGGTGGCGGCTACGGCGCCATGGCCAACGGCACCTTCGCCAATGGCGAGAACCTGCTGCTGTCCGGCGTGGTGCTGGCCGTGATCGTGGCGCTCAACCGCATTCCCGTGGTGTGGATGCGCAGCTGCGCGATCGTCATTGCCCTGCTGGTCGGCTATGCGCTGGCCGGTTACCTGGGCCGCCTGGACTTCACCGGCATGCACCAGGCCGAGCTGTTCCAGGTGCCAACGCCCCTGCACTTCGGCCTCGGCTTCTCCTGGAGCCTGTTCATCCCGATGCTGGTGATCTATCTGGTGACCTCCCTGGAGGCCATCGGTGACGTGACCGCCACCAGCAAGGTGTCCAAGCAGCCCGTCGAGGGCCCGCTGTGGATGCAGCGAATCAAGGGCGGCGTGCTGGTCAACGGCGTCAATTCGCTGCTGGCGGGCGTGTTCAATACCTTCCCCAGCTCGATCTTCGCCCAGAACAACGGAGTGATTCAGCTGACCGGCATCGCCAGCCGCCACATCGGCGTGTGGATCGCGCTGATGCTGGTGATTCTCGGCCTGTTCCCGGCAGTGGCCGGGGTCATCCAGGCGGTACCGGAGCCGGTACTCGGCGGTGCGGCCATGGTGATGTTCGGCGCCGTGGCGGCCTCGGGCATCAACATCCTGGCTGGCATCGATCTGGATCGCCGCGCGCTGCTGATCATCGCCGTGTCCCTGGCCCTCGGCCTTGGCGTGTCGCAGGTGCCGGAGTTCCTCGCCCACATGCCTGCAGCACTGCGCAACGTACTGGAGTCCGGCGTGGCCACCGGCGGCATCTGCGCCCTGCTGCTCAACTGGTTCCTGCCGGAAAGCCCGCCCAAGGGCGAGCAGAGCGATCGCTGATCCAGGCACCGGGCACATGCCCTCACCCTATCTGTAGGAGCCCGCTTGCGGGCGATACGAGCTCGGGCCACCCCACACTCCGTGCCATGGCCGTTAATCGCCGGCAAGCCGGCTCCTACGTGACCGCGTGATGATCCACAGCCTGCGGCTACCGCCAGACCACCCGTACTCACCATGCCCGTAGGAGCCCGCTTGCGGGCGATGCGATGCTCGGGCCATCCCACACTCCGTGCCATGGCCACTGATCGCCGGCAAGCCGGCTCCTACGTGACCGCGTGATGATCCACGGCCTGCCTGCGGCTACCGCTAGACCACCCGCACTCACCATGTCCGTAGGAGCCCGCTTGCGGGCGATGCGAGCTCGGGCCGCCCCACACTCCGTGCCATGGTCGTTAATCGCCGGCAAGCCGGCTCCTACATGACCGCGTGATGATCCACGGCCTGCCTGCGGCTACCGCCAGACCACCCGCACTCTCCACATCCGCAGGAGCCCGCTTGCGGGCGATGCGAGCTCGGGCCGCCCCACACTCCGTGCCATGGTCGTTAATCGCCGGCAAGCCGG
>NZ_JBQWIF010000070.1:0-11523 GCF_052958135.1 Pseudomonas sp. SZ40 | reverse complement strand
GATAAAGTTGTAGTTTCGACCCAAATATGGTGGCTTGTCGCTGGGACTGCAGTAGCATTTCCTATACATCAACTTGATCCTAAATATGGTGTGCTAGTTAATCCTGGTGCTGATTCATCTGGTTTAGAGAATGCATCGAGTGGGGGGTATAATGCTGGCGGTTCGGTGGTTACCGTGCCGCATACAGGCGGAAGTCAGCTGGATACACAGCGAGGTGACACTAGCTATAAGACTCCGGAGCACCAGCTGAACCCGGGGAATATGTATAGTGGAAACGGTGCAAAAGAGGCTGGAAGCTCTGCGACTAAGTTGAGTCAGGGAGAGCAGAAAGCGGTTGCTAGAATTGATAATATAATAAAAAACTTCAAAGATCATGATATCGAAGGTACATTGAAAGACATGGCTGGAGATCCAGTTCCTCGGAAGAATGGCAGTGGTTACTATGATCATTTGAACGAAATGCAGGAGCGGATAAGAGGGCTTACCAACCATGCAGAAACGCTTAAAAATGTAAGTAATCCAGAGGCGCAAGCGGCCCGACAGGCAGCTTTGGATACTTTAAAACGTATTTCTGACTCTCTAAATGGTGCGGGTATATGAAAAAGACATTTCGTCAAATAGATGAGAGTAATGGGTTTAAGTGGGAAGTTGAGCCTGATTCTGATGAGTCTGCGCTGGAGTCATGGCACAGGTCGATTCTGGACACTCCGATAAACGAGCTTGAGATCGGCGACCTTTGCAGATCGGTCAGGCAAGATATGTATACGTCGGAATTATTGCCTGTCGTGGTTCGCGAGTTGGATAAGGAAGTGCTGGTAGGATTTCTGGATGACGCCGAGTTGCTAAAAGGAACCTCAAAATTATCGGAGGCAGTCTGGGCGAAGAATTTACAGCTGACGCAAAAAATGTTGAATATTCTGCAGCGAGATAAAGAGCTTATTGCTGCGGAGCCTCGCGCTGTCGAATATGTCGAATATGCTCAGGCGCTAGAGAGGAAACTGCTGGCAGCGCTTAATGGTAAACGGAAAAGGGGACAGATTTATTTTTAGTCTATGGCAACGGCTGAATAAATCTGTCCCCTTTTTCTTCCTCTCGAACTACCAAAAATGTGGGGGTCGTTACTCGAAAAGAACTCGACTAACGCTCGTGTTTATACACAGGATGAATTTCTTAAGGAATTCAAAAAATGACTATTAGTCAATCGGTTCTTGATGATCTTTGGAATGGGGAGAAAAGTATTTGTTTTTTTGTGCATTCTGGGGAATGTTATTGGGTTGTAGATGAGAGATACAATTTTTCTCTTGATGCGGAAAAAGACTATCGCGCCTATCTTGAAGATGGTGAGATAACTCAAGAGCAATATGAGCAGTCTTGCAGGCTTTTTAGAGGTGGTATTCTGAGGATGACCGCTGAAAATTTTCCGCAGTATTTGAACGACTCATGCGAAAAAGTCCTTTCTTTAGCTGATTTAAAAGCCTTTATGGTGTTGGGTAATGAGCTTTTTGAAGAAATTGAGCACTATTTCTTAACTGGAGAGGGGCTGACCTCTTGCCTATTTAAACAGGCTAATGTCGTTAGCTCTCGACTTCCTAAGTTCTATATAAACTTTGATAGAAAAATTTTTATGCACATGGATGATGTTCGTGCTCATGAAAGTCTTGTTTATTCGGGCTGGGTTGCTCAATGCTTTGATTTTAGCTTTTTGATTCCTACTCGCCAGCGATACTGGATGATTGCTGGTAATGACTATTGGAAACTTCGATTTGTATAAAGTGCTATTGATGGGGTCAGAGTCATTGATTACTACACACGGCGCAGCAGAAGGGTAACTTAGGATGTCTCGCTCTTCGGTCACTCGCTTGAGTTCAGCACGCAGACGACGCAGTTCGATCTGCTGATCGTCCTATTGCTGCCGCTTTTCCCGGGGCTTGTTGTAGCGTTTGATCCAGGCATACAGGCTGTGCACCGACATACCTAACCGCGCTGCCACCTCGGCTACAGGAAGGCCACGCTCGGTCATTGCTTGACTGCTTCGATTTTGAATTCTTCGGGGTAACGCTGGTTGCTCATGGCACCTCTTAATGGGCCTCATTATGAGGCTTGGAGGTGTCTACGAAACTAGGGGCGATTCAGTGTGCCGCCTGCATGCAGGTAGCGAACAGAATGCTCAGGTGCTGTTGGCCGAGGAGGGCATCGAGGTGATGCCCTTGTAGCGTTATTGCGTGAAGCCTCAGCCGCCAGGGCCGGTGATCGGCTTCGCACCCTGTGATGAGGCGGCCATCGAACGCGCTGCCAAGGGTGTCACGCGGACTCTGCGTGGCTGCTGACGCCGGCTCAGCGTGCCACTATGATCACGGTGATGCAGATCATCGCCACCACGCCGAAAACCATACGGGCGATCCAGGGGGCGGTGAGCCACGCCGTGGTGGCCCCGGCGACCTGACCGACGTTCTTTTCCGAGAGCCAGCGATTGCCAGCCGGCTGGCTCATCGGGTTGCCGCATTGCGGGCAGGCGTGAGCCTTGTCGGAGATACGGTTTTGGCACTCGGGGCAGTCGATAAGGCTCATGTCGGTCGTTCTCTGATCAATGGCGATAGCGAACGTGAGACTGGGCAGGCGCAGACGAGTTCCGCTGCAGGGCAGAGATGGCGGGGGCTGTAGCGTTTTCGTGGAGGTTTCGCAACGCGCCCGCAGCATGCTGCGGGCGCGCCTGGCGGTTACTTGCGGCGCCACTGGCCCTGCTGCTGGATGTACTGCCCAGCCGGGGTCTTGTCGATGGCCTTCTGGCCGGCGATGGTTTCCACGTCGCTGAGCTGGATGCCGTTCTGCTGGGCGAGCTTCTGGTACTCGGCGCGGCGGGCGGCGTTGATCAGCTTGGCGATCTCGTCGGCCTGGCCGCCGGATTTGACCACGCCGAGGTAACCACTGGGCAGCTCGCCGAGCTGGCCGCTGGCCTTGGCATCGCCTAGGGCGGACATCGCCTCGTTGAGGCTGATGGCGTGAGCGGGCAGGCTCAGGCTGAGCAGCAGCAACAGGCCGGCGAAGGGTTTGATCAGGCTCATTTGGGTTTCCTCAGAACAGTCCGCTGGATTCACTGAACATGCTGTCCAGTGCCTTATCCACCTTGATATAGATCTCGTGCTCGATCTTCACATTCAGGTTGATGTTGATCGGCTCGTTGGGCATCGCCAGTTGTACCGTCGGGGTACAGGCTACGCTCAGTAGCCCCAGCAGCAGGGCGGTGATGCAACTACGCAAGCGCATGGCGCTTCTCCTCGTCAAGGCTCCTTGGGTGCGGTATTGCGTTGCAGCATTCGCTGCTGCACGCGCCGCGTGATGATCTCGTTGACCCGATCGGTCAGCTGCAGGCTGGCGAGCAGGTTGGGGATGTCCTCCTCCAGGTTGATGTTGAAGTGAATCGGCCGGCCATTCTCGATGGCCGGGTTCTGGCCTTCCAGGCGCATGGCCAGGCGCAGTTTGCCGTGCTGATCATAGTCGACCGAGCTGTTCAGGGTGGTGAAGTTGAAGTCCTCCAGGGACTGCGTCACCAACTGCATCGCCGGGTTGCTGCGGCCCAGGGCCTTGATCTTCTCCGAGCTGAACTGCAGGCGTCCACCGGGTTGGCGGGCGGCGATATGGCCTTTTTCCACCTCGATGCCGTTCTGGCCCAGGCGCACAGGCAGGTCACCATCCAGCGTGCCGCTACCGGCCAGGCCCTCTGCCGGGTAGAGAGTGAAAAGCTGCTGGAGTTCCAGGCCGCGGATCTGGATGGGAAACAATTGATTACTGGCCGCGAGATCCCATCGCCCTGGTGTCAGGGTGACCTGCCCGCCCATCAGCGCGGCTTGCGCCAGGTTCACCTCCAGCGTGCCCTTGGCTGCACTGGCCAGTGGCGCGCCGTAGCGAATACGGGCCTCGATCGGGCCGATCGGCAGGCCGGGATTGGCCTGCTGGATTTTCAGCTGCTGGAGGTACAGGTCGAAGCGCTGGCGCGCCAGCTTGACGTGCAGGCTGGTGTCCAGGCCGCTGAGTTCGGAGCGGTCGTAGATGCCGCCCAGGCCTTTGCCGGTGATGCTCAGGTCAACGCTCGGGGCGTTGCTGCCAGCGCTCAGGGCCAGGTTCGCGACGGCATTCAGGCGACCGCTGTTGAGGTCGAGCAACTCGGGCCACTGCACCAGGGTTTTGGCCAGCGGGTTGCCGGAGCGCAGGAACAGTTCGCCGAGGGTCGCCTTGAGCTGCAGGTTCTGTTTGGCGTCGAGGCTTGCATCCAGGTCCAGTTGCAGTTCGCTGTCGTTGCTCAGCTTGCCGCGCAGGTTGCCGACCATATCCGCCGCCGCTAGCTGGCTCTGCAAGCGCCAGCCCTGTGGCTTGAGGTTGGCCTGTTCCAGGCGTGCGGTGCTGAGGTTCAGCGGGCCCTCGAACTGCCAGGTCTGCAGGGCGCCGTCCTGCAGTTTGAGGTCGAGGGCGCTACCGCCGAGGTCGATCTGCAGCTTCTGTGCGTTCAGGTCGGCACCTTTGAGGGTTGCAGCCTGAAGCCGGGAGCCTTGGCCAATGCTCAGGCCCACCGCAGTAGCATCTGCATGGCCCGCCAGCTTGAGGTCGCTGCTCAGCTCGCCGGCCTGCCAGCCAGCCTGGTTCACCCTGGCGGTGCGTGTGGTCAGGCGCGTTTCGGCGAACTGCACGGCCCAGGGTGCGGAGCTCGCCAGTGCCAGGCGGCCCTGCAGGTCCAGGCGGGTCGCGCCACGCAAAGCCAGCGTCAGTTTAAGGGGCAGGCTGCGCCCGGTCAGATCGTTGCGCAGGCCGTCGAGTGGCGTGTCAGGCTGCACCTGTACGCGCAGGGATTCGCTGCGCAGCTCCGGTGGTAGCGCACTCAGCCAGTCGGCATTCGGCTCGGTGAGCTGCAGGTCCGCTTCCACGCGCGTTGCGATCCAGTTTTGCCCCTGATTGTGCGCCGTCAGGGCCAGCTGCCCCCGTAGCTGGCCAAGCCCGGGAAAAGGCCAGGGTTGGGGTAGATTGCCCTGCACGTCGACCTCGCCGCTGGCAGCCAGCAGGTTGTCCACATCCATTACCCGCGACGGCAGCGTCAGTTGCCACGAGCCTTGCAGGCTGACCTCTCCCGGCGCGCCGGGCCACTGGGTGCCCTCCGGCACGCTC
The DNA here is from genome assembly GCF_052958135.1 of Pseudomonas sp. SZ40. Classification (NCBI taxonomy): domain Bacteria; kingdom Pseudomonadati; phylum Pseudomonadota; class Gammaproteobacteria; order Pseudomonadales; family Pseudomonadaceae; genus Pseudomonas; species Pseudomonas sp. SZ40. The sequence continues at coordinate 6,369 of NZ_JBQWIF010000070.1, read as the reverse complement.
CAGGCGCTCAGCCAACTTTGCAAGGCGGCTGCCTGGGTGAGTTGCGTCGCATCGAGCTGGCCGTTCCAGTTCAGGCCGTCACCTGCCTGTTCGAGGCTGCTCTTCACGGTCACTTGCGGTTGTTGATCGACGGCCAGGGTCAGCTGCAGGTCGATTGCGTCGTTGCGCGGTCGCAGGGTGAGCGAGCCGTTGATTACCTGCGTCTGATGGTGGAGATCGAGCTGAACGGCCAAGTGGTCATCCTCGCCACGCAGCAGCTTCAGGTTGCCTGTGGCGGTGCATTGTCCGCGGGCGCAGGGCAGGGTGGCGGCTAGTCGCTCAATCCTCAGGCTGCGTGGTAACAGGGCCAGTGGGGCAGCCAGTCGTTGCAGGTCGAGGTCAGTTGGCGGCGTGTCTGGCTCGAGCTCTTCAATTGCGGCTAGCCAGGTGAGCGTCAGGCTGCCGATGTCGAGGTGCTGCCAGAACGGCAGGCTGAAGCCGAAATCGCGCCAGGCCAGTTGCAGCCCCTCACTGTGCAGCTCGAGAGTGCCTGCGCTGCTGCGTTGTGTCAGTTGCAGGTCCTTTACGTTCAGGCCTGAGCTGGAGAGTGATAGGCCATGCCAATCGAGTTTCTCGACACCATTGCGCTGCAGCAGGTAGCTGCCGCCCAGATAAACGGCGGCAACGAACAGCACGAGCAGCGTGAAAACAATGGACAGTCGCAGCCTGGTGCGGCGGCTGAGCATGGGCGTTATCCATCGACGGAAGAATGTCGTGACGGTAACCCGAAGCGCCATGGCCTGCCAAACCCGGTTTGGCCGGTTATACCGCCCACGGTTTTATGTCGGGAGCATGACATGGGCTTTATTGGTGCGGCAGTCAGGCGCTCCGTCTGTCTGGCCGCAGGGCCTGTGAAGCCTGGCTTGCGCCCTCTAAAAGGGCGTTTTCGCAGGCCTGTCGACGGACTTGTGCACAATCGCGATGCAGCTTGTCAAGCAGCATATTGGCGCTTGCACAAAACCTCCAATTGTCGTAGGAGACTTTTTAAGTACATGAAAAATATGAACTTTTTTGATGTGGCGAAAAAATGACCAGTTTGACTCGGGGCCCCATACCATCGGCGTTGGGGGGCATTTCTCCCACCTTACGCACAAAGTTATCCACAGCTTCTGTGGATTGTCACAAGCAGCCCAGAGGAGAGTAGGGCGGGGTTTACCTGTGAATTAAAAAGAGTAGAGTGGCGCGCCTGTTCCGCAGCCCGTTTTACGTCTTTTATGCCCCGCGCTTTACCCCTCGATACGCTTCCCGTCCGTGCCCAGGTACCTGTTCGCGTTGCCGCCTGGCTGTTGGACAGCCCGCGGCTGGGGCATGCCCCCAGCGTGAAACGGATTGCCGGTCGCCTGCTCAAGCAGCCTGCCCGCCAGGGCGTGGTGCAGGCTCAGAGCCGCCTTGGCCAAATGCTCTGCCGCGACTGCGACAATACCCGCGACCGTCGTATCGGCGTGGAACTGCTGCGCCAGGCGGCGCGTGCTGGCGACGGCGCCGCCCAGCTCGAGCTGGGCCGCCTCTATTGCCAGCCTCGCACTCTGGAGCCGCATCAGGCCCGCCACTGGTTGGAGCTGGCGGCGCTGCAGGGGCAGGGCGAGGCGCGGGACCTGCTCCGGCGCTTGTAGCCGCAGTGGAGCCGCCCGCGCAGGTATACTGCCCGGCAGTCTCGCCTGGATGTCTGTATGCCCTCTGATCTCGTTTCGCTGCTGCCGGCCTTTCTGGTCGGCGCCCTGGTCTGTGCCGTTCCCCTGTTGCTACGCGCCGTCGCCCTGTCGCGGGAGGCCGAGGAGATGCGTTTGCAGGCTGGCCTGGCGCAAGAGCGCATGAATGCCGCGCAACTGGCCCAGGCAGGCTTGAGTGCGCAACTCGACGGTTGCCGTGAGGAGCTGGCCGAGATTCTCGAGATCAAGGCGGACCAGCAGGCCGAGCTGGCCGCTCTGCGCCGGGAAACCCACTTGTTGCAGAACGACCTGCAACTGGCCCGTGAGCAGATCAAGGGCGGGCAGGCGCTGCGTGATCAGCAGGAGGTCGAGCTGCGTCGTCTGGATAGCGAACGGGCCGGCCTGGCTGCCGAGCTGCACGAGCAGCAGGAAAATCATCAGCAGCGTCTCGAGGACCTGCAGGGGGCCCGTGATGCCTTGCGTGCCCAGTTCGCCGAGCTGGCCGGCAAGATCTTCGACGAGCGCGAGCAGCGTTTCTCGGAAACCAGCCAGCAGCGCCTCGGCCAGCTGCTCGATCCGCTCAAGGAACGTATCCAGTCCTTCGAGAAGCGGGTCGAGGAGAGTTATCAGCAGGAGGCGCGCGAGCGCTTTTCCCTGGGCAAGGAGCTGGAGCGCCTGCAGGGGCTCAATCAGCGCCTGAGCGAAGAGGCGATGAACCTCACCCAGGCCCTCAAGGGCCAGAAAACCCAGGGCAACTGGGGTGAGCTGGTGCTCGAGAGAGTGCTGGAGCATGCCGGCCTGCAAAAGGGCCGCGAGTATCACACCCAGGTCAGCTTGAAGAGTGCCGATGGCGAGCGCTTCCAGCCGGACGTGCTGATCCAGCTGCCGGGCGAGAAGCAGGTGGTGGTCGATGCCAAGGTCAGCCTCACGGCCTATCAACAGTGCGTGTCGGCTACCGACGAAGCGACCCGGCAACTGGCCCTGAAGCAGCACGTGCTGTCCCTGCGCAGCCATCTGAAGGGGCTGTCGCTCAAGGATTACCAGCACCTCGACGGGCTGCACAGCCTGGATTTCGTATTGCTCTTCGTGCCCATCGAGGCGGCGTTCGCAGCAGCCCTTCAGGCAGACCCGGGCCTGTTTCAGGAGGCTTTCGATCAGCACATCGTGATCGTCAGCCCGACCACGCTGCTGGCGACCCTGCGGGTCATCGACAGCCTCTGGCGTCAGGAGCGGCAAAGCCAGAACGCCCGGGAAATCGCCGAGCGGGCCGGAGCGCTGTACGACAAGTTCGTGGCTTTCATCCAGGATCTGGATGAGGTTGGCATGCGCCTGCAGCAGCTCGACAAGGCGTACTCCGGGGCGCGCAACAAGCTGGTCGACGGTCGCGGCAACCTGATAAGCCGCGCCGAGAACCTCAAGCTACTCGGTGCCCGAGCCAGCAAGAGCCTACCTCCCGAGCTGCTCGAACGAGCCGCCGGCCTGCCTCTGGATGACTCAGGGGACGACTGAGCCTCACGCCGCCTCGAGTATGGCTGGGGGTGATTTCACGTCCTGGCTGGACGTGACCGAAATTTTGGCTATCTTGTCGGTTGTCATACTTCTTTGGAGTGTGATGATTTCGTCTGGCTGAATATAAAGCCTGCCCGATGCTTTGATTAAGTTCAGCTGATTCAATGTATTGGCCATAACAAGGACAAGAATATGCCGCTCATCGAGAGCTCGTTTGCATCTGTGATGCAAGGTTCGCTACGCCAAAAAAAGTATGTTGTCGTACCGCTGGCACTGCTATTCAGCGCCTCGGCCCTGGCTCTGGAGGCGCCACGCAAGGTTCAGGTGCCGACCCTGGCCTATGACGACAGGCAGATCATCCTGGTCTGGGAGAAGCCGGAGAACGCCGCCGGTATCGTCGACTATCACGTGTATATGGACGGCAAGCGCCTGGGTGGCGCCAACGCCAACAATGACCAGCATTCGCCAGCCAAACCGTATATCGATCGGTTCTACCAGGCCGATACGGAAAACTTCCATCACCGTATTTCCATCCACAATTACACCGTGGCTGGCCTGAAGCCCGAGACCGAGTATCGCTTCACCGTGCGCTCGGTGGATGCCGAAGGCCGCGAGTCCGGTGACAGTCCGGTGCTGCTGCAACGCACCACGGCGCAGCCTGAGGTCTTCAACGTCGAGGACCAGGGTGCCAAGGGCGACGGCAAGACGCTCAATACCGTCGCCATCCAGAAGACCATCGATGCCTGTTCCCTGAACTGCAAGGTGCTGATCCCGGCTGGCGTGTTCAAGACCGGCGCGCTGTACCTGAAAAGCAACATTACCCTGGAGATCGCCGAGGGCGCGACGCTGCTGGGTTCGGAGCGCAGCGAGGATTACCCGCTGGAGGGCTATATCCAGTATCCCTATTCGACCATGGTGCGGCCGGCGTCGCTGATCAACGCACTGCCGCGCGATCCGCGTCAGCATCAGTCGTTCGAGAACATCCGCATCGTCGGCAAGGGCACCATCGACGGCAACGGCTGGAAGCGCAACGACGACAGCCGTGATGAGCTCGGCAATGCGCTGCCGTTCTACCGCGCCAGTGACAACACCCGCTACATGGAAGACGGCATTCTGGCCAAGGACCAGGTCGAGAAGGCGGTGGCGCGGGGCATCATCGTCAAGGACGCTTACGGGCAGATGCGCTCGTCACTGATGACCCTGCGCAACGTCACCAACGTGTTCTATGGCGGCTTCACCGTGCTCAATCCGGCCTACCACGGGATCATGAACCTGGAGACCGAGAACGTGGTGATGGCCGGCACCGTGCACAAGACCTACGACGCCAACAATGGCGATGGCATCGAGTTCGCCAACAGCAAGGGCGCCATGGTCTTCAACAACTTCTTCGACACCGGCGACGACTGCGTCAACTTCGCCTCGGGCACCGGCGCCGACGCGACCAGGCAGCCGCCTCAGGAAGATGCCTGGATCTTCAACAACTACTTCCGTCGCGGGCACGGCATGGTGGTCGCCGGTAGTCACACCGGCGGCTGGATCCAGAACATCCTCGCCGAAGACAACGTGTCCGATGGCACCGATACCGGCCTGCGCATGAAGAGCACCAACTTCATGGGCGGCGGTGCGCGCAATGTCACCTTTCGCGATTCGGCGATCCGCAATACCGTCAAGCAGGGGGTGATCATGACCCTCGACTATCACGATCCCAACGCCATCCTCGACTACAAGCGTTCGACCGTTCCCGGCCAGTTTCGCGACATTCGCGTGGCCAACGTGACGGTGGAAGATGCTGCCGGTGCGGCAATTCAGGTCAAGGGTGACAGCGCCCACGACGCTTTCCACGAGAACGTCGCCTTCGAGCAGGTGCGCTTCAAGGGCAAGGCCGGGGCGCAGATCGATGGCCTGCGCAATTCGCGCTTCACCGACGTCAGCTTCGTTGGTAGCGAGGGCGACCCCTGGAACATCAAGGGCAGCGAAGGGCTCAGCTTCGACCGCGTCGAGCCGCAGCCAAAGCAGTAGATAGCCGGTCGCGGACGCGGGGTGGCTCAGTCGTCCCGCGTCAGCACTTCCAGCAGCTCGATTTCGAAGCGCAGGTTCGAATTGGGCGTGATATGCGTGCCCATCGAGCGCTCGCCGTAGGCCAGGTGCGCGGGCACCAACAGGCGACGTTTGCCGCCGACCTGCATGCCCATCAGCCCCTGATCCCAGCCCTTGATCACTCGTCCGGTGCCGATTACGCACTGGAAGGGCTTGCCGCGGGAGTAAGACGAGTCGAACTCGGTGCCGTCTTCCAGCCAGCCGCGGTAGTGGGTGGTGATCAGCGCGCCCTTGACCACTGCCTTGCCATCGCCTGGGTGGAGGTCCTCGATACGTAAATCTTCGCTCATTGCCGTCATTCCAATATTCCCGAGGGCCGCGTTTTCGCAGGAAACGCGGTGCTTTGCAACAACCGCACACGGCAGCAGATGGCTTGCTGACGTGGCCCATTGGTGGGCTGAAACGGATCACCGCCCGGTCTCAACGGGGAGCCGGCCGCGCCGGCGATTCGCGCGCATGGCGCGCTCCCACGATTGTGAGTGGGCGATGCTTCACCTGCGTGGCCCGATCCGTTCCTACCGTTTTACGGTCGCAATGGTGGACAAGAACAGCGTTGTCCACCCTACGGTTCTCGTGCTCTGCGTGGGCGCCAGCAACCTGTGGGAGCGGGCCGTGCCCGCGATTCGCGCGCATGGCGCGCTCCCACCGTCTTGGGATGGCGACGCTTCACCTGCGCGGGCGGTCCGTCAGCACCGCTTTACGGTCGCAATGGTGGACAAGAACAGCGTTGTCCACCCTACGGCTCTCGTGCTCTGTGTGGGCGCCAGCAACCTGTGGGAGCGGGCCGTGCCCGCGATTCGCGCGCATGGCGCGCTCCCACGATAGTGGGCGGCGATACTTCACTTGCGTGGTCCGGTCCGTCGCCACCGTTTTGTGATCGCAATGGTGGACAAAAACAGCGTTGTCCACCCTACGGTTCTCGTGCTCTGCGTGGGCGCCAGCAACCTGTGGGAGCGGGCCGTGCCCGCGATTCGCGCGCATGGCGCGCTCCCACGATAGTGGGTGGGCGATGCTTCACCTGCGCGGGCGCCAGCAATTTGTGGGAGCGGGCCGTGCCCGCGATTCGCGCGCATGG
>NZ_JBQWIF010000069.1:0-11552 GCF_052958135.1 Pseudomonas sp. SZ40 | reverse complement strand
TGTAGGAGCCCGCTTGCGGGCGATCCGTCGTTCGGCCTCCCCGATCTATCAGAATGGCCACCCTCGCTTCGCCCGCAGGCGGGCTCCTACGGGGGGCGCGGCGGCGCGAATCGCTACCGTGCGGAAGGTTGGAATGCCTCGAATCGGCTAGCGCCCTCAAGTCCAAAAAATCACTCGACTGTAGGAGCCCGCTTGCGGGCGATCCGTCGTTCAGCCCCCGATCTATCAGCATGGCCACCATCGCTTCGCCCGCAAGCGGGCTCCTACGGGTGCGTGGCGGCGCGAATCGCTTCCGTGCGGAAGGCTGGAATGTCTCGAATCGGCTAGCGCCCTCAAGTCCAAAAAATCACTCAATTGTAGGAGCCCGCTTGCGGGCGATCCGTCGTTCGGCCCCCGATCTATCAGAATGGCCGCCATCGCTTCGCCCGCAAGCGGGCTCCTGCGGGGTGCGCGGCGGCGCGAATCGCTTCCGTGCGAAAGGCTGGAATGTCTCGAATTGGCTCGCCCTCACCCCCAAAACACCACTCGACTGTAGGAGCCCGCTTGCGGGCGATCCGTCGTTCGGCCCCCCCGATCCATCAGAATGGCCACCATCGCTTCGCCCGCAGGCGGGCTCCTACGGGGGGCGCGGCGGCGCGAATCGCTACCGTGCGGAAGGTTGGAATGCTCGAATCGGCTCGCGCCCCCAAGCCCAAAACACCACTCGACTGTAGGAGCCCGCTTGCGGGCGATCCGTCGTTCGGCACCCGATCTATCAGAATGGCCACCATCGCTTCGCCCGCAAGCGGGCTCCTACGGGGTACGCGGCGGCGCGAATCGCTACCGTGCGGAAGGCTAGAACGTCTCGAATTCGGCTCACGCCCTCACCCCCAAAACGCCACTCGACTGTAGGAGCCCGCTTGCGGGCGATGGTTGATCCGCCCGGATCCATCGACATGACCGCAGCCAGCCAGACTGCACGTCCGGGCATCGCCAGCAGATTTTCCATCCGCTGATACACTGCATGGGAGATCAGTTCACAGGAGGTGACAGGCATGACGACTCAGCGTGCACAGGATACGACCCAGACCACCCATTTCCGCAGTGACCGGGTCACCACGATCAATGGTCGGTTCTTCTTCACGACGCGCGAAGGCACCCTCGAAGGCCCCTACTTTTCCCGGGATGAGGCCGAGCGCAGCATCCCTCGCTATATCGACCGCATGCTGCAATCGCTGGCAATCATCGAGAGCCGCAACGGCGAGGGTGGTTTCAGGCCCTGACCCACTGGCCATCAACCCTGGGTCTCGCTTCGCTCAACGCCAGGCCAGGGGCCGCGGATACCGACGGCCTCAGCGCCCGTCCTTTTCGAAAGCAGCTTCCAGCGCATCATTGATGGTGCGCAGTACCTTCACACGGGCGAACTGCTTGTCGTTGGCTTCGACCAGCGTCCAAGGCGCCAGGCGAGTACTGGTGCGATCGACCATATCGCCCACCGCTTCGCGGTACTGCGGCCACTTCTCGCGGTTACGCCAGTCTTCCTCGGTGATCTTGAAGCGCTTCACCGGATTGGCCTCGCGCTCGCGAAAACGCATCAGCTGGGTGTCGCCATCGATGGCCAGCCAGAACTTCACCAGCACCACGCCGGCATTACTGAGCTGCTCCTCGAAATCGTTGATCTCGCCATAGGCACGCAACCAGTCCGCCGGTTCGCAGAAGCCCTCGACCCGCTCCACCAATACCCGGCCGTACCAGGAACGATCGAACACGGTGAACTTGCCGCGCGCCGGAATGTGCCGCCAGAAACGCCAAAGATAAGGTTGCGCACGTTCCTCCTCGGTCGGCGCTGCCACCGGCACGATACGGTATTGCCGGGGGTCCAGCGCCGCGGCGACCCGGCGTATGGCTCCGCCCTTGCCAGCGGCATCGTTACCCTCGAACACCGCCACCAAGGCATGGCGGCGCATGCGTTTGTCGCGCATCAACAGTGACAGGCGTGCCTGTTCGCGGGTCAGTTGCTCGCGATAGTCAGCTTTGCTCAGGTGCGCACTCATATCCAGGCTGTCGAGCAGACTGCGCTGGTCGGTTCGAGTCATCAACGGCGTGGCATGAGGCAGCGGCGCACGCTCACCCGTACCGCGCAGTGCGGCCTGCAACCCCTCGAGCAGAACGCGCCCAACAGTCAGGCTGCGGTAATTGGCGTCCGCACCGGCGACGATGTACCAGGGCGAGTAATCGCGGCTGGTGCGCCGCAACAGATCCTCGCCGACACGTACGAACTTGTCGTAGGTCTTCGACTGCTGCCAGTCCAACGGGCTAAGGCGCCAGCTGTGCAACGGATCGTCCCGCAGGCTCTCGAGACGGCCCAGCATCTGTTTCTTGGAGAGGTGGAACCAGAATTTGAAGATCAACGTGCCTTCGTTGCAGAGCATCTGCTCCAGGCCGAGCGCGCCGTCGATGGCGCCATTGAGGTCGTCCTTCTTCAGGTCGCCGTGGACGCGGCCCTGCAGTATCTGGCTGTACCAGTTGCCGAAGAAGATACCGATCCGCCCCTTGGGCGGCAGTTGCCGCCAGTAGCGCCAGGCTGCCGGTCGGGCCATTTCTTCGTCGGTCTGCTGGTCGAAGGTGCTGACCTGGATCAGGCGCGGGTCCATCCACTCGTTGAGCAACTTGACCGTCTCGCCCTTGCCTGCGCCTTCGATGCCGTTGATCAGGATGATCACCGCCGAACGCCCCTGCTCGCGCAACGCATATTGCGCCTCGAGCAGCGCCTCGCGCAGCACCTGCTCTTCGGCGTCGAAAGTGGCCTTGTCGATGACGTGGTCGATCTCGGCGGATTCGAACATAAGCACCTCTTCCTGAACGGTATGCTCCAGACTAGGGGCCGTTGGCATTGCAGTGCAAGCCGCGTTGGCGCTCACGCTGCACATCGCCCCTGTTAGAATCGCCGCCCTGCCCGTTCAGGAACGCCGCCATGGCCGATCAACACGCACAACTCGACTGGGACGAAGAGGGCCAGCCCTCGTCACGCCAATACGCCGACGTCTATTTCTCCCGGGAGAACGGCCTGGAAGAGACGCGCTACGTATTCCTCAGCAACAACGACCTGCCGCAACGCTTCGCTGCGCTGCAACCTGACGAGCAACTGGTGATCGGCGAAACCGGGTTCGGCACCGGCATGAACTTTCTTTGCGCCTGGGAGCTGTTCGAGCAAATGGCCCCAAGCGGTGCACGGCTGCATTTCGTCAGTGTCGAAAAGCACCCGCTTACCCACGCCGACCTGCAGCGCGCGCTAGCGCTGTGGCCGTCGCTGCAGCGCTATAGCCAGCAACTGCTCGATGGATATGTCGGTATCAACACGGGCTTTCAGCGCCTGGTTTTCGACGCCGGTCGCGTGGTACTGACGCTGATGATCGGCGACGCGTTGGCCATGCTGCCGCAGCTCGATGCTCGTGTAGACGCCTGGTTTCTCGACGGTTTCGCGCCCTCGAAGAACCCCGAGATGTGGACCCCCGACCTGTTCGCTCAGCTGGCCCGGCTAAGCACCGCGCAAACCACGCTCGGCACCTTCACATCCACCGGCTACGTTCGCCGTGCGCTCAACGACGCGGGCTTCCAGATGAAGCGGGTTCCCGGCCTCGGCAAGAAATGGGAAGTCATGCGCGGCACCTTCGGCGGTGCAGCCAGCACCTCGAGCAAGCCGTGGTTCGCCCGCCCGGCCCATAGGCCACGCGAGTGCAGTGCATTGGTGATCGGCGCAGGGCTCGCCGGCTGCGCCACCGCCGCCAGCCTTGCCGCGCGGGGTTGGCAGGTGGAGCTGCTGGAACGCCATGCGACCATCGCTCAGGAAGCGTCCGGCAATCCACAGGGCGTGCTGTATCTCAAGCTCTCCGCCCATGGCACGTCACTGTCGCGGCTGATCGTCGACGGCTTCGGTTTCACCCGCAGGCTGCTCGAGCGTCTGCACAAGGGACAGGACTGGGACGACTGCGGCGTGCTGCAACTGGCTTTCGACGAGCGTGAAGCACAGCGCCAGGCCAAGCTTGCCGCCGCCTTTCCCGACACCTTGCTGACTCAGATCGATCGTGAGAAAGCCGAGCGCAAGGCGGGTGTCGGGCTGGCCAGCGGCGGGCTGTTCTACCCCGACGCCGGCTGGGTGCACCCGCCTGCGCTCTGCCAGCATCTGATCGCTCACCCAAAGGTGAACCTGCACGGTTGTCAACATGCCTTGCAGCTCAAACGCGTGGACGGTGAGTGGCAGGCCTGGAGCGGTGAGCGAATGATTGCCCGCGCAGCGGTTGTCGTGCTCTGCGGGGCTGCGGATATCACCCGCTTCGCACAGAGCGCGCAGTTGCCGCTCAAGCGCATCCGCGGGCAGATCAGCCGCCTGCCTGCGTCACCAACGAGCATCGCGTTGCGCACTGTGGTGTGCGCCGAAGGTTATGTGGCGCCGGTTCGCCAGGGCGAACATACCCTGGGCGCCAGCTTCAATTTCAACAGCGATGACCTGACGCCGAGTGGCGCCGAACACGCCAGCAATCTGGAGCTGCTGCGGGAGATATCCGGCGACCTCGCCGACCGCCTGCAAGTCGACGCGCTCGAGCCGGATACGCTGCAAGGCCGCGCGGCTTTTCGCTGCACCAGCCCGGACTATTTGCCTATCGTCGGGCCGCTCGCCGATCCTGTCGCCTTCGCCGAGGCCTACGCCGTACTGGCCCGTGACGCCCGCCAGGTGCCGCAGGTACCTTGCCCCTGGCAGGAAGGCTTGTACATCAACGGCGGTCACGGCTCCCGCGGGCTGATCACCGCACCGCTGTCCGGCGAGCTGATCGCCGCCTGGCTCAACGACGAACCGCTGCCAGTCCCCCAGGACATCGCCGAAGCCTGCCACCCCAACCGCTTCATGCTGCGGCAACTGATCCGCAAGGGCTGATATCTACCGATTGGTGCGCGGCGCGCCAACAGTTGCGGCCTTACCGCGATTCGGACGTTGCCCTTGCGATTCACAGCGGGGGCGCGGTTCCTACCATGGCGATCGCAATACCGTATCCGTAGGAGCGTCGCCCCCGGCGCGAATGATCGTGGCTGTACCGCGGATCCCAGCTGTTCGCCAAAAACGAATGTTCCGATCGCTGAACTACACTAGCGAAACACGTAGATCCAAGGAGGGATTAATGTGAACGCCAATCACCGATTTGCCCATAGGCTTCGCTTGGGAAGGTGGTCAGCCCATGGCCAGGTTTACCTGATAACCACGGTGACTCTGAATAGAAAACCTGTCTTCGCTGACTTTCACCAAGCCAGGAAGCTGATCAACATAATCAAGCAGGACGCACTGGCGGGTACGCACACGACGTTAAGCTATGTGTTGATGCCTGATCATCTACATTGGCTCTTTCAGTTACGACAAGGAACCCTGTCACAGCTCGTTGGTAGAGTGAAGTCGCTGTCGTCGAGGCATATCGGTGAGCCAATCTGGCAAAAGGGTTTCCACGATCATGCAGTGCGCAGAGAGGACGATGTACTTCATATCGCGCGTTACATCGTAGCCAATCCATTGCGCGCTGGATTGGTAAAGCGAATAGGCGATTATCCGCACTGGGATGCAATCTGGCTCTAGTGGGCCATACCGCAATTCGATTGTTGCCCTTGCGATTCGCCGCGAGGGCGCGGCTCCTACCACGGTGATCGCAATACCGTATCCGTAGGAGCGTCGCCCCCGGCGCGAATGTTCGTGGATGTGCCGCGATTTCAGCGTTGCCCTTGCTATTCACCGCGGGGGCGCGGCTCCTACCATGGTGATCGCGATACCGCATCCGTAGGAGCGTCGCCCCCGGCGCGAATGATCGTGACCACGCCGCGATTTCGGCACTGCCGCCAGTACTGGCCGCAAGGAAGGATTCGCAAGCCGTACGCCACCCACCCCGTCATTTTATTGAACATTCCTGCGCCGAGGTGACTCGAAAAAGCTCGGGACCGCTGTGCTGCCGCAGGCATGCATCGGTCCCAGATGCTCGATTGTCTCCGGTGCGCGGTGACGCGCGCTGGAACTCAGAACCGGTACACAACTGGTACGGACTGACGCTAAGGAGGAACAGAGCCCAGGAAATACGAGGGCTTTATAGACTATGTGCGGAATAGCAGGCGAACTACGCTTCGATAACCAACCAGCCGACCTGGCTGCCGTTGAACGTATCACTCACCACCTCGCCCCGCGTGGCCCTGACGCCCATGGCTTCCATAGCCGCGGCCCCGTTGCGTTCGGTCATCGCCGGTTGAAGATCATGGATCTCGCCGAGGCTTCGGGCCAGCCGATGATCGATAACGATCTCGGCCTGTCGATGGTCTTCAACGGCGCCATCTACAACTACCCGGAATTGCGTGGCGAGCTGGAACAGCTTGGTTATCGCTTCTTCTCGGGCGGCGATACCGAAGTGCTGCTCAAGGGCTATCACGCCTGGGGCGCCGACCTGCTGCCCAAACTCAACGGGATGTTCGCCTTCGCGATCTGGGAACGCGACAGCCAACAGCTGTTCATCGCCCGCGACCGTCTTGGCGTGAAGCCGCTGTACCTGTCCAAAACCAAGGATCGTCTGCGATTCGCTTCCAGCCTGCCAGCGCTGCTGAAAGGCGGCGACATCGGCAAGACCCTCGACCCCATCGCACTCAACCACTACTTGAACTTCCACGCCGTGGTGCCAGCACCGCGCACCATTCTTGCCGGTGTCGAGAAGCTGCCACCCGCGACCTGGATGCGCATCGACGTCAATGGCAAGGTCGAGCAGAAGGTCTGGTGGACGCTGAACTACGGCCCGAACGCCGACGAAGCCAACTACGGTTTCGACGAGTGGCGCGATGCGGTACTCGACGGCATGCGCGAGGCGGTCTCGATCCGTCAGCGTGCTGCGGTCGATGTCGGCGTACTGCTTTCCGGCGGGGTCGACTCGAGCATGCTGGTCGGCCTGCTGCGTGAGGCCGGCGTCGAGAACCTGCTGACCTTTTCCATCGGTTTCCAGGATGCCGGTGGCGAGCGTGGCGACGAGTTCCAGTACTCGGACCTGATCGCCAAACGTTTCGAAACTCAGCATCACCAACTGCGCATCGGCGAGAACGAGATTCTCGATCAGTTGCCAGCGGCCTTCCGCGCCATGAGCGAGCCGATGGTCAGCCATGACTGCATCGCCTTCTACCTGCTCTCGCGGGAAGTGGCCAAGCACTGCAAGGTGGTGCAAAGCGGCCAGGGCGCTGACGAGCTGTTCGCCGGCTACCACTGGTACCCGCTGGTCGATGGCGCCGAAGACGCCTTCAGCGCCTATCGCAAAGCCTTCTTCGACCGCGAGCACGATGAATATGCCGCTTGCGTGCAACCCGCCTGGCTGACCGATGACGTGGCCGGTGAGTTCGTCCGCCAGCACTTCGCCCAGCCCGGTGCCGACGCGGCCGTGGACAAGGCGTTGCGCCTGGACAGCACGGTGATGCTGGTCGACGACCCGGTCAAGCGTGTCGACAACATGACCATGGCCTGGGGCCTCGAGGCCCGCACGCCGTTCCTGGACTACCGCCTGGCCGAATTGTCCGCGCGCATCCCCGGCCAGTACAAACTGCCAGAAGGCGGCAAGTACGTGCTCAAGGAAGCGGCGCGCAAGGTCATCCCTTCCGAAGTCATCGACCGCAAGAAGGGTTACTTCCCGGTGCCGGGTCTCAAGCACCTGGAGGGCGCTACGCTCGGTTGGGTTCGCGATCTGCTGGTCGACCCGGCTCATGACCGCGGCATCTTCAACCCGCAGATGCTCGACCGCCTGCTGACCGACCCGCAAGGCCAGCTGACCCCGCTGCGCGGTTCGAAGCTGTGGCAGATGGCAGCACTCAACCTGTGGCTGAGCGAACAGGGGCTGTAAGCGAGGACGGGGGAGCCAGTGGCTCCCCCGCAACCCAACAGGAATGGCCGAATCCGCCTCGATGCGGATCAGCAGACAGGTCAACCGATCGCCGGCACATGCCGGACATGCGAAAGCAAAGGAACACTCTCCAATGCGAGCCACTGCCCACAATCAACGCCTCCTGCGAGGCCAATCCCCCTCCTACGAGCGCCTGCAGGCCCGCTTCGCCGAAGAGCACGGCGACGGCATCAGCCAGCCGCAGATCGTGCATTGCGGATGGGGTCGACTGCTGATCGGGCACACCTTCCCGGATGCCTCGGTGCTGGCTGAAGAGCTGCTCAGCGAGCAGCCCGGCGAGCGCGACATCGCCCTTTACGTCGCGGCGCCACAGCAGGTGCTGTCGTATGCACCCCAACAGCTCTTTCTCGACCCGTCGGACACGCTGCGCCTGTGGTTCAGCGACTACCGTCAGGCCCGCCGCGGCTTTCGTGGCTTCCGCGTGCGGCGCGCGCAGACGCCAGCCGACTGGCAGGCGATCAACTGCCTGTACCAGACTCGCGGCATGCTGCCCATCGACACGGAAAAACTGACCCCCCGTCATCAGGGCGGCCCGGTCTACTGGCTGGCCGAAGATGAAGACAGCGGCGCGGTGATCGGCAGCGTGATGGGCCTCAATCACCAGAAGGCCTACCACGACCCGGAACTCGGCAGCAGCCTGTGGTGCCTGGCGGTGGACCCAGCCTGCAGCCGCCCAGGCGTTGGCGAAGTACTGGTGCGCCATCTTGTCGAGCACTTCATGAGCCGTGGCCTGAGCCACTTGGACCTGTCCGTGCTGCACGACAACGGCCAAGCCAAGAAGCTGTATGCCAAGCTGGGTTTCCGCGAGCTGCAGACCTTCAGCGTCAAACGCAAGAACGGCATCAACCAGACGCTGTTCCTCGGCCCCGGCCCGGACGACAACCTCAATCCTTACGCGCGCATCATCGTCGACGAAGCACGGCGCCGCGGCATCGATGCCCATATCGATGACGCCGAAGCCGGTCTCTTCACCCTCAGCCAGGGTGGACGCCGCATCCGCTGCCGTGAATCGCTGACCGACCTGACCAGCGCCGTGACCATGACCTTGTGCCAGGACAAGCGCCTGACCCACCGCACCCTCAGCCGTGCCGGTCTGAGCCTGCCAGCCCAGCGCCTGGCAGGCAGCGCGGAAGACAATGCGGCCTTTCTCGCCGAGCACGGCAGTCTGGTGGTCAAGCCGGTAGACGGCGAACAGGGCCAGGGCGTCGCCGTCGACCTGCGCACACCGGCCGACGTGCAAGCCGCCATCGAGCGCGCCCGCCCCTTCGACGAGCGTGTGCTGCTGGAGAGTTACCACGAAGGTTTCGACCTGCGCATCGTGGTGATCGGCTTCGAAGTGGTCGCCGCCGCGATCCGCCGCCCGGCAGAAGTGCTGGGCGATGGCCGCCACACCATCGGCGAGCTGATCGACGCGCAGAGCCGTCGCCGTCAGGCCGCCACCGGTGGAGAAAGCCGCATCCCCAAGGATGCCGAAACCCTGCGCACCCTGCATGCCGCCGGCTTCGACTACGACAGCGTGCTGCCTCAGGGCAAGCGAATGGCCGTGCGCAAGACCGCCAACCTGCACACTGGCGGGATTCTCGAAGACGTCACCGGCATCCTCCATCCGACGCTCGCTGAAGCCGCGGTCAAGGCCGCTCGCGCCTTGGATATTCCCGTGGTGGGCCTCGACCTGCTGGTACCGGCAGCCGATCAGCCCGAGCACGTGTTCATCGAGGCCAACGAACGCGCCGGCCTCGCCAATCACGAGCCGCAGCCGACCGCCGAGCGCTTCATCGACCTGCTGTTCCCGCTCAGCCACGGCGTAGGCGATTGAGCATGACACGTGATTCCGGAAGTTCTTACCGGTTGCGGCATACCGTGTAGGTGCGTCGCCCCCGGCGCGGATGATGGCGGCCGTAGCGCTGCCCAAACGATTCGCCGCGAGGGCGCGGCTCCCACGGAGGTGGTTGCATCACATCGTATGTAGGAGCGTCGCCCTCGGCGCGAATAATCGCGGCCATACAGCAAGGTCGGGCTAGCCAAACGATTCGCCGCGGGGGCGCGGCTCCCACGAGGCGGTTGCATCACCTCGTGCGTAGGAGCGTCGCCCCCGGCGCGAACGATCCCCAAAGCTCTTTGAAACCCTCACCGCTATAGCAGGTCAGCATGTAACAGAGACCTGATTCTTACCGTCCGTCGACAGGCGTCAAAGCATTCACCCAAGACTGACGCCGCTCGGCGGCCATCCCCGTCATAGATGGAGATCCCATGTCGCAAATTCCAGAACCCGACCTCGAGTACATGCAGAAAGTACTGCTGGAAATGCTCGCCATTCCCAGCCCAACCGGCTTCACCGACACCATCGTGCGCTACGTTGCCGAGCGCCTGACGGAAATCGGCATCCCTTTCGAGATGACCCGGCGCGGTACCATCCGCGGCACCCTCAAAGGCCGTCGCTACAGCCCGGACCGTGCGGTTTCCGTGCACCTCGACACCATTGGCGCCATGGTGCGCGAGATCAAGGACAACGGCCGCCTGTGCCTGACCGCCATCGGCTGCTGGTCGAGCCGCTTCGCCGAAGGTAGCCGCGTCAGCGTGTTCAGCGACCATGGCGTGCTGCGCGGCAGCGTGCTGCCCCTGCTGGCGTCCGGGCACGCCTTCAACACCGAAGTCGACCAGATGCCGATTTCCTGGGACCACGTCGAACTGCGCCTGGACGCCCTGGTCGCCAGCCGTGCCGACTGCGAAAGCCTTGGGGTTTCGGTTGGTGACTTCGTGGCCTTCGATCCGCTCCCCGAGTTCACCGAGAGTGGCCACATCAGTGCCCGCCATCTGGACGACAAGGCGGGTGTCGCAGCGCTGCTCGCCGCGCTCAAGGCCGTGGTCGAAAGTGGCCAGGAGCCGCATATCGACTGCCACCCGCTGTTCACCATCACCGAAGAAGTCGGCTCCGGCGCGGCCGCTGCACTGCCATGGGACGTCAGCGAATTCGTCGGTATCGACATCGCTCCGGTCGCCGCTGGCCAACGCTCCACCGAGCACACCGTCAGCGTGGCCATGCATGACTCCGGCGGCCCTTACGATTACCACCTGTCCCGACAACTGCTGCGCTTGGCCAGCGACAACGAGATCCCGGTACGCCGCGACCTGTTCCGCTACTACCACAGCGATGCCCAATCCGCGGTTACCGCCGGCCACGATATCCGCACCGCGCTGATCGCCTTCGGCTGCGACGCCACCCACGGCTACGAACGCACCCATATCGACAGCCTCGCCGCCCTCTCCCGCCTGCTGGGCGCCTACCTGCTCAGCCCACCGGTATTCGCCAGCGACGCACAACCGGAAAACGGCTCCCTGGAGCGCTTCAGCCACCAACTGGAACACGATGCGCAGATGGAAACGGACACCCGCGTGCCGACCGTCGATAGCTTGGTGGGCAATAGAGATAGAGAAAGCTAAGCCAGCGTAGGAGCCATGCCCTCGCGGCGAATCTCATCGGCAGCACAGATTGCGCAACACACCCACCATCGCATCGCCGGCAAGCCGGCTCCTACGTGATCGCGTTGATAGCTGAGCCCATGTAGGAGCTGGCTTGCCAGCGATTGGCGGCCATTCGCTATTCTTGCAGTCTGG
>NZ_JBQWIF010000068.1:0-11819 GCF_052958135.1 Pseudomonas sp. SZ40 | reverse complement strand
CTTGCCGGCGATCCGCGGACGTGCCGTCAATTCATCTGAATACCCGGTGCGCAGGCCGCGATCGATGGCAACGGCATCCCCATGCGCAGGATGAGCACGATCGCATCGCCCGCAAGCGGGCTCCTGCACGGCTAGGCGACTTGCGCTACAAGGCAAATGGCAAGGGTTCGCGGCTGATCACCTGCACCCGCTGCACCGGCACCTGCGCATGCCAGCGCACCACACCCTGAGCCTGCACCTGAAACTGGCTGCTGATCAGCCGGTCATCCTGCTCGAACTCTAGCTGCAGCATGAAATCACCGCTGTTGAGCAGCAAGCCCTCACTGAGGCGCTCGAACGCCAGGTCGTCCACGGCTCCCAATGCCTCGCGCAAAGCGGCCACATCGGGGTAACCGTTGGCTGGTCGGCCGGTGATGATGCGGGTCAGCAGCGAGCGTGCGAACTCACCCTCGTAGAGCGCATCGAGCAGGGGCAAATGCTCCAGGCTCAGGGCATTGGCATTCAAGCGCCAGCCCGATGTCTGCGGCAGCGCACAGAGTTGCGGATAACGCAGCTGTCGGCCAGGTTGCGGTGTGAGCAGCAGGTTCAGTTCGCTCATGTCCACCATGGGCTGATTGGCAGCGAGCCGCGGCGGCGTCTGGCGCAGGTACTGATCGCTTTCGGCACCGTGCAGGCGGCTCTGGCCGTCGCTGTCGATCCAGTCAGCCAGGGCATGCACCAGTTGTTCGGCGGCCAGGTCGTCACCGAGCAGGTGTTGCAGCTGGCGCTCGGCCCGTTCGGCCTCCTGTCCGGCCAGCGCATTGACGTTGAAGCAGCTGTGCAGATCACGAATGCGCAAGGTCGCCGCACCGCCGGCGAAGTCGTAACGCAACGGCTGCCCGCGCAGGGCTTGCCAGAACAACGGGCTCTGCCGCCAGGCAGGATCCCTGAGTGCCTGTTCGGCGAACGCCAGGCCGGCGACCTCCATGGCTCGCGCCTGGATTCGCTGCTGTTGCAGGCGCACCGCATCGACCTGTTGCCGCCCTTGCTGCACCATCCACGCCAGCCCACCGGCGAGCATGGCCAAGGCCACCAGCACCATCAATAACGCTGCGCCGTGCTGCCGCCTGCCACCCATCGCTCACCCCTCGAACCAAGAGCCGACAGTCAACAGGCTGAATGTTGCAGAGAGGTGGCAGCCACCTTTTTTCGTCATCGACGCGTCACCGTAGCGTCACAAAGCCCAGGCAGATTAGCCCTTCAATTTCATAGCGTTGGAGAGTTTTCATGGGCGGCATCGGTATCTGGCAACTGGTCATCGTGCTGTTGATCGTGTTTCTGTTGTTCGGCAGCAAACGCCTCAAGACGCTGGGTGGCGATCTCGGTGAAACCATCCAGGGTTTCCGCAAATCCATGGCCAGCAACAGCGAAGCGGACGAGTCGCCGGCACAGGTCCAGCAGCAGGCACCGCTGTCGGGAACCGCTCAACAGTCCCACACCCACACGGATCGCCAGGCCTGATGTTCGAAATAGGCTTCACCGAACTGCTGCTGGTTAGCGTGGTGGCACTGCTGGTGCTCGGCCCGGAACGCCTGCCGGTCGCAGCCCGCACCCTGGGGCGCGGCCTTGGCCAGGCAAAACGGGCGATGGGCATGCTGCGTGATCAGGTAGAACGTGAACTCGATGCCCAGGCCGTGAGCAAGGAGCTGGACGCCGCGCCGTTGCGGCAACTGGAGCAGGAACTGCGTCGCGGCATCAACCTGCAGGAGCCGCAACCAGCCGTAGGCAAATCGGAGGGCAGCGCATGAGCAGCATGCCATTGACCGCTCACCTGGGCGAACTGCGCAAGCGGCTGGTGCGCTGCCTGCTGGTGATTCTGCTGGCCTTCCTCGGCCTGTTCCCCTTCGCGCAGACCCTTTACACACTGATATCCGAACCGCTGCGCCGCTACCTGCCCGAAGGCGCGAGCATGATCGCAACCAGCGTGACGTCGCCTTTCCTGGCGCCATTCAAGCTGACCATGATGGTCGCCGTGTTCCTCTCCATGCCGGTACTGCTGCATCAGGCGTGGGGGTTCGTGGCACCGGGGCTGTATCGCCGCGAGCGGCGCATCGCAGTGCCCCTGCTGGTCTCGAGCATTCTGTTGTTCTATGCAGGCATGGCCTTCGCGTTCTTCGCGGTGTTCCCGATGATGTTCGGCTTCTTCGCCAGCGTCACGCCGGATGGCGTGGAGATGATGACCGACATCGCCCTGTATCTGGATTTCATCCTCGCCCTGTTTCTGGCATTCGGGCTGGCCTTCGAAATTCCCGTGGCAACCTTCATCATCGTCTGGGCCGGGCTGACGGATGTCGACACGCTGCGCCGTAGCCGACCCTACGTGATCGTCGGCTGCTTCGTGGTCGGCATGCTGCTGACCCCGCCAGACGTATTCTCGCAAACCATGCTGGCGGTGCCGATGTGGCTACTGTTCGAAGTCGGCCTGATCGCCTGCGGCAGCATCCAGCGTCGGCCGGAGCAGGAACCCGCGCAGGAATTGGTCGCGACGGAGTAGCGTTGCAGCCAGCCCTGGAGCGCGGTGAAGTGCACAGCGCGCTCTACAGGGCTTTCTGACTCATCGAAACCCCTTGCCAACCCCTGGCATGTGCGGCGAGCGAACTCGCCGCTTCACCCTCGTCCATCCTCGCTACTGCGCCCTGCAAGAAGGGCTGCTCCTGCCATGAGCACTTCGCCACTCGCACCTGTCTAGCGGCCTCCCACGTCGGCTATGACGCCCGGCGACACGACCATCAAAATTTATCTTGCGCACAAAATTAAATAGCACTAAATTCACCGCCAACAAATTACTTTGCGCGCAAATCATTTTACCAAGACAGCATCACAGCCATGCAGCCCAAAGCTTCACCCGTCGTCACATCGCCGTGCGCTTGACCCTCACCTGAACTCACTCGCCTCAAAGGAACGCGCTCATGACACTCACCAAAGTCTTCGCCAGTGCCGCACTCGCTCTGTCCATCGGCCATGCATTCGCTGCAGAAAGCCCCGCCGTCGAGCAGCAAACGCAGGGGTTTCTCAACGCTCTCGCCGCAGGCGGCGGACAACCACTGGAAACCCTTGCGCCCAAGGATGCTCGCGCCGTGCTCAGCGGCACGCAGGCTGGCGCCAAGCTGCCGGCAGCGGACGTCAGCCACAAGGCGATCACTGTCGACGGCCAGACCATCAACCTCACGGTGGTTCGTCCGGCGGGTGCCAAAGGCACGTTGCCCGGCTTCATGTTCTTCCATGGTGGCGGCTGGGTGCTGGGCGATTACCCAACTCATGAGCGGTTGATCCGCGACCTGGTCAACCACTCCGGCGCCGCTGCGATCTACGTTGACTACACGCCGTCTCCCGAAGCGCATTACCCGACAGCGATCAATCAGGCGTATGCCGCGACACGCTGGGTAGCCGAGCATGGTCAGCAGATCGAGGTGGATGGCAAGCGGCTGGCCGTGGCCGGCAATAGCGTGGGCGGCAACATGGCAGCCGTGGTTGCGCTGATGGCCAAGGACAAGGGCACACCGAAGCTGAAATTCCAGGCTCTGCTGTGGCCGGTCACCGATGCGAATTTCGATACGCCGTCCTATCGGCAATTCGCCGAGGGGCACTTCCTGACCCGCAACATGATGAAGTGGTTCTGGGACAACTACACAACCGATGCCAAGCAGCGCGCGGAAATCTACGCCTCGCCTCTGCGCGCGACCAGGCAGCAACTGCAAGGCCTGCCGCCAGCTCTGGTGCAGACAGCCGAGCTCGATGTGCTGCGTGACGAGGGTGAAGCCTACGCTCGCAACCTCAACGCTGCCGGCGTCACCGTCACCGCCGTTCGCTACAACGGCATGATCCATGACTATGGCCTGCTCAATTCACTGAGCCAGGTGCCGACCGTGCGCCTGGCAGTACAGCAGGCCGGCGAAGCGCTCAAGCAGAACCTGAAGTAAGCGAAAGCGGAAAAGGCCCCGCAACATCTGGTGTTGCGGGGCCTTTTTTATGGAATCTAGAACGTCAAATCAGAGAGACGCCACACTTCGAAGGCGGGCATTTCGTAGGGATGGCTTTTCTTCATGGCCTTGACTGCGTTGTGGATCAGCTCATCGGCCACCACCAGCTCGACCTTCCATTCGGCGAGAGTTGCCAGTTCACCGCTTTGGCCAATGAACGGCGCGCTGCCTTCCAGCGGACGAAACTGCCCGCGGCCCAGGGTTTGCCAACAGCACTGTTCATAGTCGCCGACACGACCACCGCCAGCCGAGAATACGGCGGACTTGACGCTTTCCAGATGACTTTCCGGAACGTAGAAACAAAATTTGTACATCAACTACTCCGCTGCAAGTCGCTGAAAACAATGAGCTAATCATGCCACAGAATGATGGCACATTGCCGTACCGGGTTCGTGACGTAGCCGACACTGCTGATATATTCAGACTCGCCCCACAAGGCGCCGTTCCCGACCGGAAAGACGTTGTGATGGGATTGGGCGATGCGTCGCACACTTCACCTGACGACATTGTGCGTTGCAGCGATGATGGGTTACGGCGCGACGAAAACCTTGTGATTGCCCAAGGCGGAACGGCCTCCCCACCCTGCAGGTGCAGCCTTAGCCGTAACGTTGAAACGAAAAACGCCAGGCAATGCCTGGCGTTTTTCTTGTCACCGACTGCGGATCAGTCGACCCACACCCGCGCATTGCGGAACATGCGCAGCCAGCCGCCATCTTCCTGCCACTCGTCCGGGCGCCAGGAGTTCTGCACGGCGCGGAACACGCGCTCCGGGTGCGGCATCATGATGGTCACGCGGCCATCGCGACTGGTCAGGCCGGTGATCCCGCGCGGCGAACCGTTGGGGTTGGCGGGGTAGTTCTCGGTGACCTTGCCGTGGTTGTCGACGAAACGCAGTGCGATGGTGCCGGACAGGTCGGCCTCCAGCAGTGCCTCTTCGCTTTCGAACTCGGCATGACCTTCACCGTGGGCGATGGCGATCGGCATGCGCGAACCGGCCATACCACGCAGGAAGATCGATGCCGACTCCTGCACCTGGACCATGGCCACGCGGGCTTCGAACTGCTCGGAGCGGTTACGCACGAAGTGCGGCCAGAACTCGCTACCCGGGATCAGCTCGTGCAGGTTGGAGAGCATCTGGCAACCGTTGCACACACCAAGGGTGAAGCTGTCCTTGCGCTCGAAGAAGCCCTGGAAGGCATCGCGGGCACGGGCGTTGAACAGTGCCGACTTGGCCCAGCCTTCACCGGCGCCGAGTACGTCGCCGTAGGAGAAACCACCACAGGCGACCAGGCCCTTGAAGTCGTTCAGGTCGACACGCCCGGCGAGGATGTCGCTCATGTGCACGTCCAGCGCGGCGAAACCGGCGCGGTCGAAGGCCGCGGCCATTTCCACCTGACCGTTGACACCCTGCTCACGCAGCACGGCAACTTGCGGACGTACGCCCTTCTTGATGTAAGGCGCAGCGATGTTGTCGTTGACGTCGAAGCCGAGCTTGACGCTCAGCCCAGGGTTGTCTTCTTCCAGCAGCGCATCGAACTCCTGATCCGCGCAGTCGACGTTGTCACGCAGACGCTGAATGCGATGGCTGGTCTCGGCCCACTGACGCTGCAGCAGGCGACGCTGGCCGGTGAACACCGGCTGGTCGTTGAAACTGATGGCCACATCGCCGTTGTTGACCGGCTGGCCGATCACCGCGACGCAGTCGGCGAGGCCAGCAGCGCTGAACTGCGCCAGCACGTCCGGGGTGGCGTCCTGACGAACCTGGATCAGCGCACCGAGCTCTTCGTTGAACAGAATGGCCGCCAGTTCCTCGCGGCTCTCGGCCAGGCCGTCGAGCTGCAGATTCAGGCCGCAATGACCGGCAAAGGCCATTTCCAGCGCACTGACCAGCAGGCCGCCGTCGGAACGGTCATGGTAGGCCAGCAGGTGACCGTCGGCGTTGAGGCCCTGGATCACCGCGAAGAACGCCTTGAGGTCTTCGGCGTCGTCGACGTCCGGCGCCTGACGGCCCAGCTTGCTGTACACCTGGGCGAGGATCGAAGCGCCCATGCGGTTCTGGCCACGGCCGAGGTCGATCAGAATCAGATCGGTCTCGCCCTTGTCCATGCGCAGTTCGGGAGTCAGGGTCTTGCGCACATCGGCGACCGGCGCGAAACCGGTAACGATCAGCGACAGTGGCGAGGTCACGCTCTTCTCCGCGCCCTCCTCGCTCCACTTGGTCTTCATCGACATCGAGTCCTTGCCCACCGGAATGGTCAGGCCCAGCTCCGGGCACAGCTCCATACCGACGGCTTTCACCGTGTCGTACAGACGTGCGTCTTCGCCCGGGTGACCCGCGGCGGACATCCAGTTGGCCGACAGTTTGATGTCGGAGAGTTTCTCGATGCGCGAAGCGGCGATGTTGGTCAGGGTCTCACCGATCGCCATGCGCCCGGACGCCGGGGCGTCGAGCAGTGCCAGCGGGGTGCGCTCGCCCATGGCCATGGCTTCACCGGTATAGACGTCGAAGCTGGTAGCGGTGACGGCGACGTCGGCCACCGGAACCTGCCACGGGCCGACCATCTGATCTCGGGCGACCAGGCCAGTGATGGTGCGGTCGCCGATGGTGATCAGGAAGCTCTTGCTGGCCACGGCCGGGTGGCGCAATACGCGCTCGGCGGCTTCGGTGATGTCCAGGGTGCTCGGATCGAAGTCATCGCCCAGCTCGGCCTCACGGGTTACCGAACGGTGCATGCGCGGCGGCTTGCCGAGCAGCACTTCCAGCGGCATGTCCACCGGCGTGTTGCCGAAATGGCTGTCGGTTACGGTCAGTTGCGGCTCTTCGGTCGCTTCACCGACTACCGCGAACGGGCAGCGCTCGCGCTCGCAGATGGCCTGGAAACGCTCGAAATCGACGGCGCTGACGGCCAATACATAACGTTCCTGGGACTCGTTGCTCCAGATCTCGTGCGGGGCCATGCCCGGCTCGTCGTTGGGCACGTTGCGCAGTTCGAAGCGGCCACCGCGGCCACCATCGTTGACCAGCTCCGGGAAGGCGTTGGAGATACCACCGGCGCCAACGTCATGGATGAAGGCGATGGGGTTCTGGTCGCCCAGTTGCCAGCAGCGGTCGATGACCTCCTGGCAGCGGCGTTCCATTTCCGGGTTCTCGCGCTGTACCGAGGCGAAATCCAGATCGGCCGAGCTGGCGCCGGTGGCGACCGACGAAGCGGCGCCGCCGCCCAGACCGATCAGCATGGCCGGGCCGCCGAGCACGATCAGCTTGGCGCCAACGGTGATCTCGGCTTTCTGCACGTGATCTTCACGGATGTTGCCCATGCCACCGGCAAGCATGATCGGCTTGTGATAACCGCGCACTTCGTCGCCATGTGGAGTGCTGATCGACTGTTCGAAGGTACGGAAATAGCCAGTCAGCGCCGGACGACCGAATTCGTTGTTGAACGCGGCGCCACCCAGTGGGCCTTCGATCATGATGTCCAGCGGCGTGACGATGCGCTCGGGCTTGCCGTAGGCCTGCTCCCACGGCTGCTCGAAGCCGGGGATATTCAGGTTGGAGACGGTGAAACCGGTCAGACCGGCTTTCGGCTTGGCGCCGCGGCCGGTGGCGCCCTCGTCGCGAATCTCGCCGCCGGAACCGGTGGAAGCCCCCGAGAACGGCGAGATGGCCGTCGGGTGGTTGTGGGTTTCCACCTTCATCAGGATATGCACCGGCTCCTGCACCGCGCCGTACTGGCGGGTTTCAGGATTGGGGAAGAAACGCCCGGCGGTGTGGCCGACGATGACCGATGCGTTGTCCTTGTAAGCGGACAGCACGTTTTCGCTGTGCATCTGGTAGGTGTTCTTGATCATGCCGAACAGGGATTTCTCCTGGCTTTCGCCGTCGATGTCCCAACTGGCATTGAAGATCTTGTGGCGGCAGTGCTCGGAGTTGGCCTGGGCGAACATCATCAGTTCGATGTCGTGCGGGTTGCGCTTCAGGCCCTGGAAGGCGCTGACCAGATAATCGATCTCGTCTTCGGCCAGGGCCAGGCCCAGGTCGGTGTTGGCCTTTTCCAGTGCGGCGCGGCCGCCACCGAGGATATCCACGGCGGTCAGCGGCTTGGGCTCGGCATGGCTGAACAGCTTGGCGGCGTCCTGCAGGTTGCTCAGCACCAGTTGGGTCATGCGGTCATGCAGGAGGGCGGCCGCCTGCTGCACATCGGCTTCGCTCAACTCACCCGACACGTAATAGGCGATGCCCCGCTCCAGGCGGCGAATCTTGCCAAGGCCGCAGTTGCGGGCGATGTCGCTGGCCTTGCTCGACCAGGGCGAAATGGTGCCGAAACGCGGGATGGTCAGCAGCAGACGACCACTGGGCTCCTGCACCGGCACACTCGGGCCGTACTTCAGCAAACGGGCCAGCACTTGCTCTTCATCGGCACTCAACGCACCGTCGACATCGGCAAAGTGTGCGAACTCGGCGTAAAGGCCGGTCACAGCAGGAACCTTGCCGGTCAGTTGCTCGAGCAATTTACCGTGACGAAAAGCAGAAAGGGCGGGAGCGCCGCGCAGGATCAACATCGGGGACAGCCTCTGGGAAGGGGGTGTACTTTGAGGCCGCATATTCTAGCCTAAAGCGTCGTCTGCGGCACGCCCGCTCGCGCCCTGCGGTCATCGGCACGTGGCGAGCCACATAAGCCGAAAAAAGCGCATTTGCCTAGCAGAGCGAAGCGGTGCTGTCCAGATATGGAACGGCACGACGTTGGCGTATACTGCCCCGATGCCCTCCTCCTACCTGATTGGCAAGCGCTACGCCGGTTGGCTCTCGGCGATCGGATTACTCCTGATGCTCAGCGGCTGCGCGGAACCTCCCAGCAGCCTTGAGCGTATCAAGGAGGAAGGCGTGCTGCGCGTGATAACCCGCAACAGCCCGGCTACCTACTTCCAGGATCGCAACGGTGAAACCGGCTTCGAGTACGAACTGGTCAAGCGCTTCGCCGACGATCTCGACGTGAAGCTGGAAATCCAGACCGCCGACAACCTCGATGACCTGTTTTCCCGCCTCGGCCAGCCCAACGGGCCGGTGCTCGCGGCCGCCGGTCTGGTGGAAAGCCAGGGGCGCCAGCAAAGCGCACGCTTCTCCGTGCCCTATCTGGAAGTGACTCCGCAGATCGTCTACCGCAACGGCCAACGCCGCCCGAGCCGCCCTGCGGATCTGCTCGGCAAGAAAATCCTGGTGCTCAAGGGCAGCAGTCATGCCGAACAGCTGGCTGCATTGAAGATCGAGGAGCCGGACCTGCAGTACGAGGAGTCGGCCGATGTGGAAGTGGTCGACCTGCTGCGTATGGTCGATGAAGGGCAGATCGACCTGACCCTGGTCGACTCCAACGAGCTGGCCATGAACCAGGTGTATTTCCCCAACGTACGCGTTGGCTTCGACCTCGGCGACTCGCGCAATCTGGGCTGGGCCGTGGCCCAGGGCGAAGACACCAGCCTGCTCGATCAGGTCGACGGTTTTCTGCGCCGCTCTCAGGACAACGGCAGCCTGCAACGTCTGAAGGAGCGCTACTACGGCCACGTCGATGTACTCGGCTACGTCGGCGCCTACACCTTCGCCCAGCATCTGCAGCAACGCCTGCCGCGTTATGAGAAACACTTCCGCAAGGCCGCCCAGGAAAACGGCCTGGACTGGCGCATGCTCGCCGCCGTGGGCTATCAGGAATCGCTCTGGCAGCCCGGCGCCACCTCCAAGACGGGCGTGCGCGGGCTGATGATGCTGACCCTGCGCACCGCCCAGGCGATGGGTGTGTCCGACCGTCTCAACCCGCAGCAGAGCATTCAGGGCGGCGCCAAGTACCTGGTGCACGTCAAGGAACAGTTGCCGGACAGCATCCCCGAACCGGATCGCACCTGGTTCGCCCTCGCCTCCTACAACATCGGCGGTGGCCATCTGGAAGACGCCCGCAAGCTGACCGAAGCCGAGGGCATGGACCCCAACAAGTGGCTCGACGTACAGAAGATCCTGCCGCGCCTGTCGCAGAAGCAGTGGTACAGCAAGACCCGCTACGGCTACGCCCGCGGCGGTGAGCCGGTGCATTTCGTGCGCAACATCCGCCGCTACTACGACATCCTCACCTGGGTGACCCAGCCGCAACTGGAAGGCAGCCAGGTCGCCGAAAGCGGCCTGCACGTCCCCGGCGTCTCCAAGGACCACCCCGAACAGCAGGACAAGACGCCGCTTTAGCGCGCTGTCGTGAAGGGTTCCTCCTCCAGACCACTGCAGTCGTCAGATCGGTTCGCCGGCCGGAGCAAGGTGATCCATTGTCCGTAGAGAAATGCTCGCGGGCGATAGCGTTTGCCGGATCGCATCGCTGGCAAGTCAGCTCCTACAATTGGGATCGCCAGATCACCACCAGTCCGTAGGAGCCCGCTTGCGGGCGATAGCGTTTGCCAGATCGCATCGCTGGCAAGCCAGCTCCTACAATTGGCATCACTGGATTAGCCACGGTCCGTAGGAGCCCGCTTGCGGGCGATAGCGTTTGCCAGATCGCATCGCTGGCAAGCCAGCTCCTACAATGGGAACCACTGGATCAGCTCCAGTCCGTAGGAGCCCGCTTGCGGGCGATAGCGTCTGCCGAATCGCATCGCTGGCAAGCCAGCTCCTACAATTGGCATCACTGGATTAGCCACGGTCCGTAGGAGCCCGCTCCCGCGGTGTGATGATGAAGATTGTTTTAGATACGGAGAGGCACGGGAATGGATTCCAGCCACTTTGCCCACCGAGGGCATGCTTTGCGTTCGGGGCGCGTTTCCGAGCACGGGCGTATTTATCTGCTGACTGCAGTCACCTTGAATCGACTACCCATCTTCCGTGACTGGCAACTCGCTCGCCTCCTCGTGGCGGAGATGCGTCGACTACACGATGGCATGCATCTGCGCTCGTTGGCCTGGGTGATCATGCCCGACCACCTGCACTGGCTGATTCAACTGGAAAACATGCCACTGGAAAAGCTGATGCGGCAATTGAAGTCGCGTAGCGCCATCAGCATCAATAACTACCGTGGCCGTAGCGGCCGGCTCTGACAGAAAGGCTTCCACGACCATGCCCTGCGCCACGCGGATGCGCTGTTGCCAACAGCCCGCTACATAGTCGCCAACCCCTTGCGCGCAGGACTGGTTCGCCATCTAGCCGACTACCCCCTCTGGGACGCCGTCTGGCTCGAAGACCAGCGCTGATCGCCAGCAAACTCTGGTTGTAGGAGCCCGCTCGCGGGCGATAGCGCCTGCCGGATCGCATCGCTGGCAAGCCAGCTCCTACAATTGGCATCACCGGATCACCACCAGTCCGTAGGAGCCCGCTTGCGGACAATATCGCCTGCCGGATCGCATCGCTGGCAAGCCAGCTCTTACGATTGGGATCACCGGATTAGCCACGGTCCGTGGGAGCCCGCTCGCGGGCGATATCGCCTGCCGAATCGCATCGCTGGCAAGCCAGCTCCTACAATTGGCATCACTGGATTAGCCACGGTCCGTAGGAGCCCGCTTGCGGGCGATAGCGCCTGCCGGATCGCATCGCTGGCAAGCCAGCTCCTACGATTGGGATCACCGGATTAGCCACGGTCCGTAGGAGCCCGCTTGCGGGCGATAGCGTTTGCCGGATCGCATCGCTGGCAAGCCAGCTCCTACGATTGGGCTCACTGGATCAGCCACGGTCCGTGGGAGCCCGCTTGCGGGCGATAGCGTTTGCCGGATCGCATCGCTGGCAAGCCAGCTCCTACGATTGGGATCACCGGATTAGCCACGGTCCGTAGGAGCCCGCTT
>NZ_JBQWIF010000067.1:0-12732 GCF_052958135.1 Pseudomonas sp. SZ40 | reverse complement strand
GCGACGAATTCACCGCCGATGTAGTTGCCGTAGCGCGGCTTGAGGGTGACGACAGCGCCTGCGGTACCGGGTTTGGCATAAATCATGTGAGTGACCTCTACTTTTTATGGAAGCCTGTCCTCTGAGGCGAGAGACAGGTCTTGGTTCGATTCGAATGGCGCTTGAGGCGCCGCAGCGCGCCTCTACGCGATCGCCGGTCATCGAGCGGTGCCGCAGCGAGGAGCGACAGAGCACGCAACTGCGTGGCAGCTATCAGGGTAGACGCTCCCCGCGGCTTTCGCCGCTGGTGTCGAGCCTGCCATCGCCAGCCTCGTGGCGGCGTGCCTTTGGGCAGATTCAGTGAACATTGCGCCAAGCCAGCCGGTCACCTGCTCACAGTATGAAGTCGAGGAGACGACGATGAAAACGCTCACTGGATCGGCAGTTCTGCTCGCTGCCCTGTTCGTCACCGGCGCGCAGGCCGACGATGGTGCCCCGTCACTGCAGGAACAGCGCCAGCAGATCGGCGATGACATGGTTCGTGATCGTACCGGCACACCTCCCACCAGTGCAGACAGCATCAATCAGCCGGCCACCAATCAGAATCAGCAGCAACAGCCCAATCAGGTACCTGACCAGCAGGCACCGCGCAGTACGCTCAACTCGCCAGCCAGACAGAACCGCTCGGCCGAACCGACCGGCAATACGTCCAGCGAGCGGCAGCCGCCGAACCAGACCCCAGGCGTGCCGGCAAGCGAGGGACAGAATTCCCCACCGATTCAGGGCGGCTCGACACGCTCACCTGCAGCGCCGAGCTCCCCCAGCTCCGGCAACACCGGTGGCCCAGCAACAAGCAACTCCACCAATTAGGCGAGATTCCGCCAAACCGAGCGCATTTCTGGCGGATCAGGGGCGGAAAATCGCCACCTGACTCACAGAAATGTGACAAACATATTGATACAGATCACTAGTTCATTGACCTGTACCTTTTCCGGCATCGCTTTTGCTTACAGCCGGCCGCCTGCGACGAAAGCGCGCACTTCAAAGGTAAATCGCCCGGCGTTTCAAAAAATCACCGGGACTGACCGGTTTCGCAGAACGGAACCTGGCAGCACGCAACAGGCGATGCAGCTTCGCTACCCAAGGCTGTACAGAGTCGGTCGTGCCGTCATGCAATCACATTAATGAAATGGTCTGTCTAATGAAAAAACTCCTGCTGTCCCTACTGTGCTTGAGCGCGCTCGGCTGCGCCAAGCAGCCCGAACCGGAAAAATCCGTGGACGTCCTGCTGATCGGCGGGGGCATCATGAGCGCAAGCCTCGGGACCTACCTCAACGAGCTGGAGCCGACCTGGAAGATCGACCTTTACGAGCGCCTGCCTCAGGTCGCCAGCGAAAGCTCCAATCCGTGGAACAACGCCGGTACTGGCCACTCGGCCCTCGCCGAGCTGAATTACACGCCGGAAAAGGCCGATGGCAGCATCGACATCAGCAAGGCCGTAGCGATCAACGAGTCGTTCGAGATCTCCAAGCAGTTCTGGGCTTACCAGGTCGACCAGGGCGTTCTGAACAATCCGAAGTCGTTCATCAACAACGTCGCGCACATGAGCTTCGTATGGGGCGACAAGAACACCGAGTTCCTGAAGAAACGCTATGACGCACTGCAGCACAGCTCGCTGTTCCGCAACATGGAGTTCTCCAACGACCCTGCGCAGATCGAGCAGTGGATTCCGCTGGTGATGGAAGGCCGTCAGCCAGGCGAAAAAATTGCCGCTACCCGCGTGCAGACCGGCACCGACGTGAACTTCGGCGAGATCACCAATCAGTTGCTCGATTCGCTGTCGCAGAAGAACGACGTGTTCAACGTCCATGTGCAGCATGAAGTTCGCGATATCACCCGCGCCGACGACGGCACCTGGAACGTCACCGTGGCCGACCTGGCCAACGACGAGAAGCTGAGCACCGTCAACGCCAAGTTCGTGTTCATCGGTGCCGGTGGTGGCGCCCTCAAGCTGCTGCAGAAGTCCGGCATTCCGGAAGCTGACGGCTATGCCGGTTTCCCGGTTGGTGGTTCCTTCCTGGTGACCCGCAATCCAGAAGTGGCAGCTCGTCACCAGGCCAAGGTCTACGGCCTGGCCTCCGTCGGTTCGCCGCCCATGTCGGTCCCGCACCTGGATACCCGTGTCATCGATGGCGAGAAAGTCATCCTGTTCGGGCCATTCGCGACCTTCTCCACCAAGTACCTGAAAAACGGTTCGCTGCTGGACATGTTCGGCACCATCACCACCCACAACATCTCGCCGATGGTCAATGCGGGCATCGACAACTTCTCGCTCAGCACCTACCTGATCGGTCAATTGATGCTCAGCCAGGAAGACCGCATGCACTCGCTCCGCGAGTACTTCCCGGAAGCTCAGGACAAGGACTGGGAGCTGGTACAGGCCGGTCAGCGCGTACAGATCATCAAGAAAGATCCTGAGCTGGGCGGTGTCCTGCAATTCGGTACCGAAGTGGTCAGCTCCGAAGACGGTTCCATCGCTGCGCTGCTCGGTGCATCGCCAGGTGCCTCCACTGCTGCGCCGATCATGCTTCACCTGATGGAAAAGACCTTCAAGGACAAGATCAAGACGCCGGAGTGGCAGGCCAAGCTGAAGCAGATCATCCCCTCCTACGGCCAGACCCTGAACAACAACCTGGAGCTGACCAACAAGACCCGTGCCTGGAGCAGCGAGCGCCTGCAACTGACCTATGTCGAGGTCAAACCAGAGCAGCAACAGGCCGAAGAGCCAGCCGAGGTCGAGGCGCCAGCCGAAGCCCAGTAACATTTCCGAACGGGCGCCTCCACGCAAGGCGCCCTGCAGAAACGAAAACGGCCCTTGAAGGGCCGTTTTCGTTTCTGCGATTTGACGCTCGGCGCGCCAGCGAGGGCTTCAGGCTCTCGCTGGCTCGGCACTACGCCCGCTGGCGATGAAACGCAGCATCCACTCACCCACCGTGCGCCCGTGGTGATCTTCGTGCAGGCTGTCCACGGCCACGCGATACACCGACTCGCCTATGTGTTGCTGACGAATATCGAGCAAGGCACGCGAGTACTCGGGCACGAACTCCGGATGCCCCTGGAAGCACAGCACCTGATCGCCGATGCGGTAGGCGGCATGGGCGCAGAATGGGCTGGACGCCAGCAAGGTGGCGTTTTCCGGCAGGCGGGTGACCTGGTCCTGATGACTGATCAGCAAGGTCACTTCATCCAGCGAGGGCGTCATCCACTCCGGCTGCTCGGCCAGTTGATAGCGATGAATCCCCACGCCCCAACCGCCACTGGCGCGCTCCGCCTTGCCACCGAGCAGCAGCGCCAGCAACTGATGACCGAAACAGATGCCAAGGAGCTTGTCACCGGCCCGATAGCGCTCCAGCAGGTAAGCCTTGAGGCTCTCGATCCAAGGATCGGTGGCGAATGAATCAGCCTTGCTACCGGTCACCAGATAGGCGTCGAAACGCGAACCGGCCGGCGGATAGTCGCCGTTCATCACGTTGAATACGCTGAAGGTGGCAGCGATCGCCTGACCAGCGAAAAGACGTTCGAACATCTTGCCGTAGCCCTGATACTGATCGACCAGCTCGGGGCGCAGGATGTCGGTTTCCAGAATGCAGATCTGCAACGACATGAGCGGTACCTGAAAAGAATGATGACGCAGCTAAAGCGTGCCTGCGCGCGCCGACCAAGGCAAGAGGCCAAGCGCCAAAGGTACGATCAGTCGTTTCGATAGTGACCATGAAGATCATTTGCTTCTGCTCGCTGTTCATGCAGAAGATGATTCTGCTCATCCCCCATTCACGGAGTGCTGCACCATGCACAGGCAAACCGTCAGATATGCTCGCAACGGAGCCCTCGCCGCCATCGGTCTCTACCTGGTGATTGCCACTGCGCTGCTCGGCATGAGCATGCACGGCACCCCCGGTGCTCGTAGCGACTCGCCAATGCCCAGTAACGCCCACGACACGTTGCCGGTCACTTCGACGGCCATGCAGACGAATCACTGAGCGCAACGGTTTTCTGAACCACAGGCGCAGCGGCGCACTCCAAGCATCAACGTCCGAAAACGGACGTAACCTCCCCGAAGAAAAAAGGAGTTTTACGATGCTCAAGAAGACCCTGACTGCCCTCACCGCCGCCGCTGCCCTGAGTGCCGGCTTCGCCATGGCCGATCGCCCTGGCGCTGACTGGATCAGCATCGAGCAAGCCCTGAGCAGCGCCAAACAGGCTGGCTTTACCCAGGTTCACAAGATCGAAGCCGACGACGCCGGTTACTGGGAAGGCGAAGGCACCAAGCAGGACAATCGCCTGTACGAATTCCGCATCGACGGCAAATCGGGCAAGGTCATTCGCGAGCAGCTGGACAACTAAGCTGCCACCGTGTGGAAAGCCGGCCTTAGGGCCGGTTTTTCGTAGGTTCGTCCTTTGACATCGGGCATCCGGACGAACGGTAAACAGGGATTTCCAGAGAAGCATTCGCCCGCGCGGCCTCTGGCGCAGGGGTGTGCGAAAGACATGAAGGGTTCCATAACTGTGCGGCACTCTCCGGCACTATGTTAGGAACCAACTGATATAAAAAAACAGGACATCCGCTCTACAGTGAATACATGCACCGCCGGGTCTTGCCGGGGTGACACTGGGGACGCGGCATTCACCGGCCCACACGACAACAATCAAAAAGGTAACGGCCA
Organism: Pseudomonas sp. SZ40; assembly: GCF_052958135.1. Taxonomy (NCBI): domain Bacteria; kingdom Pseudomonadati; phylum Pseudomonadota; class Gammaproteobacteria; order Pseudomonadales; family Pseudomonadaceae; genus Pseudomonas; species Pseudomonas sp. SZ40. The sequence continues at coordinate 8,029 of NZ_JBQWIF010000067.1, read as the reverse complement.
TGTTCAAGACGCCCAAATTCCGTCAGGCGGGACTTATCCTCTTTGCGACTGCAGTGTTGTTGATCCTGCCCAACATGAGCAGGATGATCGGCTGATACGCGGTCAGTTAACCTGCGGCATCCACCAGGCCAGAATCAGCGGCAGCAAGCCCACTGCCAGCACGGTCGAGCACATCACCAGACTGGCGACCTGTTCGGGCGAACGATTGGCACGCACCGCGAACAGATAATTGAATACCGCGACCGGCATCGCCGATTGCACCACCAGTACAGCATGAGTCAGCGGCTCGAGCCCCAGCGCTGCACCAATTCCCCAGCCGACCCCTGCCCCCAGCAGAATGCGCAACGCACCCAGCACGAGCCCCGAACCGAGGTGATGCAGGCGAATGCTCGCCAGCGAAACGCCCAGGGTCAGCAGCATCAACGGAATCGACATGCCGCCCAGAAGGCTGACGGTGTTGTCCAGCCAGCGTGGCAATTGCAGATCGAAGAAAATCATCGGTAGCGCCAGCAACAGGCTGATCATGATCGGGTTGCGCAGCAGATCGCGGAGCGATGCCGCATTGCCCGACAGCGCGATACCCACGCTGAACTGGAAGATCGACAGGGTCAGAAAGAAGGCCACGGCCAGGGCCAGACCATGCTCGCCAAAGGCATAGAGGCTGATCGGCAGCCCCATGTTGCCGGTATTGGGAAACAGGAAGGCAGGCACCAGCACCTTCCACTCCTGCCGGAACAGCCGGCTACACAACCAGCCGAACAGCCCCATGCAGCCAGTCACCAGCACGCAGCCCAGGGCCATGCTGGTGAACGCCGCTGGATGGAGGTCGGCACGGCTCAATGTAGCCAGCACCAGGCTTGGCGTGCCGATGGTCAGCACCAGCCGGGCGATGAACTCCATCGGGTAGCTCTGGCCACTGCGGGCCCAGGCATAACCAATGCCGGAGACGATGACCACCGGGGCCAGTACAGCGAACAACTCGGCCAACATGGCCATTCCCCTTCGGCAAAGGGTGCATCCTAGAAGCGATGAGCAACTCATCGCAAGTCGTACAAGTACTGGCAAGCATGGATGCCGCGGGAGTGGAGCATCGAAGGGACAGGCAGGCGATCAGGCCCCTGCCCTCACGGCATCACTGCTCCTGAGCGAGGATCAGCGGCTCCACGTCGACGCGCGCCATCATCCGCTCGCCACCGCCGCCACGGCGCATGCCGCGTACCGGGCAGGCATCGAGGTAATCCAGCCCGACCGCCAGTTTGAGGTGGCGTTCTGGTCGCGCCAGACAGTTGGTCACGTCGAAGCTGTACCAGGCACCATCCAGCCAGGCTTCGGCCCAGGCGTGGCTGGCCAGGTGATCGCGGCTGTCGGTGAACAGATAACCGGACACATAGCGCGCCGGGATTGCCAGGCTGCGGGCGCAGGCGATGAAGGCGTGGGCGTGGTCCTGGCAAACGCCCTGACGGCCGGCAAAGGCCTGCGCCGCGCTGGTTTCCACCTCGGTGACACCCGGCCGGTAGCTGATATGGCCGTTCAGGCCATGCATCAGATCGATCAGGGCATTGCGATCACGCCGACGCGCGCACTGCACGGCGGCAAAATCGCGTAGCGCTTCGTCCGCCTCGGTGAGCCGTGTGAAGCGCAGAAACGGCAGTGCCGACTGGCTTTCGTGTTCAGCGTCGCTGGACTCGTCGATCTCCACCTGACCGCGGGCGCCGATGACGATCGACTCATGAGGCTCGTCCAGCGTCAGCACGTGGAGGATGTTGCCATACGGGTCTCGCTGCGCACGCACCGGGCGCGGCAGATCCAGCTGCCAGCTGAGTACCTGCTGGCGTTCGCTGTCATGGGGCGTGAGGCGCAGGTACTGGATGCTGGCACGTACCTGGTCTTCGTAGTGATAGGTGGTGTTATGACGAATGGACAGTCTCATGCGACCTCCAGATAGGACGTGTGAATGACGCGACCGAGCTCGTGCACCTGGCCGATGAAATCGGTCAGCCAGGCATGCAGGCCCTCTTCCAGCACCTCGTCGATGCTGGTGTAGCGCAACCGTGCGTCGAGCTCGGCGGCCAGGCGCTGTGCCGGTCGGCCGTTCTCTCCAGGCAGGTTGGCGAGCATCAGGTACAACTCGTCCATGCAGGCACGCAGCGAACGCGGCACTTCGGGACGCAGCAACAGCAGTTCGGAAACCTTGCGGGCGCTTGGCGAGCCTCGATAGACCTCGGCGAACGCCTCGAACGACGACAGCGCGCGCAGCAAGGCACTCCACTGGTAGTAACTGTGTGCCGGCCGGCCATCGATCTCGTCGATGTCCTCGCCCAGCAGCTCGTAGCGTGAGTCGAGCAGACGCAGGGTGTTGTCGGCCCGCTCGATGAAGGTGCCAAGACGGATGAAGCGATAGGCTTCACCACGCACGATGGTGCCAAAGGTGGCCCCGCGGAACAGGTGCGAACGCTCCTTGACCCACTCGCAGAAGCGATTGATGCCGTAGCGGCCGAGGCCCTGATCGGCGATACCGCGAATCTCCAGCCAGGTTGCGTTGATGTTCTCCCACATGTCCGCGGTGATGCGCCCGCGTACCGCATGGGCGTTGCTGCGCGCAGCGCCGAGGCAGCTGTAGATGCTCGCCGGGTTCTGCGCATCCAGTGCGAAGAAATGCAGCATGCGCTCGGCATGCAGGGCACCGTGGCGCTCCTGATACTCCTCCAGGGTGCCGGTGATCAACAGCGGCATCGCCAGTTCGTCGAGGCCGTCGCGGCGGCCGTCCTGCGGCATCAGCGACAGCGAATAGCTGCCGTCGAGCATCCGCGCGAGGTTTTCCGCACGCTCCAGATAGCGGGACATCCAGTACAGATCGGAGGCAGTTCTCGATAGCATGCTCAGTCCTCCACTATCCAGGTGTCCTTGGTACCGCCGCCCTGCGACGAATTCACCACCAGCGACCCCTCACGCAGGGCCACACGGGTCAGCCCACCGGGCACCAGGCGGGTCTCCTTGCCGGACAGGACGAAGGGGCGCAAATCGATGTGCCGCGGCGCGATGCCGTTCTCGACGAAGGTCGGGCAGGTCGACAGACACAGGGTCGGCTGCGCGATGTATGCCTCCGGCCGGGCGATCAGGCGCAGGCGAAACGCTTCGATCTCCGCCTTGCTGGCAGCCGGACCGACGAGCATGCCGTAACCACCGGAGCCCTGGGTTTCCTTGACCACCAGGTCCTTGAGGTTGGCCAGTACATGGGACAGCTCGCTGGGCTTGCGGCATTGCCAGGTCGGTACGTTCTTGAGGATGGGTTCCTCGTCGAGGTAGAAGCGGATCATCTCGCCCACGTAGGGGTAGATCGATTTGTCATCGGCCACGCCGGTACCGATGGCGTTGGCCAGCACCACGTTGCCGGACCGGTAGGTGGACAGCAGGCCGGGTACACCGAGCATCGAGTCGGGGTTGAAGGCCAGCGGATCCAGATAGGCGTCGTCGAGGCGGCGGTACACCACGTCGACCTGCCTGGCGCCTGAGGTCGTACGCATGAACAGCTTGTCGTCGCGTACGAACAGGTCGGCGCCCTCCACCAGCTCCACGCCCATTTCCCGGGCCAGAAAGGCGTGCTCGAAGTAGGCACTGTTGAAGCGTCCCGGCGTGAGTACCACCACCGTGGGGTTATCCAGCGGGCTGGAGGTCTTCAGGGTGTCGAGCAGCAGGCTCGGGTAATGGTCGATGGGCGCGATGCGCTGATTGGCGAACAGCTCGGGGAACAGGCGCATCATCATCTTGCGGTCTTCGAGCATGTAGCTGACACCACTAGGGGTGCGCAGGTTGTCCTCGAGCACGTAGTAGGTGCCGTCGCCATCACGTACCAGATCGACGCCAGCAATGTGCGCATACAGATCACGGTGCAGGTTCAACCCCTGCATCGCCATCTGATACCCCTCGTTGGCCAGCACCTGTTCGGCAGGAATCAGCCCGGCCTTGATGATGCGCTGGTCATGGTACAGGTCGGCGAGGAACATGTTCAGCGCTTGCACCCGCTGGATGCAGCCACGCTCGACGATGCGCCATTCGCTGGCCGGGATACTGCGCGGAATGATGTCGAAGGGAATCAACCGCTCGGTGCCCTGATCGTCACCATAAAGCGTGAAGGTGATACCGGCGCGATGGAAGAGCAGATCCGCCTCGCGGCGCCTTTGAGCCAGCAACTCCTGAGGGGTGTCCGCCAACCAGCGGGCAAAAGCTTGGTAATGCGGACGACATGCGCCATCCGCCAGGTGCATCTCATCATAAAAGGTGCGGGCCATGCCGTACTCCTTGCCACCCGTGTCAACCCATACGCTGCAAACGTCGAGCCAGCGTATTTATTCCTTTAAAATCAATAATATAAATTTACAACCAAGCCCTGTCGCACCACTTTGACGCACGCTGATGCTCACTGGCTGTCGGACGTGCTCCATCGCGTTGCACTGCGCGGCTACGACCGGCGCCCGTGCATCTTGTTTTTACAGCCGCGCTTCATGAAAGCGTAGACAGGCGAGACGGCAAAGCATTGCACTTTTCTCTCACGTCCTTCCGTCCAGAAAAAGCATTGCGATAGAAACATCCGCGACGCAACGCGATCCCAGCTTCAGGTGCCGTGTTTTTACGCGGCTGACAACTAACGTCCCTGAACAAGGAACGCCCGATGAACAGCTGCCTCGTACCTCCCTACATCCTCGACCGTATCATCGGTCACGGAACCGAGCGTCAACGCGATTGCGCACGCAGCACGCTCAATCATGTCAATTCATTGCGGCACAATAATGGCGCGCCTCGGCTTGCTACGCAGCAGGCTGGCCGCAGTGCCGTACAGGCGGGACAGCCGCAGCGCAGCATCCACGATGCCGGGCAGGACATGCGCCTGCCCGGTGAGCTGAGTCGTAGCGAAGGGCAGGCCGCAACCGGCGACGTGGCGGTAGACGAAGCGTACGAGGCACTGGGCGCGACCTATGCCTTCTTCTGGGAGGTTCTGGGTCGCCACTCCATCGACGGCCAGGGGTTTGCGCTGGTGGGTACCGTGCATTATGGACAGGCTTACGAAAACGCCTTCTGGAACGGCGAACAAATGGTCTTCGGTGATGGCGACGGCGAGATTTTCAACCGCTTCACCATCGCCCTGGACGTGGTCGCACACGAGCTGACCCACGGCGTCATCGATACCGAAGCCGCCCTCGCCTACGTCAACCAGTCCGGCGCGCTGAACGAATCGCTATCCGACGTATTCGGCATTCTCACCAAGCAGTACACCCTGCAGCAGACCGCTGAACAGTCGGACTGGATCATCGGTGCCGGCCTGCTGACCGACGCGGTCAACGGCAACGGCCTGCGCTCCATGTCGGCTCCGGGTAGCGCCTATGACGATCCGCTGCTCGGCAAGGATCCGCAGCCTGGGCACATGCGCGACTTCGTCGACACGCGGGAAGACAATGGCGGCGTCCATATCAATTCCGGGATACCCAACCGTGCCTTCCACTTGGCAGCCATCGCCCTTGGTGGCTTTGCCTGGGAAAAGGCTGGGCTCATCTGGTACGACACGCTCTGCGACGGACGCTTGAGCAACGACGCCTCGTTCGTCGACTTTGCCAGCCTGTGCGTGAACAACGCCGAACAGCGTTATGGTCAGGGTTCTCGGGAAGCACTTGCCGTCAGCAAGGCGTGGCAAGACGTTGGCGTAGAGGCCGCATCATGAAAGAACTGCCGGAACTGGGTACCAACGCTGTCGTGCGGATTTCCCGGCAGGGAGGCTTCGCTGCGATCAGCGCATTGAGTCGCCCGCGAGAAATCGATTTTGCTCAATGCGACCCTACCCAGCGCGGGCAGGTGTGCTCCGTTCTGGAGAACTGTCTGTCGGTGGCCAGACCCGAGGTCGGCAAGGGCGACCAGCGCTTCTATCGCATAGAGCTGCAGGTGCCACGCCAGCAAGAGCAAGGTGAGCTGGTGCTGCAGATTCCCGAAGAGCAGGCTCCTCGGGAGCTGATAAGACTGTGGGAGAAAGGCGCCTGAGCCCCTGGCAGCGGAACGCTGCCAGGGTTTGCCGCATGGATCGATAAGGCTGGTTTCAGCTCCTGAGGCTGGCGGGCCTGGGCTCCTGGGTCACGCCCCAGCCATCCAGCTTGCCACCCAGTGGTGCCACCACCGCTTGCATGTCCTGCTCGAAATCATCGATACCCGCATAGGTGACATGCATCACCTTGCTCACCTGCAGGTGCCAACCGCCCTCGTCACGCTCGGTCACCAGAGCGTGCAGCGACTCGCCACGAAAATTTCGTGTCGCCTTCAGTGCATTGTTTTCATCGGGAAAAATTGCGTAGAACTCGATGGGATGGACACTGGCAAAATCGAACCCCCCTTGCTTCATCCGACCTAGAACGCCACCACTGACATCATCGTGCAAGGCTGTGCTCATAACGTTGATCTCCATCAGGTGAAAGGTTGGATCGCCGAACCAACGGCTCCCATGTGCCTGGTCTGATTGGTCGACGCGGACCGTAGAAATAGGCCCTGTCATTGAGAGTAGACCGCTCAGCGGCTCGCGTCGTTCTGTCGCAGCCCCATGCTATACCCATTAATGACACCCACGCCCGTTTTGCAGGTGCGTTTCGAACAGGGATCGTCGTGCTGCCGGCGCGGGCCAGACACGAGGTATCACCCATGAGTACGCTACAGTGCACCCACCGCGATCATCACATCAGCGCCGAAGTCATGGAGCATCCAGGCATCCCAACCCCCTGGGCTGGGGGCTGCCGGATCACCGCGCCGGACGGACGCACCACCCGGCGCATGGCGCTGCCGTTGAATGGAGCCTTCCTCGACGACCTGAACAAGGCCCAGCACGCCTCCATCGCACACGGTAAATGGCTGGTCGATCAGTATCTTGATAAACAGCGGGATCTTTTTCCCGATAGCGCGGCCAAACATCACGCAGCATGAGGCCGTATCGAGTGGCCCGCATACGCAGCGGGCCATTCCATTTCCCAGCTAAAGCGCGCAAGCGCCCATTCCAGCCGGTCTCATGCCCAGATAGATCCTGGCCGCACACCGATGCGGTCGCTCCCATTCGAGACGAAGGTTGGATTTCATGGCGAAACACACGCTTTTCATTTCCACAGTTTTGATGACCAGCATCCTGGCGCTGACTGCCTGCAGCGACGCCGACAAGATCCCCGCCAAGACCGCCTCCGCCGCCCAGAGCAGCCCGCCCAAGCTGCAGGAAAAAGCGGATCTCAGCCCATTCGCCGGGTTCGCCAGTGCGCGCTTCGGCAGTGACGAGGCGGCGGTACGTGCAGCCTGGAAAGGTTCTCTGCGCGAGGGCGGAGGCACCTCTGACACCTGCCGCCAATTGGTCCAGGACCCACGGCCTGCAAAAGGCTTCGGTACCTCGTTCATGCTCGAGAACGGGCTGTTCGTGCGCTATGACATCGATACCCGCGAGCGCAAGGCGCCTCGTGGTCTGCAGGTTGGCAGCAGTGCCCAGCAGATTCGCGCCACCTTCCCCGGCCACTTCGAAGAGCAGCCACACAAGTACGTGAAAGGTGCCAGCGACTTTATCGTCAAGCCGTTCATCGACAGTGAAGCCCGACTGGTTTTCGAGACCGACCCCAACGGTCTGGTAACCCGCTGGCGCATCGGCATGCCACCGGCCGTCTTCTACGTGGAAGGCTGCAGCTGAGCGACCCCAAGGGCGAGACACTGATCTCGCCCCCGCCCCGTAGGAGCCCGCTTGCGGGCGATACGATGGTGGGTGCTCAGCGACATCGTCGCCATGGCTGACATTCGCCAGCAAGCTGGCTCCTACATGACTACGCGAATCCACCACGCCGTAGGAGCCCACTTGCGGGCGATGCGATGGTGAGTGCTCAGCGACATCGTCAGCATGGCCGCCATTCGCCAGCAAGCTGGCTCCTACATGACTGCGTGAATCCCCCGCGCCGTAGGAGCCCGCTTGCGGGCGATGCGATGGTGAGTGCTCAGCGACATCGTCGCCATGGCTGACATTCGCCAGCAA
>NZ_JBQWIF010000066.1:0-13346 GCF_052958135.1 Pseudomonas sp. SZ40 | reverse complement strand
ATGGCGGCGCTGATCATCGTCAGTGGTTACACCTCGATCAACGCGGTGGTGAAGGCCGAGCTGTTCCCCACCGAGATCCGCGCCCTGGGCGTCGGCTTGCCATATGCGCTGACCGTTTCGATCTTCGGCGGCACTGCCGAGTACGTGGCGCTGTGGTTCAAGAGCGTGGGCATGGAGAGTGGCTTCTACTGGTACGTGACTGGCTGCATCGCCTGCTCGCTGCTGGTGTACGTCACCATGAAGGACACCCGCACCCACTCGCGGATGAACGACGACTGATCGCCCGAGGCACCATTCGATATTTTAGTCATCGAGATTCACCATACACCCGTAGGAACGAACGACTTGCCCACTTCAACCTAGCGGTTTGGCCAGGTCGAAGTTTTGGTGATTACATCTGATCCAGACAGCCGGGGGCAAATACTGCTATTTGGAGCAGCCCCCGGTTTTATCTGGCGGAACAAGCGGGAATTATTCCAAATCATCATCTCTGTGGCGGCTTAGAGAGATGAGCTCATTAAGTACTTCATTGGCTTTGTCGCCAGAAGCTTCACTATATGCCTTGGCAAGCTGATGCGCACCAGTCGTGACTAGTTCGGTTATAAGCTCAGGCAGACGTTGATCCAGTACCGTAGAAAGCTCTTCGAGCAAGCGCAGAGTACCCGGATTTATACGAGCCTGCACCTCCAGTTTCTTTGACTCAACCAGCTCATACACTTCACAAATCGTAATGAGCTTGAGACATTCTTGAACATATCCGTTGAATGGGTTTGTTTCATTCTTCATGGGCTTCCTAACACCTTATTCTTGATTGCAGTTGTGAGTACGGGGGAAGCAATCAGCCTTCTTCCCAATATTGGAATACATGGATTATTGCGATTTCTATCTGCAGGCGTATTGTAACGCAATTGAATTGCGCCAGTTACGTAATGTTACACGGATGAGGTTGTTTAGTGTTGTTTTATTGGAGCGTGCGACGAGTGGTGTATTGGCGCTGTACAATGTCTAGGAGGCGGCCTGATGCTATGTTGGTTATTTTCAAGTCATCTTGTAGATGCGTTACTCTTCTGCCCAAAAAAACGTGATGCACGTCACAATGTATTTTTTGCGATCTCTTAGAGTTATCTCGTTAAAAGAATTTTGACGTCAAACAGGCGCCCTTTCGCGATGATATAAGCCTGCCGGCTGAACTAATGTCATTGAGCTCAGTCTACAGAGCTGACTGAATTTAAGGGGGTGGCTTTCACATATTTTTTGAATATCTTAATCACTAGCTTGTGCGTAGATGATGGCTTTTCAGAGATGTGCCATCTAACAGGGTGGCGCTGGACTAGGGTAGGTGCTGGCTGAGTGATATATGGCGGTGGCTTGTTGTGATGTGGACAGTGGAATCGCGGTGAGCGGTGAGATTATATCGTCGGGCTCGCAAGCTTAATAATTTTCACATCTCGAAGATGTCGTCAGTATACTCGCCTATTGCAGCTTGCTGAGCGCGGGATTGGGATTCAATGATAGCGTCGAGCGATAAATGTGCGAGAACATATAAGTTGGGCGCTATTTATTTACGTCAATTCTATGGTTATTTGTCTTTGAATGGGAGGCCGCCAGCCCGTGGACTAACTCATAGAAATTGAGTCTAAAGCTTGGTATTGGATGAAATTTCCATCTGAGATCAGTGGTTTACTGCTGATCTGTCGTGATTCATTTCTTTGGCAACCGCACTTGCTAGATTCCATTATGCGTCTAGATGTGTATGGCTCGCAATGGAGGCTTATCTGGGACGGGCGGTATGACGTTACGTCGGATGATAACGTTGATGTGGAACTGATCTAATTTCGATTTGTCTTTGATGGGTGGATAAGACTTTGTAGTATTGCGTTCTCGCGTAGTCGGCTAGGCTGCTGCGGCCCTCATTAAAGTTTTAAATTTAAAATAATGATAATGCTGAGAGTGATTGTCCAGTGCAATTTGCGTCAGCGGGCACTGTTGCCTGAGTGCGTTTACGTGGATTTGGCTGGTGCTCCGAGAAGGAGAATATCGCAATTCAGTAAGAAACGTGAGAGGCGCCAATGATAGCAGAAGTCTCCAAGTGTAATGATTATAGCTGTTTTCATAATGATTCTGAATTAGGGTTTTCACTATCTGCAGCATCTTTGCATATGGATATTTTGCTGTACGGCGAAACAGGAACGGGAAAGGACACGTTAGCTAAACGTATCCACAAACTCTCAAAGCGACCTGGGTCGTTTATTGGCTTAAATTGCGCTGCTATTCCTGAGTCGCTTGCAGAAAGCCAGCTTTTCGGGGCTTATAAAGGAGCGTTCACTGGCGTGCTGAGCTCGAGGTCGGGCTATATTGAGGCCTCGAATGAGGGCACTTTATATCTAGATGAAATCGACAGCATGCCGCTTTCATTGCAGGCCAAGCTCTTACGTGTGCTGGAGGAGCGAGGTATAGAGCGCTTGGGTGGCACCAGTTTCATGCCGCTTAATCTGAGGGTGATTGCCTCTGCTCAACGTCCTTTGGCTCCTCTCGTTAAGCAAGGTGGTTTTCGAAACGATTTACTCTTCCGGCTCAATGCTGTGACGGTAAGGCTCCCACCTCTCAGGGAGCGGCGTGATCAAATATTGCCATTGTTTGAGGATTTATGCCGTTCGGCAGCCTTGATTCTAAAGCGAGATTTGAATGTCCTTGATCCTTCAATCGCCAGGATGCTACTTGTTCACTCTTGGCCAGGAAATATACGCGAACTTCAATCGGCGGCTAAGCGTTTCGTAATGGGCGCCTCACCGTTCAACTCGAATATTGTGATGGGGGATTTCGAAGATAACAAAGCTGGGCTAAAGATCCAGATGAGACAAGTTGAACGGACGCTAATTAATGAAGCGCTGACACGCCATGCTGGTCGACTGGAGGCGGTAGCCAAAGAATTTAATGTTCCAAGGCGTACGCTGCATCATCGTATTAAGGAACTTGCGTGTAAGGCTACGTGCTCAAGCGAGCGATCCGCTGCTCGTTAATCAATAATAATGGAATTCCATTTGTTGGGGGTGACATGGAATCCGCTTTCAAGCTGATTTTGATTGAAAATGGTATGCCGAGTTTAGAAATATTAGGGCAGAGTATCACTGAGCTTGGTGTCGATATATTGTTGGTCGGTGAGACGGGCACCGGTAAGGATACTATTGCTCGGCATCTGCATAAGTTATCAAGGCCCCGTGGCCCCTTCGTTGCTATCAATTGTGCTGCAATTCCTGAGTCTCTTTTGGAGAGCGAGTTATTTGGTGTTGCTGTTGGGGCTTTTACCGGTGCGGATCATGCCAGACCTGGTTATTTTGAGGCTGCACACCGAGGAACCTTGTACCTCGATGAGATCGACAGTATGCCAATCAACCTGCAGGTCAAGCTTCTACGTATATTAGAGAGTCGCCAGGTCGAGCGTTTAGGGTCTACAAAGGCTATATCACTTGATATTGGAGTTATCGCATCTGCACAACGAACGCTGGAGGATTTGATAGTGCAGGGTCGGTTCCGGCGCGATCTTTATTTTCGATTAAGCGTGGTGAGTCTTCGTCTACCTTCGCTACGGCATCAGGGTGATCGTGTCGTTAACGTATTCAAGCGCTTCTTGGAAAGTGCTGAAGTTGAACTAAACATTCCTGCACCAGTTGTTGACGCGCAGCTAAAAGAACTACTTCTCAATCACGATTGGCCAGGAAATTATCGTGAGCTCAAGTCCGCAGCTCGGCGTTATGTTCTCGGGCTACCGCTTATCGAAGATGATGCTGATGAGCCTGTAGGTACAGGGCTCAAAGGCCAGCTTCGTGTGATCGAGAAGACTTTAATCCAGCAAGCACTCAAGCGTAACGACCATTGCATTGCGGCAGTAGTCCGCGAGTTAGACATACCACGGCGAACTCTCTACCAGCGTATGAAGGATCTTGATATCTGACGGTGTCAGCTGAATTTTTCCATTGTCATCGCATATTTTTGATATTTTTTGGAACCAATTCGGCAGTCGTCGCCACCTATCCATAGCAACGAGCAAGCGTTGTTATCATTATTATAGAGGATAGAATCATGCCGGATCCGATTAGAGGCACTCAGAACGTTTACAACTCTACCGCCCAGTATTTGGGGCAAACTGAAGCACGACAGGACGCCGCAAAAGGTCTGCGTGACACTTCAACTGACAGCGCCTCTCTCGACGCGATTCGCAGTGAGAATAAGAAAAGCGACGCTCACTCGGCTGAGCTTCAAAAGATCCAGGGTGAAGCCAATCGAAATATACAAAGTCAGAACGTTGCGTCTTCTATCAATTCAGCACAGCAAGATGCGTCGAACAAGTCGATCAGCTCCGCTGCTCAGAACGCCAAAGGCATCAGTTACTGATTGAAGCCCTTTCCTAGCTAGAGAGGGCGTAATGATCTGATGGAGGAGGTGTTGATATGAACATGGTTCTAAACAATCCGGCCATGGACTCTAGTTCTTTGTTCGGAATTAAGGAAAAGCCTCGACAGCAACAAGGCTACTCTCAGGGGCTAGACGATGTAATCAAGCAACTAGTGCAAGCCCTTCTCAAGGGGAAGGATTCCGATTCCGGTCTCGGTCAGATGATCAAAGAGCAGTTGTCGGGCGGTTCGGCGGGGGCAGGCGGCGCGCGGGGCGGTTTAGAGGAGATGCTGACCAAAATCCTCGAGCAGCTTATCGGTGAGAAGTTGGGCAAAGACTTTGGTCAGCCTAAAACTGGTTCTAGCGGCAACCAAGGCGGTGCATCTAGTCAGCCTGGCATGGGCCAGTCAGGGGGGGCTGATCTGCTGGAGCGGGTACTCAGCGGTCTGGCCAAGTCATCGCTGGACAGTATGTTGAAGCCGGACGGTGAAGGTTCGAAGTTTGAACAGAAAGACGCCGGAATGATGCAGGAGGTCGCCAAGTTCATGGATGCCAATCCTAAGCAGTTTCCTCCTCCTGACTCCGGGTCATGGAGCAAGGAACTGATCGAAGATAAGCATCTGAACAAGAGTGAAACCGAGGCATTCAAGTCTGCACTCGGCATGATCGGTGGTCAATTGGAGGCCAAGGCTTCAGGCCAGGCACTGGGTGATGCTTCATCCCAAGGAGCCGCACCTGGACAGGACTTGCTTGGAGGTGCTGGTGGGCTTGGCAGCACCTCCGGCAAGACCGGCAAAGGGGGGGGGGATGCCCTGAAAGAGCTAACCGAGATGCTTGCCGGAGTAATGGACGGGTTGCAGAACCTGACCAAGAAGCTCGACATGCAGAACCTCGGGCAAGGTGCAATGGATGCCGCCAACTCGATAGTCAATCTGATGTTGCCGGGCGGCAAGTAGCAAGCTTGATCTGCGATACCGCTGGCCCCGTACTCATGTGTACGGGGCCGAGCGCTTTGACCGCGCTGCAATGTGGCCCTTTTTTTTCTGGAGTTGAGTTTCATGAGTATTTCGGGAAACGGCGACCTCACAAAAGTCGCCAAGAACAGTGCGTTTGAGTTTGATCAGGGCTTGGTTAACGAGCCTAGCCAGGCTGACATTGAACTCTTCTCTTCGCTGATGCGCGACAGCGGGGCCGATGCACCGACTAAAAGTGGCGCCTTTCTGGCCGACGTGGTCGGCGAACGAATGGGGTCGGTTGACCGGCTTTCGCAGGATGCCATGCGCAGCATGAAGCAGGCTGTTATGGATAACGACCCTACTGCGGTATCGAAGATGAGTAGGGCATTGTCGCAGTATTCGCTGGAGATGGCGGTGACCACCAAGGTGATCAGCAAGGGTAGTCAGGCCGTTGAAAAATTGACCAACATGCAATAGGCCGCCGTTGTGAAAAAGGGTTTAGCTCTCTTGTTATGTTTGTTAATTCTGGCGGGTTGCAGCGAACATACGGACTTGTTCAGCGGGCTATCCGAGCGGGATGCGAATGACGTGATTGCCTCTCTGGGTGATTACCGTATCGAAACCAGCAAGCGAACGGAGAAGACCGGGATCGTACTGTCGGTTTCCAGTAAAGACACCAATCGCGCGATTCGAGTGTTGGAAGCCGCTGGCTTGCCGCGGCGTGCACGTACGAGCATTGGCGAAATTTTCAAGAAAGAGGGCGTAATCTCGACTCCGCTGGAGGAGAGGGCGCGTTACATCTATGCGCTTTCTCAAGAGCTTGAGTCGACCTTGTCACAGATAGATGGCGTCATTGTCGCGCGTGTGCATGTCGTGCTGCCTGAGCGAATTGCGCCCGGCGAGCCTGTTCAGCCTGCATCGGCGGCGGTTTTCATCAAACACTCCAATCGCCTTGAGCCGGATGCGGTGCGTCAGCGTATCCAGATGATGGTAGCGAGCAGTATTCCCGGGATGGCCAACACGGTTGCGACAGATTCTGGAAAATTCTCCATCGTTTTTGTGCCTGCGACGGCTTTTGACAATTCTGAGCCGCTGGTTAAATTTGGCCCCTTTCTGCTTGAAGAGCATCAGTTAGGGTTCTGGCAGCGCGCGCTTTGGATTGCTCCAATGCTGGGTGGATTTTTGCTACTAGTCATCGTGCTAAGCGCGCGGGCTGATTGGCGAAGGGCACTCCTAGGGCGTGTTCTGCCGCAGCGCGCGGCGCCTACCACTCTGCCGAGCCGTACCTGATGGATGGGGTTGCAGAGTATTGGATTCGCTGGTGGTTTGCTGCTGGCGAGGAAGTGCAGCCCCTGTGGTGTGCCGAGCCTGTAGGCAATCACGAGGGCTTGGCGCTGTGTGCGCCGATCAGTCGTCATGAGCTCATAGCACATAGTCGAGCCGTGCAACTGCCGCAGCCACCCGAACCGCATGAGGGCTTGGTGCGCTGGGTTCGCCTGCCCGAGGCCGAACAGGCGATTGCGTTGTGCCTAGTGGAGGCTATCTGCGCACCACAACAGTCACTTCCCGAATCGTTGGTTGCTCACGAAGTCTGGTGTCGAAGCGTGGCTAAGGCCTTGAGACCTGGGCTTTGGTTACCATCCGCTCCGTTAGACGCGCGGCTACTGTTGGGTGCGTGGATAGGGCCGCAACGTTGGATGCGGGCTAAACAACAATGGCCATCGTCGACCCTTAGCCAGCTGCCTCAGGGTTTGCCGAGCAATCGCTTGGATGCGCTGTGGTCCTCGGTTCTCTGGCGTGCTTCACGAGGAGGCATGCATGCTGGTCAAGCGTAGGCTGCCCATGCATTGCGATGTGCTGACTCAGCCGGTGCTACGCCGGGAAGTCGTTGAAGGTTTCTTGCGTGCCGAGGCTCTGCTCGAACAGGCGCAGCAACAGATCGATGAGCTTCTACTGGCCACTGACCGTGAGTGCAAGCAGCGATTGGAGCAATCTCAGGCGCTTTTTTGGGAGCAGGCGAACCGTCATTTGCAGGCGCTTGACGATGAGAGCGCGGCGTTCAAGCGCGAGGCGCTCTCCAGTGTCGAGCGATTGTTAAGTCTGGCGCTGTCGCGCCTGCTTGACGATACCGATTCCACTCAGCGTATCCGGGCTCTTCTGCGTAATCTTTCCGAAAGTCAGGCCGCTCGAACTGCAGCAACGCTGCTCTGCCATCCCGAACAGGCTTCAGCTGTGCGCACTTGGCTGGCTGACTCACGGCTCGCCGCGTTCTGGACTGTGCAGGAGGATGATGAGGTATCTGCGCAGGCGCTACGCCTCAGTCATGCCCAGGGAGCGCTCGATATCGATTGGGGGGCGCTGCTAAACGGACTGCTCGGCGAGCCGTTGCGGCCGCTCTCTGAAGCAGTAGAGGAATCCGGTGGAACCCAGCCCCATAGTGATGCCACTCAAGAGCATTTTCAGCAAGAGTGAGAGTAGATATGACCAGTATCAATGCGATACGCAATAGCCTGGATCGTGCGCACCAGAATGCCAAGAGCGGATTGCAGGACGCGCTGCGGCAGGCGGTTGATACCGGCAGTCTCGAAGATTTTGAGGCGTACAACGATGCTGCACGTCGCGCGCAACTGACCAGTAGCGTGGTGGGCGAAGAACTGCGCGCCCAGCATGGGCTGACCAAAGCAATCATTGATGGCATTCAGTGAGTTTACCGAAGCGCTTCAGGCTTGGTGTGATTCTGGTCATGAGGGCAACCTATCGTGTTGGGTCGATGGCGCTCAATTCCAGATTACTCTGCTCGGCAGCGGACTACGTTGCAGCTTGGAGGTGTTCGAAGGTTGGGATCGAGATCGTCTAGATGCACTGCTGAGCGAGGCTGGTGCAGGAGTGGCCTGCGGATGCCGAGGAGCACTGGCTTTCGATCCCCATGCCTACGCCCTACTGCTGGTCGAATGGTGTCCGCTGCCCGTCAAGCAGGTACAGATTCTGGGGTGTCTGGAGGGCTTGGCAAACCAGCGCGCCGCGATGCTCAGTCTAGCTGATGCGCGCGAACTGAACAATTTCACTGTTTCCACCCCTTAGGGCATTGAAGCCCGCACATTGGAGTAAGAAATGCGCAAGGCCCTGATATGGCTACCTTGGTTATTATTAGTTGTTGCGATGCCTGCGCGTGCTGTTCCGCCTGAAAGCTGGAAGCGTACGGCTTATGCATATGATGCTCAGCGAACCGAATTGATGACTGCGCTGGGTGATTTTGCGCGCGAGTTCGGCTTAGCGCTCGATATGCCGCCAATGGACGGTGTGGTTGACGGGCGTATCCGCGCCGATAACCCCCAGGGCTTTCTGGATCGACTCGGTCGCGAGTATCATTTTCAGTGGTTCGTTTTCAATGACACCCTGTACATCAGCCCCACCCAGGAGCAGACCTCCGCACGCATTGAGGTCTCCACGGAGGCAGTGGACGACCTTGAAGGCGCGCTCGAGAAGATAGGGCTGCTGGATCCCCGTTTCGGCTGGGGACTTTTGGCGGATGAGGGGGCCGTGCTAGTGCGTGGGCCGGCCAAGTACGTACAGTTCATTCGCGACTACGGTGAAAAGGTTGAGAAACCAGAAGAGGCTGAAAAACAGGACATTATTGTGTTTCCCCTCAAATATGCCAATGCCGCCGATCGCAGCATTCGCTACAGAGACCAACAGCTCCAAGTCGCTGGTGTTGCGCGCATTCTCCAAGAGCTACTAGAGACGCGTTCCCGTGGCAGCAGTCTTGCCCTTGATCCTGCCCAGGGCGGCTCAAGCGTTGGTGGGCTCGGGGGGGGCGGTGGTGGTGCCGATTCAATCGGATTGGCATACGATGCGCTGAGCAATATGGATAGCCCCGTACTGGGATCTGGTATTGAGCGAGGGCTTGGCATGACGCCGTCGTCCAACTCCGGGAGCCGAAGCAGCAATGCCAGCAGCAGTGCCAGAATACGCGTCAGCGCGGATGTACGTAACAACGCGGTGCTGATCTATGATTTACCTGCTCGCAGAGCCATGTATCAGAACCTGATCCAGCAGTTGGATGTACCACGCAATGTGATCGAGATCGACGCGGTCATTCTCGACATTGATCGAAACGAGTTGGCGCAACTTTCCAGCCGCTGGTCATTCAATTCCGGAAGTTTGAGCGGCGGTGCCAATCTGTTCGAACCTGGAGCTCCATCGACCTTATTCATCCAGGATGCCGGACGATTCTCCGCCGAGCTAAGGGCTTTGGAAGGCAAAGGTAGCGCCTCAATCATCGGTAATCCCTCGATTCTGACTCTTGAGAACCAGCCCGCTGTCATCGACTTTAGTCGCACCGAATACCTGACCGCTCTGGCAGAGCGCGTCGCCAATATCGCGCCTATAACCGCGGGTACTAGCTTACAGGTCATCCCTCGATCTCTCGACCACAACGGTCGATCCCAAGTGCAGCTGATTGTTGACATCGAAGACGGGCAGATCCTTGAGTCTCAGATCAGTGAAGACCAACCATCTGTTCGCCGCGGCAATGTCAGCACTCAAGCGGTTATAGCCGAGCATGGCTCTCTGGTGATCGGTGGGTTCCACGGCGTAGAAGCCAACGACAGGCTCAACAAAATCCCGTTGCTTGGCGACATACCCGTGATCGGTAAGCTGCTGTTCCAATCGCGTAGCCGTGAGTACACGCAGCGCGAGCGGCTGTTCATTCTCACGCCTCGCCTGATTGGTGACCAAGTCAACCCTTCGCGGTACGTGCAACACGCCAATCCTCACGATCTGGATCAGCAGATGAAGGAAATACAAGGCCGTCGAGGTACAACTGAACGCCCTACGCGCAACGATATCCGCCAGGCATTCGTACAGCTAATCAACGGCACATCGCCGAGCGGATTTACTGCAACTAAGGCCGCATTCGAGCCTGACACGCTTTGTCAGCTTGGTCAGGAGTTGTCCATTGCCCCTCATCACTCGCAGTGGTACGCCCGTAAGGATTGGGGAGTCGCTGTAGTGGCGGTGCGCAATGATTCGGCCAAGCCGGTTCGTATCGATGAAAGCCGCTGCGGAGGCCGTTGGGTCATGGGAGTTAGCGCCTGGCCACATGCCTGGCTGCAGCCTGGAGAGGAAAGCGAGGTTTTCATCGCAATGCGACAGCCCAAGGCCCTCGACACATCTCTCGAGCTACGCCCCTCGCTGCTAGGGAAAAAGGACAAATGATGAATCTTCGTTCACTAGCAGTACTGTCAATGTTGATGTTGCTAGTTGGCTGTGCGAGCCAGCAGGGCTGTGCAGGTAAGGCGTGCACGCGGCCAGACTCCACTTCTCGAGAACTGGTGATTTGGTGGCCTGAGGAGATGCGACAGGGGCTCAACGAGCAGGATCGCAACCTTGATCGCGATTATTCAGTCACTCCGTTGGAGGACTAAGCCTTGATACGCGCCTCCGAAAAGCAAAAGTTCCTCGAGCACGCGGCGGCTGAGAGCAGCGCGGTCTGGCCTCTTGCCTCCGGCGTGAAATTAGTCAGTCGTAGTGATCATCAGCATTGGGGAATTGCGTTGCACTTAGAAGTCGAGGCGCTTGCGCCGGATCAGTTACGTGACATGCTAACCCGGCGCTTTTACGAATCGGATCGCTATAACCAGTTCTTCCTGTTTCTCAACCTGCAGTTAGAGCTCGTCGTATGGCGTGCTGCCCAGTTACCTGATCTCGATGTGGCCTCCCTAGATCATATTTGTCGTGAGCAGCTAACACTGGCTGGGTTGGATCACTTGCCATAATGTACGGCCATTTTCGATCAAAAAGCTTAATGACCACCGAAACCTTTGGTCTTACATAATAATGGCCGTCATATCGCGGCCTTGCCTGCTTGCGGCTCTCTGTGGCTTTGGGGGGGATTGGAACAGCCACGGGGCAGTAGCATTGTCCCATGCCAGCTATATTTAAATATGGTTTTCAGGTTTTTTGACTAACTTGTATAGATTACGTATAGAGCACAAATTAGTGCATTGTTGATCTAACACGTTCTTTTAGTTAGTCCATCCCGGTACACCCGTTGCTATCCTCTTGGGGAACCGTACACCCTGTTCTCGCCACCCACTGATTCAGTCAGGCGCTTATAAGGGCTTGAAATCATCGGCGAGCTAGGGCCAAAAACGGATGAATTCCCTCCAGTCAGTTATACCAGCACACCTTCGAACCTTGCCAAGCAGCGGCGAACTGTTAGTAGCAGCGTCCATCTCAAGGCTACCACACAGCCATTCTGACGTACTGTTTCCTGCAGTTATAAGCCTGAATGCCCAAAGGGCTCTGGATCAGGCTGAAGCTCAACCCAATGACTATCACCGGCTCCTGGCGCTGCTGGCCAAAAATGGCATCGCAGAGAGCAAGCTGCATATGCAGTCGTATCAGGGAGCCGACGCTCATTTTGGGCAGAACATGACTGTACCGGGCGGAGAGTCGGCCAACTTAACCATTCGTGCACGACTAAACGAGCAGGCTCAATACGATATTGTCTGTATTGACCTGCACATGCCAGCCTTCGGTAGTACTGAGTCCATTTATCTATCAGGCCCCCCAGCCGGCGCCGCGCGCGACAGTGCTTCTCCGCCATTAACACCCACTCACCCTGCAGCATCCGATTCTGCGACCGAAGTGGCTGATGCCATGGTGGTGCAGAACAACCCACCTAGCCATTGCGGTACTTTATCGGCTGCCCTGTTGAGCCATAATGCCCTGCTAGCGTTAGATCAAGTTGAGACCCAACCTAACAGCCGCCACCAACTGCTGGCACTGCTAGCCAGAAATGGCATCAGTGACAACGAGCTGCGCATGCAGTCGAATCATGGAGCGGACGCCAACTTTGGGCAGCAGGTAACTCAATCAGATGGAGAGGTAGCAAACCTGACCATCCGTGCACGCTTAAACGAGCAAGCTCAATATGATATTGCGGGTATTGACCTCCATATGCCGGCCTTCGGCAGGACTGAGTCCATTCATCTTTTGGGGCATGCTGCTGCCGTCAGCCGCGAAAGTTCTACGCCCAACATGGGTGCCGGCCAGGTACCGCCGTCTACTCATTTGGCTGCGCACTATTCACGCAGCCAGCTAACTGAAGCAATGGTTCGTCAGAACAAGCCGCAGAATTATTCTGCTCCTCTACCCTCAGGTGCATCAGGCAGCACACAAACCATGGCCTTTTCTCATTTGGGCTCGGCAGCAGAAAGCTTAACGGCCAGTGGATCTGGGCCTATTCGAACCCAAGCTACTCGGAATGCACTTAATGGGCCCTACCCTGGATCTACCCGCTCGGGTGCAACTGGCTCGCAAGCACGTGTGCGGCCAACGGACGATGAGATTAGGGCGCTAATAAGAGGTCCTGACGGGAACTTGAGAACCCATAGAGAGGTTCGTGACAAACTATATGCCCTCGGACGAACGGCGAGCTCTAGTCTCATTCATTCTATCTTCCAGAACTTGGAGGGTAGGCGAGTCTTGCCAAGCGCATCCGACGGGGAAATTAGCGCGCGTTTGCGAAACCCGGATGGGACATTGAGAAATGAGAAGGATGTCCTCCGCGCTCTGCATGCTGATAAATTGGGAGCACGTGGTGAGCGGATCCGTTCTTTGATCAGGCAGGCTCCGGACAATCTGATGAGGAGAAGCGCAACGAATGACGAAATTAGGGGACGTTTGCGAAACCCGGACGGGAAATTGAGAACGCGGGATCAGGTCTTCGAAGCCCTGCACGCTGAGAATTTAGCCGCGGCGAATGACCGGGTTCGTTCTCTGCTTCAAGAAGCATGGGCGCGCCAAGCTAGCCAAGCTTAACCGACAGCAGATTAGCATCCAGTTAAGAAAGTCCGGCGCCACTTTAATAATCCCACAGGAGGTATAGTGGTCTGTCCCGTAGCCAGTGGACAGGTAGTAGAACTACTGCTCCAATTTCGCCGATCAAACTCCCTCTGACCGAGATAGCCCAACGTCAAGTGGCGAGGGCGG
>NZ_JBQWIF010000065.1:0-13901 GCF_052958135.1 Pseudomonas sp. SZ40 | reverse complement strand
CGAGGCGGGCGTGGGTGTGAAGCTGGCCGGCGACATGGCGGCCAGTGCCGGGGATATTCAGATCGATGCCAATGGGCTACTGACGCTCAACACGGCGGCGGCCAGCGGGCAGATCGCGGCACGCGCCGAGAGCGTTGAAACCCAGGGGCAGGTGTACGCCGGGACCCAGCTCGAGGTTCAGGCCAGGGACAGCCTGGTGAACCGCGGCAGCCTGGCTGCTCGCGATCGGGTGGCGCTGACTGGCGGCGCTCGGTTGCTCAACGAGGGCCATGTCGAAGCCGGTGTGAATGCCGACGACAGCCGCAATCGAGCGGGCAACGTTGCTCTGGCAGGCGAGCGGATCCGTAACGCGGGTAGCGTGGTCGCCAGCCATGATCTGCGGGTCGCTGCCGAGGGCTTGCTGGATAACCGTGACGGTCAGTTGCTGGCCGAAGGCAATGCCCGGATCGACAGCACCCAACTCGACAACCACAAGGGGCGCATCGTCGCCGATGGCAACCTCGCGCTGCGCAGTGGCCAGGTCGACAATGCTCAGGGACGTATCGCTGCCGGCCAGGCGCTGGAGGTCAACGCGACCGGGCTGGCCCAGCAGGGCGGTGTGCTCAGCAGCGGGGCAGGCCTGAGTGTCGACCTTGCCGGTGGCAATCTGGACAACCGTGCGGGGCTGGTCAATGCCGGGCAGGCGCTGCGTATAGACAGCGCCGCCAAGGTCGACAATACGGCAGGCGAGATTTCCAGTCGCCAAGGTGTGCAGGTGGCGGCGGCTTCTCTGGACAATCAGGGCGGCAAGCTGCTGGCCGAAACTTCGCTCGCGTTGACGGGGGAGCGCCTGCAAAACCGTGCTGGTCGCATCGCAGCCAATGCTGATCTGCAGCTGGTGCTCGACGATATCGACAACCGCGGCGGGACGGTTTCCAGCCGAGCCAGGGTAACGATAGCCGCACAGGGCCTGGACAACAGCGACCAGGGCAAGGTGATCGGTGCGCACTTGGTGCTCACCACACAGCGCCTGCTCAATCGTAATCAGGGCCTGATTCACGGGCAGGGCAATACGCATGTGGCCGGCGCCTGGCTGGACAACAGCGGCGGCTCACTTTCCGCGGGTGAAGATTTGCGTGTCGAGCTCGCGGCGCGGGGCGAGCTCGACGGCGGGCTGATCAATACCGATGGTTTGTTGGGCAGCGAGGGTACGCTGAACGTCGGTGCGGCGCGCCTGGACAATCGCCGGGGCGATGTTTCCAGCGTTCGGGACTTGAACCTGACCCTGCTGGGGGCGTTAAGCAATCAGGAGGGGCGGGTGCTCGGTGATGCGGCTCTGCACCTGCGCAGTGGCGACCTGAGCAACGATCAGGGGCTGATCTCGGCTGGCTCCACGCTCGCGCTGCACGCTGCGCAGATCGCCAACCGCAAGGGCCGTATCGCCGCTACCGGGCCGCTTGAACTGACGGCCAACGGTCTGCAGCAACAGGGTGGCGAGCTGTTCAGCAAGACCAGCCTGGCCCTTGACCTGCAGGGCGGCGCTCTCGACAACGACGCTGGCTTCATCAACGCACCGGGTGCATTGCGGCTCGATGGCCTTGGTGTCGTGAGCAACCGAGGTGGTGAAATCTCCAGTCGCCAGGGCTTCGACCTGGCAGCGAGCAGCCTGGACAACCGCAGCGGCAAGCTCATCAGCGAGCAGGACCTGCGCGTCAGCGTTTCTGGCAGCCTGGACAATCGAGGCGGGAGCCTGGCCGGTCGTCAGGTCGAGGTCAGCGCCGCGGCGCTGGACAATGGCGCTGACGGCCTGCTGCGTAGCCAGGGCCGACTCGATGTCGGGGTGAGCGGCACACTGGCCAACCAGGGCGGCGAACTGCTGGCCGAAGGCGATCTGAATCTGCTGGCGCAGCGGCTGGACAACCAGAAAGGCCGGGTCGCGGCCAATGGTCCACTGAGCGTGACGGCTGGCGACATCGACAACCGTGGCGGGGAAATATCCAGCCGTGGCAGTGCCGGTCTGAACGTCACGACGCTCGACAACAGTGACGGTGGCCGCCTGCTGGCGGCGCACCTGAACCTGGCGGCTGCGCGCCTGATCAATCGCGACGAAGGGCTCATCTTCGGGCGTGATCAGCTTCAGCTCGGCGCTGCTCACCTGAACAATTCCGGCGGTACCCTCGCCAGCGATACTCGCGTGCTGATCGAACTCGCTGCTCGTACCGGTGACCTGGCCCACGATGGCCAACTGATCAACAACGCGGGAACAATCAGTAGCGAAGGCACGCTGAACGTCACCGCCGCCACGCTCGACAACAGCGCGGGGAGCCTTTCCAGCGCGGGTGCGTTGCAGGTCACCAGCCAGGGCGCACTGCTCAATCAGCAGGGGCGTCTGCTCACCGATGCCGGGTTGCTGCTGCGTAGCGCCGGCCTGGACAACCGCCATGGCCAGATCTCCGCGGTGGAGCATCTGAGCGTCATCACCGGGCGTTTCGACAATGACGGCGGTCGCCTGACGGGTAACGCCAATCTGGACCTGCAGGCCGATCAGATCGGCAACGCCCAGGGGCGTATCGCCGCCAGTGGCCCGCTGTCCGTGCAGGCCAGCGGTCTGGCGCAGCAGGGTGGTGAACTGTTCAGCCAGACCAGCCTCACCCTCGACCTTGATGGTGGCTACCTGAACAATGACGCCGGCTTGCTGCATGCCCCCGGCCAACTGTTGCTGAACAATCTGGGGGCGGTGAGTAACCGTGGTGGCGAGATTTCCAGTGGCCAGGGTTTCAATCTGCTGGCGACGCGCCTGGACAACGCCAATGGTCGACTGCTCTCCGAGCAGAACCTGACGTTGCGGATTCAGGGCGTGCTGACCAACCTGGCAGGGTTGATCAGTGCCCGAGGCATCGACCTGCGTGCCAAGGAGCTGAGTAACGACGCGGGCACACTCTTCGCCCGCGGCGACCTCGTCATCGACCTTACCGGCAACCTGAGCAACGCCAGCAAGGGCCTCATTCAGAGTGCCGGCGATCTGCGCCTGAACAGCGGCACGCTCACCAATACCGACGGCACTCTGTTGGCCAGCAAGGCCCTTGAGCTGCGCAGCAACGGTGCGCTGGACAACCGCGACGGCGGGCTGATCAACAGCCAGGGCACCCTCACGCTCGACGCCGCTTCGCTGGACTCCAGCCAGGGAGGGGAAGTCTCGGCCAAGGGCGACCTGCAACTGACCCTCGACCGCCTGACTCAGCAACAGGGCGCCTTGATCGGCGAAAGCTCTATCAGCCTCGACCTGCGCCAGGGGGACCTGGATAACCGTCAGGGCCTGATCAGCAGCAACGGCCCGCTGACCCTGAGCAACCTGCGAGCCGTCGATAACGCAGCAGGGGAAATCTCCAGCCTCGGCGTGCTGGACCTGGCCGCCGCCAGCCTGGACAACCGCAATGGTCGCCTGATCAGTCGGCAGTGGCTGCGCCTGAGCCTGGGCCAAGGCGACAATCGCGGCGGCCTGCTCTCCGGTTGGCAGGGCCTGCAACTGAGTGGCGGTTCCCTCGACAACCGCCAGCGCGGAACGCTGTCCAGCCGCGATGGCGGCCTCGCCGTAGCGCTCGCCGGTGCACTGCTCAACAGTGGTGAAGGCGCTCTGGTGGCTGCCGACCGTCTCGATATTCAGGCCGAGAGCCTGGACAACAGTGACCGGGGCATTCTTTCCAGTGGTGCGGGCCAGCGCCTGCAGATCACCCGGCAACTGGACAACCGCGCCGGGCAGATCGACGCCGGAGAGCGCCTGGTCATCGACGCCACTAGCGTCGCCAACGCGGGCGGCTTGTTGCAGGCGCAGCAAGACCTGACCCTGAGCAGCAAGGCCCTGGACAATAGCCATGGCCGCATCGCTGCCAGCGGTGCAGCCACGCTCAACGTCGACGGCACCCTGAGCAATGCTGCCGGGCAACTGGCCAGCGCCGGTCCCCTGAACATTACGACCGATACCCTGAACAACCAGGGCGGCACGCTGGCCAGCCAGAGCACCGCCAAGCTCGTCGTCAGCGAGCTGGACAACAGTGGCAGCGCGACCCTGGCCGCCAATGGGGCGCTGGAGCTCGGTGTCGCCCAGGCGCTGAACAACAGCGCCGATGGGCTGATCTACAGCCGTGACGCTCAGGTGAATCTGAACGCCGCCAGCCTCGACAACAGCGGCGGAGCCATTCAGGGGCAGGGCGATCTGCTGCTGAACATCGGCGGCGCCCTGAACAACCAGGCTGGCACTCTGCAGAGCCGTAGCGGCGCTGTCGACCTTACCGCTGCCAGCCTCGACAACCGCCAGGGTACCCTGGCCAGCCTTGAAGGCTGGGTGCGCACCCGTCTTTCCGCCTGGCTGCGCAACGGCGCCATCGGGCAGGGCGGTCTGATTCAGGGGCAGCACATCGACCTGCAGGTCGCTGGCAACCTCGACAACGCTGCCGGGCGCATTCATGCCCTGAACGGCGCGGCGACCTTGCGGGCCAGCGCCTTCGACAACCAGAGCGGCACCCTGCATGCCCAGGGTGACCTGCTGCTGCGTGGCGGCGACCTGAACAACCAGGGTGGCACCCTCGGGGCTGCCACCATCACCCTGGAACAGGCTACCGACGCCTTACTCGATAACCAGCAAGGCATCATCGAAAGCCGTGGCACGCTGCGCGTGCAGGGCGGCAGCCTGAACAACCAGGGCGGCCAGCTGCGTGCCCTGGGCAGTACCGGCACCACCTTCTTCACCCTGGGCGCGCTGCTGGACAACCGCGGCGGCACCCTGGAAACCGCCAACCGCGACCTGACCCTCAACCTCGGCAGCCTGCTCAACCACAATGGCAAGCTGCTGCACGCTGGCGGTGGTGAGTTCGGTGTCGCCCTGGCGCAGGTCGCCGCCGCGGGCGGCAGCTTCGTTACCCAGGGCGGCCTGACCCTCAAGGCCGACAGCTGGAGCAACGACAGTATCCTCCAGGCCGGGCATCTGACGCTGGATATCGGCACCTTCGAGCAGACGGCCAATGGGCAACTGCTGGCCACCGGTTCGCTGACCGGCAAGGGGGGCAACTGGATCAACCATGGCCTGATCGCCAGCGATGGCCCCCTCAGCCTGACTCTCAGTGGTGCCTACAGCGGCAACGGCCGGGTCACCAGCCAGGGTGCCCTGGACCTCGCGGCCGCGAGCCTGAGCCTCAGTGAAACCGCCAGCATCACCGCCGCTGGTGCGGCCAGCTTCATGCTCGGTGGTGCACTGCTCAACCAGGGCCGCCTGACCGCCGCCGACAACCTTACCCTCAGTGCCGCCAGCGTGAACAACGCCGGCACCCTGGGCAGTGCCCAGCGCCTGACCCTGAGTACACCGAGCCTGATCAACGAGAAGGGGCTGCTGTTCAGCGGCGACGACATGGCGCTGTATGTCGACACCTTCATCAACCGTTACGCGGATGTGTATAGCCTGGGAACGTTGCTGATCGCGGGTGATCAGGCGGGCGAGCAGTCCAGCCGTTTCGAAAACGTATCCAGTACCGTTGAGAGCGCCGGGGACCTTGCCGTCAACGCCCTGGCGATCATCAACCGCAAGGATGCCTTTGCCGTATCCGAACGGCTCGTGTCGGGGAGCATCACCTACGAATGTCTTGATTGTAAGGGACGCCATTTCGATTTCTATTACTTCCTCAACGAGCAAATAGAGCGAACCGTCTCCTCCGACTCACCGGCCTCCCTGATCCAGGCTGGCGGCAACCTCAAACTCACTGGCAGCACGATCGAGAACAGCCACAGCACGATTTCCGCTGCCGGCAATATCTTGCTCGTTGGCGATCAGGTATCGAACCTTGGCTCTGCCACGGAAAGCGTGAATCGCTATCGCCAGTACCGTAATCCGGTCGATTCCGAGCGGCGAGCTGTTTTCGAAAGTCTCATCAGCGCAAATGGTGATATTTACCAATACAACCGAAATAACGCGATATACGAGCACACTTATGTCATTAGACAGGCCCGCGAACCGGATATCTATCTGAGGCCAGACCGCCAAGTTACCAGGACGCCAAATCGCTATTACAACCCCGGAGCTCAATACCCGGTTCCCGCCATCTTCAGCACCTACAGCCTTGTCAATTCGGTCGATACCGTCACCTCGACCGGTGTTGCCGCCGGAGCGGTCATCCAGGCCGGTGGCAATGTCACCGTGCAGAGCGCGAACGTCATCGAGAACGGCGTTCGCCGCAATGGGCAGAGCATCGCTCCTGGCACCTCGCGAGCAGGTGATACCAGCAGTGGTGGCAGCGGCTCGACCACAGTCATTCGCCTCAACCCGCAACTCCCTGCAGACCTCGCCCAGCAACAGGTAAATCCGCTGAGCCTGCCTGGCTTCAGCCTGCCGACTGGCCAGAATGGATTGTTTCGCCTCAGCGGCCAGAGCGGCAGCGACAGCCAGGTGCGTGAGGCAGTCGCTGCCCAGCAGTGGGCATTGGCCGGCACCAGCCTCGAGCAGGCACAGCGTGAAGGCTCCGGCGCTGTACGGATAGAGGATGTGCGGGGCGATCAAAGCGGTCAGCTCCAGGCTGGCCTTGGCCAGCCGGTTGCAGTCGATAGACCGTCACTGGTTATTCAGCCCGGCACCCAGGTGACCGTCAGCGCATCCGCCGCTCAGGACGGTGCCGGTAATCCGGTTTCCCAGGCCCAGGGCGTCATCGTGAACCCTGTCGCCCGTCCTCACAAATACCTGATCGAGACCAACCCGGCGTTGACCGAACTGAGCCGCTTCCTCAGCTCCGACTACATGCTTGGCCAACTGGGTTACGACCCCGATCAGGCCCAGAAACGCCTGGGCGATGGCCTCTACGAACAGCGCCTGATCCGCGACGCCATCGTCGCCCGTACCGGCCAGCGCTACCTGGCCGGGTTGACCAGCGACGAGGCGATGTTTCGCTACCTGATGAACAACGCCATCGCCAGCAAGGACGCACTGAACCTGGGCCTTGGCGTCAGCCTGAGCGCTCAGCAGGTGGCTGCCCTGACCCACGACATCGTGTGGATGGAAGAGCAGGAGGTCCTCGGCGAAAAGGTCCTGGTGCCGGTGCTCTACCTGGCCCAGGCCGAAGGCCGCCTGGCCCCCAACGGCGCGTTGATCCAGGGCCGTGACGTGGCGTTGATCGGCGGTGGCGACCTGAGCAACCAGGGCACCCTGCGAGCCAGCGGTGCATTGGATGTACAAGGTCGGAACATCGCCAATAGTGGCCTCATGCAGGCCAACGAGCGCCTGCAACTGCTGGCGACCGAGAGCATCCGCAACGCCCAGGGCGGCATCATCGCCGGGCGCGATGTCAGCCTGATCGCCCGCGAAGGCGACATCGTCAACGAGCGCAGCGTCACTCAACATGCCGCCAGCGTCGGCTCCCAGCGCTGGGGGCAGACCCATGTCGACAGCGCCGCCCGCATCGAAGCCAGCGAGAGCCTCAGCCTGGCGGCTGGGCGCGACGTGAGCAACCTCGGCAGCGTTCTCGACAGCCGCGGCGACCTGGCCATTCAGGCCGGCCGCGACGTCACCGTCGCCTCCGTGCAGGAGGGGCAGTACCAGACCCGCGGCAACTGGTTCGTCAATGAACGGGTAACCCAGGTGGGCGCTGAGGTGAGCGCGGGTCGTGACCTGGATATCGCCGCCGGGCGCGACCTGGGCGTGGTGGCCAGCCGCGTGACGGCAGGCCGTGATCTCGAGCTTGGCGCCGAACGTGACCTGATGCTCTCCAGCGCCGCTGACGAGAGCCACTTCCTGTCGAGGGGCAAGAAAGTCACCCAGAGCCGTGACCAGATCACTCAGCAGTCGAGCGAGATCCAGGCCGGTCGTGACATCAGCCTGGGAGCGGGCAATGACCTGAGCGTGATCGCCAGCCGCGTACAGGCTGGCAACGACGTCGACATCGATGCCGGCCAGGACATCGATATCCTGTCGGCCAAGGATGAAAGCGCCTCCTACTACTTCAAGAAGAGCAAAGGCTCGTTCGGCCGCAGCAAGAGCCGCCAGAGCGAAAGCTACGACAGCACCAACATCGCCTCGGTGATCGAGGCGGGCAACGACCTGACGATCAACACCAGCAAGGCTGCCAGTGGCGCCCTGAATCTCGAGGGTGGCCGCGACGTCACCGTCATCGGCAGCCAACTCAGCGCTGGTAACGACCTGCTGGTCGGCGGCACCGGCGATGTGGCCGTGCTGTCCGGTGTCGAAGAGCACGGGTCCTACGCCAAGAAAACCAAATCCGGTTTCCTTGGCCTGTCGAAGAGCGGCAAGAGCCAGCTGCAGACCAGCGCCACCCAGGTCGCCAGCGAACTGGAAGCAGGCAACGACGTTGTCATCGCGGCAGGCAACGACATTCGTCTACGCGCCAGTACCACCGATGCCGGTAACGACGTCGAGCTGCGCGCCGGGTTGGTGAAGGAAACGGGCGATATCAACCTGGTTTCGGCGAATGACGAGGCCTATAGCCGTAGCGAGTCGTACAAGAAGAAGTTCGATCTTTCCGCCAGTAATGCAGCTGGGCTTGGCGGTATCACAATTTCTAACGCCAAGAAGAGCGGCCAGGAAATCATCAGCTCCACTAATGTGGGCAGCCAGGTCAACGCCGAGCGTGATGCCTCACTGATCGCCGAGCGCGATATCAACGTGGTGGGCAGTGGCGTCAGTGCGGGTCGTAACGTGCTGCTTGATGCTGGACGTGACGTAAACGTCGTCGCAGGGAGCAGCAGCGAACAGATCACCTCGTGGAAGAACACCAAGACCGTTGGCTTGCAACTGAGCTCCGATGGCAATGGTGTTAGTGCCTTTGCCGGAGCCGAGTCGCTCAAGGACAAGACTCGTACCAGCGAACAGACTGCGACAGCCAGCCAGATCAACGCCGGTTTGGACCTCGATGTACGTGCTGGCCGCGATATCCGGCAGCAAGGCTCGGACATGCAGGCCGGCTACGACCTGAACATGAAGGCCGGGCGCGACATCGTCGTCGATGCGGCTCGCGAACAGTCGAGCATCGAAAGGGAGCAGAGCCAGAACCGTAGCGGCGTAGGCGTCACGGTTAACCACAATTTCGAGCGAACCAAGAATGCGGTAAGCGGCGCCGGCAAGGGTGAGAACACTGTCAGCCAGGCATCGAGCACGCTCAAGGCGGTGGACTCCGTCAGCCAGTTCCTGGCTGGGCCAACGTTCGATGCGCACTTCGGTAATACCAGCCAACGCCAGAGCGTCAGCCAGACCGTGGTTGGAAATCGCGATTCGACGTTGGACGCGGGTAACGACATCAACCTGGAAGCAGGTAATGACGTTCAGGTACGTGGCGCTCAGTTCCAGTCCGGGCGTGACATCAATGTAAGCGGCCGGGACATCGTGCTTGATGTCGCCCGTGGCGAGCAACGCTATGACAGCCAGCAGAGCCAGGGTAAAGGTGGAATTGTTGGTGGCACCAGTGGTGGCTTCAAGGTTGGCATTGGTGGCAGCCGAGGCGTAGCGGGTGAAGAGGGCAGCCAGGGAACCTCCAGTGGCGCGGTGCTCAATGCCGAACGTGACGTCAATCTCAACGCCCGCAATGACCTCAACCTGATCGGTACGCAGGTTCAGGCGGGGCGCGATATCGACCTCAAGGCCGGTAACGACCTCAACATCGGCGCCGCACAGAATGCCAGTGACAGCGAAAGCAGCCGTCGCAGCGGTGGCGGCGAAATTGGCTTCACCTTCGGCTCCGAAGGCGTTGGTGTGTATGTCAGCGTCAACGTCGGCAAGGGCGACCTTGAGCGTGAAGGTCAGCGCCAACAGGAAGCCTACCTGTATGCCGGCGATCGCCTGAACTTCACCAGTGGTCGAGATACCGCCATCAGTGGTGCACAACTGAGTGGCGACGAAGTCACTGGCCGTGTGGGTCGTGACCTGACCGTGACCTCGCTACCCGATACGGGCAAGGTCAAGGGCCGGGAATTCGATGTCAGCGCTACCGCCACGTTCGGCCCGGGAGCAGGCTTCAGTGCTTCGGTCGGCTACGGTCAGACCAAGGGCTCTACCGAGTGGGTGGAAAATCAAACCCGTATCGTCGCGCGTGATCGTTTGGACATTCGCACCGAAGAGCACACGCAGCTCGATGGCGCAGTGCTGGCCTCGAACACCGGCAACCTCAAATTGGACACCGGCACCCTGGGCTTCAGCGATATCGCCGGTCACGACAAGGAGCACAGCTATTACCTGAATGTCGGCGGTTCGTACGGCAAGAACGGCGCGAAAGATACCCAGCAGGACAAAAGCCAGGAAGGCAAGGGCGAAAAAGGCAAGACCGGCTGGAGCGTCGAGGGTTACGAGTACGAGAAGGATCGCCAGCAAATCGTGCGGGCTACCGTCGGCGAGGGCGAAATTGTCGTGCGAGGGGATGCGGGGACAGGAAGCGATTCGACCGTTGGTCTCAATCGTGATGTAAGCAGCGCTTACGAGATCACGCGGGATGATGAGGAACGTACGGATCTGTATGTGACCAAGTCGTCTGTGGAGGCGGTGGTAAGTCCGATTGAGACGTTAAACCAATGGAAGAAAGATGCTCAGGCATATCCTGAAAGAAGCCTAGATGCATTGGATGACGCAGTCGGTTTAGTTGCTGGTGTTGGTAAGTTTGCTCAGCAAAGTTGGCGAGAAATACAAGCACAACAAGTTTCTCTGGATAAGGTTTCCCCAGCACTGCGTGCGCAGTTAGGAGACGAGCAGGCCCTGGCAGTTGCTAAGAATATAGTGCGCAATGGACTAAACTCCGACGTCATCAATAATTTTGGTGAAAACGATCTTATAGTTCTAGCAAAGTTTGCAGAGGTTTATGGGGACTTTAATTATGAGCAAGCTAAATGTCAGGCGAGCGGTGGGTGTAGATCTCCTTCGACTGGTTTAGGCTCGCAGTCGACTAATGTAGTTAATGAATACGGTGAGAAAGTTCCACGTTCAGATGATACTGTCCCGCTGACTGCGGGCGAAAAGCTTCTGCTTCAATCTTACAAGCTGAACAAATATGTGTCGGGTTTGGAACTGGAACAAGCGCAATTGCTGATGCTGGGGGTACAAGCCCTGATGGGGCCGGCAAAGGCGGCTGTGGGCTTGGCCGGCAATCAATTAATCGCCAGTCTATTTGGTGATCAGATTGAAAAGGTAAAAGGTGACCTCGCTCTAAAAATTGCTGATCAGCTACTTCCGGCTCAGTTGGAAGATTTGGCCCGAGAACATCAGAAAAATAAAGAACGGCATGCAGCTGGTGAAGAAGTCAATGATGGTGTCGCCTTCGTCATTGGCTCTGAATTTCTATTAGATGTTGCGATGGGGAGTGTTGGTGGGTTTGGAAGAAAAGCAGAAGGTAAAGTTGTCGTAGGGCGTACTTCATCGGACGTTTCCCCAACCAGAACTATTACCCAAACGCAGGCCCAGAAGGAGGTTGATTATCCGTTACCGGATAAGCCTGTGAAGGATCTATCGAAAGATTCATCCAAGCCTGTGAAGGATGCATCAAAAGATCCATCCATCGCTGTGCCGAAAATGGACGAGCTCACGGTTAAGGCATTCAATCCGTATAATAGTGATAAATTTAACGCGATGTCGCCCGAACAGCAGAAGTCGTTCATAAAAGAATACAACAAGCAGTTGCAGTCGCAGCAGGATGCCATCAATCGCATGACTGTTGACGATTTTAAAAGCGCCCGGGATGCTTATGAAAAGGTAGGTCGTAATCCGGATGCTGTTGCCGCACAACAAAAATTCGGTAAAGATTTCGAGAATAGCGTCAGGGAAAGCATTACCGAGTCCTTGATGGCCAAGGGAAAGGACTTCAAGACCGCATCTGCTGAAGCAGCTATCAGAGCCAAAAAGATTCGATCTGATCTAGCTGCATTGCATGACCCTGATATGGTCGCTGGTGGTTGGTTCAGTCCTGAACCTGTCAGAATGGGCGATTCGCTGGTCAACTCCTCAATTGGAGGTAGTTGGCCGAGCCGCTTGAAGGCATTGGATGAACAGGTGTCTAAAGCTATAGCCAATGGATATGGTCAAGCGCAGATGAACATCAGGCTTGAGTTGCTTCGAGGAGCTGAAAAGTGAGAGACGAATTTTTTCAGTCATTTATTGATAATTTGGGTGAGGCAAATTCGCATCGACAGGTGCCCAGTTCTAGTGTCGAAAAATATCGTTCGATATTGCCCGGCTCCCTGCTTGGTTACTGGCGTGAGGAGGGCTGGTGTTCTTATGCGGATGGACTGTTCTGGATCGTAAACCCTGATTCTTATAAGGCCACGCTTGATAGTTGGTTGCAAGGAAGCGGTCTGGACGAGATCGATAATTACCATGTTATCGCTAGGGATGCGTTCGGCTCACTATATGCCTGGGGTGAACGCTATCAGCGCAAGATCACGATATCGAGCTTAGCTGGCGGTATCGTTGCTCTTAAGAGTCAGCTTCAGAAACCCAACCCCCAACCGGATCGAGCCTTAGGTATTTTTCTCGGGTCCATTAGTCGGGAAAGCCTCGATTTTGAAGATAATCATGGCAAGCCGTTGTTCAGGCGCGCGCTAATGAAACTGGGACCGGTGGGTGAGAATGAAATGTACGCGTTCGAGCCTGCGCTGTGTATTGGCGGAAAGGCTGATCTTGAACATATGGTAAAGCTGAATATGGATGTGCATTTGACGATTCTTGATCAGTTGCGGAGGTGATCCTAACGGGGAAAAGGGACAGATTCTGAGGAACCCCCACAAAATATCCACTCAGATCAATTAGATAGCTTGAAGATGCCTGCATGAGCCGGCAGTTTGGTAGTCGCCAAACCAACCAACTCCCGAGACTCATGCAGGCCGTACGATTCTTACATAGGCATTCTCCAAACACTCCCCACAACCCACAGCAAGCGTCTGAGCGGTCTGATGAGTTGCGTCAGTGTCTTGCTACCCGGGCAAAATCGATAGGGTCAGAGTCATTGATATTTCAAGGCTTTGGACTCCGTCAGCCAGTTCCTGGCTGGGCCGACGTTCGATGCGCACTTCGGTAGTACCAGCCAACGCCAGAGCGTCAGCCAGACCGTGGTTGGAAATCGCGATTCGACGTTGGACGCGGGTAACGACATCAACCTGGAAGCAGGTAATGACGTTCAGGTACGTGGCGCTCAGTTCCATTCCGGGCGTGACATCAATGTAAGCGGCCGGGACATCGTGCTTGATGTCGCCCGTGGCGAGCAACGCTATGACAGCCAGCAGAGCCAGGGTAAAGGTGGAATTGTTGGTGGCACCAGTGGTGGCTTCAAGGTTGGCATTGGTGGCAGCCGAGGCGTAGCGGGTGAAGAGGGCAGCCAGGGAACCTCCAGTGGCGCGGTGCTCAATGCCGAACGTGACGTCAATCTCAATGCCCGTAATGACCTGAACCTGATCGGTACGCAGGTTCAGGCAGGGCGCGATATCGACCTCAAGGCCGGTAACGACCTCAACATCGGCTCCGCACAGAATGCCAGTGACAGCGAAAGCAGCCGTCGCAGCGGTGGCGGCGAAATTGGCTTCACCTTCGGCTCCGAAGGCGTTGGTGTGTATGTCAGCGTCAACGTCGGCAAGGGCGACCTTGAGCGCGAAGGTCAGCGTCAACAGGAAGCCTACCTGTATGCCGGCGATCGCCTGAACTTCACCAGTGGTCGAGATACCGCCATCAGTGGTTCACAACTGAGTGGCGACGAAGTCACTGGCCGTGTGGGTCGTGACCTGACCGTGACCTCGCTACCCGATACGGGCAAGGTCAAGGGCCGGGAATTCGATGTCAGCGCCACCGCCACGTTCGGCCCGGGAGCAGGCTTCAGTGCTTCGGTCGGCTACGGTCAGACCAAGGGCTCTACCGAGTGGGTGGAAAATCAGACCCGTATCGTTGCGCGTGATCGTTTGGACAT
>NZ_JBQWIF010000064.1:0-15512 GCF_052958135.1 Pseudomonas sp. SZ40 | reverse complement strand
ATGGAAGACGGCCTGCGCTTCGCAATTCGCGAAGGTGGTCGTACCGTTGGTGCTGGCGTGGTTGCCAAGATCGTCGAATAATCGATTGATCTGTCCCCCTCGG
Organism: Pseudomonas sp. SZ40; assembly: GCF_052958135.1. NCBI lineage: Bacteria > Pseudomonadati > Pseudomonadota > Gammaproteobacteria > Pseudomonadales > Pseudomonadaceae > Pseudomonas > Pseudomonas sp. SZ40. Next base: position 15,409 of record NZ_JBQWIF010000064.1, on the reverse strand, counting down.
GCCGGCATAATGGTCGGCCTGATTTTTCAGGGTCAGTAGCTCAATTGGCAGAGCGGCGGTCTCCAAAACCGCAGGTTGGGGGTTCGATTCCCTCCTGGCCCGCCATTTTCATAGTGATTTTGGCGTGTCTTCCCACAGGATTCTAGTTCATGAATGCTAAGTCTGAAGCCAAAGACTCTCGCTTCGATCTGCTCAAGTGGATTGCGGCGGCCCTGCTCGTTGTTGCTGGGGTGGTCGGTAATCAGTACTTCTCTGGTGAGCCGATTCTGTACCGTGTCGTCGTGTTGCTGGTGCTCGCGGTGGTTGCCGCTGCCATTGCATTGCAGACGGCAAAGGGTCAGGCCTTCTTTGGTCTGGTGAAAGAAGCTCGCGTCGAGATTCGCAAGGTTGTCTGGCCTACTCGTCAGGAAACCACGCAAACCACGCTGATCGTCGTCTTGGTCGTGCTCGTCATGGCTCTGATGTTGTGGGGGCTCGATTCGCTCCTGGGTTGGCTTGTGTCGTTTATCGTAAGTTGAGATAGGGTGTCCCGTGGCTAAGCGTTGGTACGTTGTGCATGCTTACTCGGGTTACGAGAAGCATGTAATGCGTTCGCTCATCGAGCGCGTAAAATTCGCCGGAATGGAAGATGATTTCGGCGAAATTCTGGTCCCCACCGAAGAAGTGGTGGAAATGCGTAATGGCCAGAAGCGCAAGAGCGAGCGAAAGTTCTTTCCGGGCTATGTGTTGGTCCAGATGGAAATGAACGAGGCGACTTGGCACTTGATCAAGGATACGCCGCGTGTGATGGGCTTCATCGGCGGTACTGCCGACAAGCCTGCACCGATTACCGAGAAAGAGGCTGACGCCATTCTGCGTCGCGTTGCCGATAGCGGTGACAAGCCCAAGCCCAAGACGCTGTTCGAGCCGGGCGAGATGGTTCGTGTCACCGATGGTCCGTTCGCTGATTTCAGTGGCGTAGTCGAAGAAGTGAATTACGAGAAGAGCCGCATCCAGGTAGCGGTGACCATTTTCGGTCGCTCTACCCCGGTCGAGCTGGAGTTCAGTCAGGTCGAGAAGTCGTAACTGACAACCGCATCCCTTACCCCGCAGTCATAGGCTGCGGGGTTTTGTTGTCACTGGGATAAACAGGCAATAGTCGGGGAGCCGCAAGGCGCTAGAACCCGTAACTGGAGTAGCTAATGGCTAAGAAAATCACGGCTTATATCAAGCTGCAAGTAAAGGCCGCTCAGGCCAACCCGTCGCCACCCGTCGGCCCAGCTCTGGGTCAGCACGGCGTGAACATCATGGAATTCTGCAAGGCGTTCAACGCCAAGACTCAGGGCATGGAACCTGGTCTGCCGACTCCAGTGATCATCACTGTATACAGCGACCGTAGCTTCACCTTCGAAACCAAGAGCACCCCGGCCTCCGTGCTGCTGAAGAAAGCAGCCGGTCTGACCAGCGGTTCGGCTCGTCCGAACACCGTCAAGGTCGGCACCGTTACCCGTGCCCAGCTCGAAGAGATCGCCAAGACCAAACAGGCCGATCTGACTGCAGCTGATATGGATGCGGCCGTGCGTACCATCGCCGGTTCCGCTCGTAGCATGGGCCTCAACGTGGAGGGTGTGTAATGGCTAAGCTGACCAAGCGCCAAAAGGCTATCGCGGCCAAGATCGAGCCGGGCAAAGCCTACAGCTTCACCGACGCTGCTGCGTTGCTGGCTGAAATCTCCGCTGTCAAATTCTCCGAGTCCGTTGATATCGCTATCAACCTCGGCGTTGACCCGCGTAAATCCGACCAGGTCGTTCGTGGCGCTACCGTGCTGCCAAACGGCACTGGCAAGACCGTTCGCGTTGCCGTCTTCACCCAGGGCCCGGGCGCTGAAGCCGCTCTGGCTGCCGGTGCTGACCGCGTAGGTATGGACGATCTGGCTGCCGAAATGAAAGGCGGCGATCTGAACTATGACGTGGTCATCGCTTCTCCGGACGCCATGCGCGTCGTCGGCCAGCTGGGTCAGGTTCTCGGCCCGCGCGGTCTGATGCCAAACCCGAAAGTCGGTACCGTGACTCCGGACGTCGCTACTGCGGTCAAGAACGCCAAAGCTGGTCAAGTACGTTTCCGTACCGACAAGAACGGCATCATCCACAGTTCCGTCGGCAAGGTTGGCTTCGACGCCGACAAGCTGAAGCAGAACGTGGAAGCGCTGCTGTCTGATCTGAAGCGCCTGAAGCCTTCGACCTCGAAAGGCATCTACGTCAAGCGCGTGACGCTGAGCACCACCATGGGCCCAGGTCTGCTGATCGACCAAGGTTCGCTGGACGCTTAATGAATGACTGCAGGCGCACCTGGTGCGTCTGCAGCGATAAATTGGGGTCCCTGCCTGGCGGGGGCTATCCAAGACCGTAGGGGACGCAAGTCTCAAACCCGAAGAGCAATCTTCAACCCTACGCAGATGGTGCTCCCGATTCTTACCGAATCAGACACCAAAACGCCGTCCGGCTCAGGTCGGGCGAAACGGTAACATCCAGGAGTAAACCCGTGGCAATTAAGCTCGAAGACAAGAAGGCCATCGTCGCTGAAGTCAACGAGGCTGCCCAAGTAGCTCTGTCCGCTGTCGTGGCTGATGCCCGTGGTGTGACAGTAAGCGCTATGACCGGACTCCGTAAAGAGGCCCGCGAAGCTGGCGTATACGTACGTGTTGTACGTAACACCCTGCTCAAGCGCGCCGTTGAAGGCACCGAGTATTCGGTTCTCAACGACGTGTTCAAAGGCCCGACCCTGATTGCATTCTCCAAGGAACATCCGGGCGCTGCTGCTCGTATTTTCAAAGAGTTCGCCAAGGGTCAGGACAAGTTCGAGATCAAGGCAGCTGCGTTCGAGGGCAAGTTCCTCGCAGCAAACGAGATCGACGTGTTGGCTTCCCTGCCAACTCGCGACGAAGCTATCGCGAAACTGATGAGCGTGATTCAAGGCGCTACCAGCAAGCTGGCTCGTACTCTGGCGGCCATTCGCGACCAAAAAGAAGCCACCGCTGCCTAAGGCATCGTGGTTTCTTTTCTACGTCATTTATTTTGATGGCCGCGTAGGCTGCCATTCACATACAGGATTTAAGTCATGTCTCTGACTAACGAACAAATCATCGAAGCAATTGGCCAGAAAACCGTTCTGGAAGTTGTTGAACTGATCAAGGCAATGGAAGACACCTTCGGCGTTACCGCCGCTGTTGCTGCCGCTGGCCCAGCTGCTGCTGCCGCTGTTGTCGAAGAGCAAACCGAGTTCAACGTCATCCTGACCGAAGCCGGCGAGAAGAAAGTGAACGTCATCAAGGCCGTTCGCGAACTGACCGGCCTGGGTCTGAAAGAAGCTAAAGCAGTTGTTGACGGCGCTCCTGGCGTGGTCAAAGAAGGCGTGTCGAAAGACGAAGCCGAAGCTGCCAAGAAAGCTCTGGAAGAAGCAGGCGCCAAAGTCGAGCTCAAGTAAGCGACGACCTTGCGTCTACAGCCCGCGCGACTCGCATAAGGCTGACGGCTGGTGGCTCTTGCCACCGGCCTTTTTCCGTTCTGACTCGGCTGTTCACTGGCCCAGGCTTGGAACGTGAAAGACCCACCAACGAGGTGGAGCAAACCTAGGGTTTGCACGAGTTTCTGGCTGCTCCCGTCGGAGAAGCCAAATAAGCAGGTGACCAAGCTGGGGAACGCTGATGGCTTACTCATACACTGAGAAAAAACGTATCCGCAAGGACTTTAGCAAGTTGCCGGATGTCATGGATGTGCCTTACCTCCTGGCCATCCAGCTGGATTCGTACCGCGAATTCCTGCAGCAAGGCGCGAGCAAGGAACAGTTCCGCGACATCGGCCTGCATGCGGCCTTCAAATCTGTATTCCCGATCATCAGCTACTCCGGCAACGCTGCTCTGGAATACGTCGGTTATCGCCTGGGCGAGCCGGCGTTCGACGTCAAGGAGTGCGTGCTGCGTGGCGTGACCTTCGCCGTCCCGCTGCGCGTGAAAGTGCGCCTGATCATTTTCGACAAAGAATCGTCGAACAAAGCGATCAAGGACATCAAGGAGCAGGAAGTGTACATGGGCGAAATTCCGCTCATGACCGAGAACGGTACCTTCGTCATCAACGGTACCGAGCGAGTGATCGTTTCCCAGCTGCACCGTTCCCCAGGTGTGTTCTTCGACCACGACCGTGGCAAGACTCACAGCTCGGGCAAGCTGCTGTACTCCGCGCGCATCATCCCTTACCGCGGTTCGTGGTTGGACTTCGAGTTCGATCCGAAGGACGCCGTATTCGTACGTATCGACCGTCGCCGCAAACTGCCGGCCTCGGTACTGCTGCGCGCGCTGGGCTACAGCACTGAAGAAGTGCTCGATGCCTTCTACACCACCAACGTTTTCCACGTGAAAGGCGAAGGCCTGAGCCTGGAGCTCGTACCGCAGCGCCTGCGCGGCGAGATCGCCAGCCAGGACATCCTGGACGGCAACGGCAAGGTGATCGTCGAGCAGGGCCGTCGTATTACCGCTCGCCACATCAATCAGTTGGACAAGGCTGGCATCAAGGAACTGGACGTACCGTTCGACTACCTGATCGGCCGCACCACCGCCAAGGCGATCGTGCACCCGGCTACCGGTGAAATTCTCAGCGAGTGCAACACCGAGCTGTCGGTCGAGCTGCTGGCCAAGATCGCCAAGGCTCAGGTCGTCCGCATCGAGACGCTGTACACCAACGACATCGACTGTGGTCCGTTTATCAGCGACACGCTGAAGATCGACAGCACCACCAATCAGCTCGAAGCGCTGGTCGAAATCTACCGCATGATGCGTCCTGGCGAGCCACCTACCAAGGATGCTGCCGAGACGTTGTTCAACAACCTGTTCTTCAGTGCCGAGCGTTACGACCTGTCCGCCGTAGGCCGCATGAAGTTCAACCGTCGTATCGGTCGTACCGAGATCGAAGGTTCGGGTGTGTTGAGCCGCGAAGACATCGTCGAAGTTCTCAAGACGCTGGTCGACATCCGTAACGGCAAAGGTATCGTCGATGACATCGACCACCTGGGTAACCGCCGTGTACGTTGCGTCGGCGAGATGGCCGAGAACCAGTTCCGCGTTGGCCTGGTGCGCGTCGAGCGTGCGGTCAAGGAACGTCTGTCGATGGCCGAAAGCGAAGGCCTGATGCCGCAGGATCTGATCAACGCCAAGCCGGTCGCGGCTGCGGTGAAGGAGTTCTTCGGTTCCAGCCAGCTGTCGCAGTTCATGGACCAGAACAACCCGCTCTCCGAGATCACCCACAAGCGCCGTGTTTCCGCACTCGGCCCGGGCGGTCTGACCCGTGAGCGCGCAGGCTTCGAAGTCCGTGACGTACACCCGACCCACTACGGCCGTGTGTGCCCGATCGAAACGCCGGAAGGCCCGAACATCGGTCTGATCAACTCCCTGGCAGCCTATGCCCGCACCAACCAGTACGGCTTCCTGGAAAGCCCGTACCGCGTCGTGCAGGAAGGCAAGGTCACCGACGAGATCGTGTTCCTGTCTGCCATCGAAGAGGCCGATCACGTTATCGCCCAGGCATCCGCGACCCTGAACGACAAGGGTCAGCTGATCGACGAGCTGGTGGCCGTGCGTCACCTCAACGAGTTCACCGTGAAGGCGCCGGAAGACGTCACGCTGATGGACGTATCGCCGAAGCAGGTCGTTTCCGTCGCTGCCTCGCTGATCCCGTTCCTCGAGCACGACGATGCCAACCGTGCACTCATGGGCTCGAACATGCAGCGTCAGGCTGTTCCGACCCTGCGTTCGGACAAGCCGCTGGTCGGTACCGGCATGGAGCGCAACGTCGCCCGTGACTCCGGCGTCTGCGTCGTGGCGCGTCGCGGTGGTGTGATCGACTCCGTCGATGCCAGCCGTATCGTGGTCCGCGTTGCCAACGATGAAGTCGAAACCGGTGAAGCCGGTGTGGACATCTACAACCTGACCAAATACACCCGCTCCAACCAGAACACCTGCATCAACCAGCGTCCGCTGGTGCAGAAAGGTGATGTGGTCGCGCGTGGCGACATCATGGCCGACGGCCCGTCCACCGACATGGGTGAGCTGGCACTGGGTCAGAACATGCGCGTCGCGTTCATGCCCTGGAACGGTTACAACTTCGAAGACTCCATCCTGCTCTCCGAGCGCGTGGTTCAGGAAGACCGCTTCACCACGATCCACATCCAGGAACTGACCTGTGTGGCACGTGACACCAAGCTCGGCCCAGAGGAAATCTCTGCGGACATCCCGAACGTGGGTGAAGCTGCACTGAACAAGCTCGACGAAGCCGGTATCGTCTACGTGGGCGCTGAAGTCGGCCCTGGCGACATTCTGGTCGGCAAGGTCACGCCGAAGGGCGAAACCCAGCTGACGCCGGAAGAGAAGCTGCTGCGCGCGATCTTCGGCGAGAAGGCCAGCGACGTTAAGGACACCTCCCTGCGCGTGCCGACCGGTACCAAAGGTACTGTCATCGACGTACAGGTCTTCACCCGTGACGGCGTCGAGCGCGATGCGCGTGCGCTGTCGATCGAGAAGAGCCAGCTGGACGAGATCCGCAAGGACCTGAACGAAGAGTTCCGCATCGTCGAAGGCGCGACCTTCGAGCGTCTGCGTGCCGCTCTGGTTGGCAAGGTCGCCGAAGGCGGCGCCGGCCTGAAGAAAGGTGCTGCGATCACTGACGAAGTGCTCGACGGTCTGGAGCGTGGCCAGTGGTTCAAGCTGCGCATGGCTGAAGACGCACTGAACGAGCAGTTGGAAAAGGCTCAGGCCTACATCTCCGACCGCCGTCAGCTGCTCGACGACAAGTTCGAAGACAAGAAGCGCAAGCTGCAGCAGGGCGATGACCTGGCTCCGGGCGTACTGAAGATCGTCAAGGTCTACCTGGCCATCCGCCGTCGCATCCAGCCGGGTGACAAGATGGCGGGTCGTCACGGTAACAAGGGTGTGGTCTCGGTGATCATGCCGGTCGAAGACATGCCGCATGACGTGCATGGCACGCCGGTCGACATCGTCCTCAACCCGCTCGGCGTACCGTCTCGTATGAACGTCGGTCAGATCCTCGAAACTCACCTCGGCCTCGCGGCCAAGGGCCTGGGCGAGAAGATCAACCTGATGCTCGAAGAGCAGCGCAAGATCGCTGATCTGCGCAAGTTCCTCAACGAGATCTACAACGAGATCGGTGGGCGTCAGGAGAACCTCGACGAGCTGAGCGATCAGGAAGTGCTGGCCCTGGCCAACAACCTGCGCAAAGGCGTGCCGATGGCTACCCCGGTGTTCGACGGTGCCAAGGAAAGCGAAATCAAGGCCATGCTGAAGCTGGCAGATCTGCCGGAAAGCGGCCAGATGCGCCTGATCGACGGCCGTACCGGCAACCAGTTCGAGCGCCCGACCACGGTCGGTTACATGTACATGCTGAAACTGAACCACCTGGTGGACGACAAGATGCACGCTCGTTCTACCGGTTCCTACAGCCTGGTTACTCAGCAGCCGCTGGGTGGTAAGGCGCAGTTCGGTGGTCAGCGCTTCGGGGAGATGGAGGTCTGGGCTCTGGAAGCTTACGGCGCCGCCTACACCCTGCAGGAAATGTTGACCGTCAAGTCGGACGACGTGAACGGCCGTACCAAGATGTACAAGAACATCGTGGATGGCGATCACCGCATGGAGCCGGGCATGCCCGAGTCCTTCAACGTGTTGATCAAAGAGATCCGTTCGCTCGGTATCGATATCGATCTGGAAACCGAATAACACGACGTGAATCGGCAGCGGGGCAATATGCCCGCTGCCTGCTCCGCCAGGAGGAAAGGCCTTGAAAGACCTACTGAATTTGCTGAAAAACCAGGGTCAAGTCGAAGAGTTCGATGCCATTCGCATCGGCCTTGCTTCGCCTGAGATGATCCGTTCGTGGTCGTTCGGTGAAGTTAAAAAGCCGGAAACCATCAACTACCGTACGTTCAAGCCTGAGCGTGACGGCCTGTTCTGCGCCAAGATCTTTGGCCCGGTAAAGGATTACGAGTGCCTGTGCGGTAAGTACAAGCGCCTCAAGCATCGTGGTGTGATCTGCGAGAAGTGCGGTGTTGAAGTCGCTCTGGCCAAGGTTCGTCGTGAGCGCATGGCGCACATCGAGCTGGCATCTCCAGTTGCCCACATCTGGTTCCTGAAGTCCCTGCCGAGCCGTATCGGCCTGCTGATGGACATGACCCTGCGTGATATCGAGCGCGTTCTCTATTTCGAGAGCTACGTCGTTATCGATCCGGGCATGACCACCCTCGAGAAGGGTCAGCTGCTCAATGACGAGCAGTACTTCGAAGCGCTGGAAGAGTTCGGTGACGACTTCGACGCCCGTATGGGCGCAGAGGCCGTTCGCGAGCTGCTGCACGCTATCGACCTGGAGCACGAGATCGGCCGCCTGCGCGAAGAAATTCCGCAGACCAACTCGGAAACCAAGATCAAGAAGCTGTCCAAGCGTCTGAAGTTGATGGAAGCCTTCCAGGGTTCCGGCAACCTGCCAGAGTGGATGGTGCTGACCGTTCTGCCGGTTCTGCCGCCAGACCTGCGTCCGCTCGTTCCTCTGGATGGTGGCCGTTTCGCCACCTCCGACCTGAACGATCTGTATCGCCGTGTCATCAACCGTAACAACCGTCTGAAGCGTCTGCTCGACCTCTCGGCTCCCGACATCATCGTGCGCAACGAAAAGCGCATGCTGCAGGAAGCTGTCGACGCACTGCTCGACAACGGTCGTCGCGGTCGCGCCATCACGGGCTCGAACAAGCGTCCTCTGAAATCCCTGGCTGACATGATCAAGGGTAAGCAGGGTCGTTTCCGTCAGAACTTGCTCGGCAAGCGCGTCGACTACTCCGGCCGTTCGGTAATTACCGTTGGCCCGGCACTGCGTCTGCACCAGTGCGGTCTGCCGAAGAAGATGGCCCTCGAGCTGTTCAAGCCGTTCATTTTCGGCAAGCTGGAAATGCGTGGTCTGGCGACCACCATCAAGGCCGCCAAGAAGATGGTCGAGCGCGAGCTGCCAGAGGTGTGGGACGTTCTCGCCGAAGTGATTCGCGAACACCCCGTACTGCTCAACCGTGCACCGACTCTCCATCGTCTGGGCATCCAGGCGTTCGAGCCGGTACTGATCGAAGGTAAGGCCATCCAGCTGCACCCGCTGGTCTGCGCCGCGTACAACGCCGACTTCGACGGTGACCAGATGGCCGTTCACGTGCCGCTGACGCTGGAAGCCCAGCTCGAAGCGCGCGCGCTGATGATGTCGACCAACAACATCCTTTCGCCCGCCAACGGTGAGCCGATCATCGTTCCGTCCCAGGACGTTGTACTGGGTCTGTACTACATGACCCGTGAGGCCATCAACGCCAAAGGCGAAGGTCGCGTGTTCGCCGACCTGCAGGAAGTCGACCGCGTATTCCGCGCCGGCGAAGCGTCCCTGCACGCCCGTGTGAAAGTGCGTATCAATGAAGTCATCAAAGACCGTGACGGCACCATCACCAAGAACACCCGTATCGTCGACACCACTGTCGGCCGTGCGCTGCTGTTCCAGGTTGTGCCTGCTGGCCTGTCGTACGACGTGGTCAACCAGTCGATGAAGAAGAAGGCGATCTCCCGTCTGATCAACCAGTGCTACCGCACCGTTGGTCTGAAGGACACCGTGATCTTCGCTGACCAGCTGATGTACACCGGTTTCGCCTATTCGACCATTTCTGGTGTGTCGATCGGCGTGAACGACTTCGTCATTCCGGACGAGAAGGCGCGCATCATCGACGCCGCTACCGAGGAAGTGAAGGAAATCGAATCGCAGTACGCCTCCGGCCTGGTAACCCAGGGCGAGAAGTACAACAAGGTGATCGACCTCTGGTCGAAGGCCAACGATGAAGTTTCCAAGGCGATGATGTCGAACCTCTCGAAAGAGAAGGTCATCGACCGCGACGGCAACGAAGTCGATCAGGAGTCCTTCAACTCCATGTACATGATGGCCGACTCCGGTGCTCGTGGTTCCGCCGCGCAGATCCGTCAGCTGGCTGGTATGCGTGGTCTGATGGCCAAGCCGGACGGCTCGATCATCGAGACGCCGATCACCGCGAACTTCCGTGAAGGTCTGTCGGTACTGCAGTACTTCATCTCCACTCACGGTGCACGTAAAGGTCTGGCGGATACCGCACTGAAGACCGCGAACTCCGGTTACCTGACTCGTCGTCTCGTCGACGTAGCACAGGATCTGGTAGTGACCGAGATCGATTGCGGCACCGAGCAGGGTCTGTACATGACTCCGCACATCGAAGGCGGCGACGTGGTCGAGCCGCTCGGTGAGCGCGTTCTGGGTCGTGTCATTGCCCGTGACGTGTTCAAGCCTGGCACCGAAGAAGTCATCGTTCCGGCCGGTACCTTGGTCGACGAGCAGTGGGTCGAGTTCATCGAGCTGAACAGCATCGACGAAGTGGTCGTGCGTTCGCCGATCAGCTGTGAAACCCGCTACGGCATCTGCGCCAAGTGCTACGGTCGTGACCTGGCTCGTGGTCATCAGATCAACATCGGTGAAGCCGTCGGCGTCATCGCTGCACAGTCGATCGGTGAGCCGGGTACCCAGCTGACCATGCGTACGTTCCACATCGGTGGTGCGGCAAGCCGGACCTCGGCTGCCGACAGCGTCCAGGTGAAGAACGGCGGTGCGGTTCGTCTGCACAACCTGAAGCACGTCGAGCGTCTGGACGGCAACCTGATCGCGGTATCGCGTTCCGGTGAGCTGGCTATCGCCGACGAGTTCGGTCGTGAGCGCGAGCGCTACAAGCTGCCTTACGGTGCGGTCATCTCCGTCAAGGAAGGTGACAAGGTCGACGCTGGCGCCATCGTCGCCAAGTGGGACCCGCACACCCACCCGATCGTTACCGAGATGAAAGGTACCGTCACCTTCGTGGGTATGGAGGAAGGTATCACCATCAAGCGTCAGACCGACGAACTGACCGGTCTGACCAACATCGAAGTGCTCGATGCCAAGGACCGTCCGGCTGCCGGCAAGGACATCCGTCCGGCCGTTAAACTGGTCGATGCAAGTGGCAAGGATCTGATGCTGCCAGGTACTGACGTGCCGGCGCAGTACTTCCTGCCCGCCAACGCCCTGGTCGGTGTTGCCGACGGTGCGCAGGTTGCGGTCGGTGACGTTATCGCCCGTATCCCGCAGGAAACGTCGAAGACCCGTGACATCACCGGTGGTCTGCCGCGCGTTGCCGACCTGTTCGAAGCGCGTCGTCCGAAAGAAGCCTCGATTCTGGCTGAAATCAGCGGCACCATCGCGTTCGGCAAGGAGACCAAGGGCAAGCGCCGTCTGGTCATCACGCCGACCGATGGCAGCGATCCGTACGAAGAGCTGATCCCGAAATGGCGCCACCTGAACGTGTTCGAAGGTGAGCAGGTCAACAAGGGTGAAGTCATCTCCGACGGTCCGAGCGATCCGCACGACATCCTGCGTCTGCTGGGTGTGAGCGCGCTGGCCAAGTACATCGTCAACGAAATCCAGGACGTTTACCGTCTGCAAGGCGTGAAGATCAACGACAAGCACATCGAAACCATCCTGCGCCAGATGCTGCGCAAGGTCGAGATCGCCGAGTCGGGTGATTCCACCTTCATCAAAGGCGACCAGATGGAACTCACTCAGGTTCTGGGTGAGAACGAGCGCCTGGCCGAAGAAGACAAGTTCATCGCCAAGTACACTCGCGTTCTGCTGGGTATCACCAAGGCGTCGCTGTCCACCGAGTCGTTCATCTCGGCGGCATCCTTCCAGGAAACCACTCGCGTTCTCACCGAGGCAGCGGTTACTGGCAAGCGCGACTTCCTGCGTGGCCTGAAGGAAAACGTGGTCGTGGGTCGTCTGATCCCGGCTGGTACTGGCCTTGCTTACCACAGCGAGCGCAAACGTCGTCGCGAGGCTGACAAGCCTGTGCGTGTGAGCGCGAGCGAAGTGGAAGCAGCGCTGACCGAAGCGTTGAACTCCAGCGAAAATTGAGAACGTGCCCCGGCCGCCTGGCGGTTGGGGCTCGTGTCTTGACTGGGGGGGCTAGTCTCTTTAGACTCATGCACCCCTAAATATGGCAGGGCATAAGCCCTGCCATTTATTTATGGTGTAAATAAATAGCGTCGAAAGACGGACAGTGGAGCTAGTAGATGGCAACTATCAACCAGCTGGTGCGTCAGCCGCGCAAGCGTATCGTCGAGAAATCCGACGTACCTGCGCTGCAGAACTGCCCCCAGCGTCGTGGCGTATGCACTCGCGTGTATACCACCACGCCGAAAAAACCTAACTCGGCACTGCGTAAAGTTTGCCGTGTTCGCCTGACCAACGGTTTCGAGGTTTCCTCGTACATCGGTGGTGAAGGCCACAACCTGCAAGAGCACAGCGTCGTGCTGATCCGTGGCGGTCGTGTAAAAGACTTGCCAGGTGTGCGTTATCACACCGTTCGCGGCTCGCTGGACACCTCGGGTGTCAAAGGCCGTAACCAGGGTCGTTCGAAGTACGGTACCAAGCGTCCGAAGTGATCGGCCGTCGGTACTGAATGCAGTTTCTAATTTTATTGAGTCGATAAGAGTAAGGTCGGGCGTAACCAGATGGTTACAGTTCCGGGCTAACCTGAAGACCGTTTGAGGGCTTATCAAATGCCAAGACGTCGTGTAGCAGCCAAGCGCGAAGTGCTTGACGATCCAAAATACGGAAGCCAAATCCTGGCCAAGTTCATGAACCACGTGATGGAAAGCGGCAAGAAAGCCGTTGCCGAGCGTATCGTTTATGGCGCCCTGGACAAGGTTAAAGAGCGTAAGAACAGCGATCCCCTGGAAATCTTCGAGAAAGCTCTCGACGCCATCGCTCCGCTGGTCGAAGTGAAGTCGCGCCGTGTAGGCGGTGCTACTTACCAGGTTCCGGTCGAAGTTCGTCCGTCCCGTCGTAACGCCCTGGCCATGCGCTGGTTGGTGGATTTCGCCCGTAAGCGCGGCGAGAAATCCATGGCCCTGCGCTTGGCAGGTGAACTGTTGGATGCTGCAGAAGGCAAAGGTGCTGCAGTTAAGAAGCGTGAAGACGTGCACCGTATGGCTGAAGCCAACAAGGCTTTCTCGCACTACCGCTTCTAATTTTAGCGTCACTCAATTTGCGAGGGCTTTATGGCTCGTACTACACCGATTAATCGCTACCGTAACATCGGTATCGTGGCTCACGTGGATGCTGGTAAAACCACTACCACCGAGCGCGTCCTTTTTTACACCGGCAAAAGCCACAAAATGGGCGAGGTGCATGATGGCGCCGCGACCACGGACTGGATGGTGCAGGAGCAGGAGCGTGGTATTACCATTACTTCCGCTGCTATCACCGCCTTCTGGAAAGGCTCCGAGAAGCAGTACAAGGACGAGCACCGTTTCAACGTCATCGACACCCCGGGGCACGTAGACTTCACCATTGAAGTTGAGCGTTCCCTGCGCGTACTCGACGGCGCGGTCGTTGTGTTCTGCGGTACCTCGGGCGTTGAGCCTCAGTCGGAAACCGTATGGCGCCAAGCCAACAAGTACGGCGTTCCGCGTCTTGTTTACGTAAACAAGATGGACCGTGCCGGTGCTGACTTCCTGCGTGTCATCGGTCAGATCAAGCAGCGTCTGGGTCACACTCCGGTGCCGATCCAGCTGGCTATCGGTTCGGAAGACAACTTCCAGGGCCAGATCGACCTGATCAACATGCAAGCTGTGTACTGGAACGATTCCGACAAGGGTATGGTTCCTGTTCGCAAGGAAATCCCTGCCGAGTTGCTGGCAGACGCCGAAAAATGGCGCGGCAACATGGTCGAGGCTGCGGCCGAAGCCAACGAAGAGCTGATGAACAAGTACCTCGAAGGTGAAGAACTCACCAACGACGAAATCAAGCTCGCTCTGCGTCAGCGCACCATCGCTGGTGAGATCGTTCTGGCCGTTTGCGGTTCTTCCTTCAAGAACAAGGGCGTTCCCCTGGTTCTCGACGCCGTCATCGACTTCCTGCCGGCTCCTACCGACATTCCTGCTATCAAGGGCTCCAACCCTGATAACGAGGAAGAGGAAATGGAGCGTCACGCCGATGACAGCGAGCCGTTCTCGGCTCTGGCGTTCAAGATCGCTACCGACCCATTCGTGGGTACTCTGACCTTCGTCCGCGTTTACTCGGGCGTGTTGGCCTCCGGCGACGGCGTGATCAACTCGGTCAAGGGCAAGAAAGAGCGTGTGGGTCGTATGGTGCAGATGCACGCAAACGCCCGCGAAGAGATCAAAGAAGTGCGCGCTGGCGACATCGCTGCTCTGATCGGCATGAAGGACGTCACCACTGGTGAGACTCTGTGCAACGCTGACAAGCCAATCATCCTCGTTCGTATGGACTTCCCGGAGCCGGTTATTTCGGTTGCCGTAGAGCCCAAGACCAAGGACGACCAGGAAAAAATGGGTATCGCTCTGGGCAAGCTCGCTCAGGAAGACCCATCTTTCCGCGTCAAGACCGACGAAGAGACTGGTCAGACGATCATCTCCGGCATGGGCGAGTTGCACCTGGACATCCTGGTCGACCGTATGCGCCGCGAGTTCAACGTCGAAGCCAACATCGGCAAGCCTCAGGTTTCCTATCGTGAGCGCATCACGAAGAATTGCGAAATCGAAGGCAAGTTCGTGCGTCAGTCCGGTGGTCGTGGCCAGTTCGGCCATTGCTGGATCCGTTTTGCTCCTGCTGACGAAGGTCAGGAAGGTCTGCAATTCGTGAACGAGGTTGTGGGTGGTGTGGTTCCGAAGGAATACATCCCGGCTATCCAGAAAGGTATCGAAGAGCAGATGAAGAACGGCGTTGTCGCCGGCTATCCGCTGATCGGCCTGAAGGCTACCGTGTTCGATGGTTCCTACCACGACGTCGACTCCAACGAGATGGCGTTCAAGGTGGCGGCTTCCATGGCGACCAAGCAGCTGGCCCAGAAGGGCGGTGGTGAGTTGCTCGAGCCGATCATGGCGGTAGAAGTTGTTACCCCTGAAGATTACATGGGTGACGTGATGGGCGACCTCAACCGCCGTCGCGGCATGATCCTGGGTATGGAAGACACGATCTCCGGTAAGGTGATCCGTGCTGAAGTTCCGCTGGGTGAGATGTTCGGTTACGCAACCGACGTCCGTTCCATGTCTCAGGGTCGCGCAAGCTACTCCATGGAATTCAAGAAATACAACACAGCTCCGTCGCATATCGTCGAGTCTGTAACCAAAAAACAAGGCTGATTCAGCCCCTTTAAGCTAGGAGTTAATTGTCGTGGCTAAAGAAAAATTCGAACGTAACAAACCGCACGTCAACGTTGGCACCATTGGCCACGTCGACCACGGTAAAACCACTCTGACCGCTGCTCTGACCCGCGTCTG
>NZ_JBQWIF010000063.1:0-15971 GCF_052958135.1 Pseudomonas sp. SZ40 | reverse complement strand
GAAGGTCGCGCGGCAGGCGGTGGCTTAACCAGGGTTCGATTTGGTGGGCTAAAGCCCACCCTACCGCTCGCGCGCGCTTGGCGTCCTCGCCGCAGGACTGGTGTAGGGTGGGCTTCAGCCCACCAACCGGATCGGGCTGTCCGCCTACGGCAGGGTGACATCCAGCACGCGAATGCAGCCGGGTTGTGGGTAGTGCCAATGGACCTCGACATCCCACAGGCGCACGCCGTAGCGGCGCTCCGGCTGGGGTTGCTGGTAGGCGGGGCGCGGGTCCTGCGCCAGGCACTGTTCGATCAGCTCGACCAGTGGCTCGTCGAGGCGCAGGCCGTGTTCGTGGGCCTGGGCCAATGCGCTGTCCTGCCATTGCACCTCGATCCGCACGGGAGCGTGCGTAGCGATATGGTTGTGGGCATCGGGCACGCAGTCGGCATAGGGCACGTAGGGTTTGACGTCGAGCACCGGGGTGCCGTCGAGCAGGTCGATGCCCGACAACCACAGGCGTCCGCTCTCGACCCGATCCAGGCGTACCACCGATTGACCGATCCCGTTGGGGCGATGGGTCGCCCGGGTCGCGAACACGCCGATTGCACGGTTGCCGCCCAAACGTGGAGGGCGCACCTTGAGCCTGGGCTTGTCTTCCAGCGCCTGGTGGAAGAGAAACAGCAGCCAGACATGGCTGACCTGCTCCAGGCCCTGCACTGCATCGCCCTGATCGAACGGCGGGCACAGCTCGAGCACGCCGCGTGCAGCGGGTGCCAGCTGCGGCTGGCGCGGTATGGCGAACTTCTCCTTGAAGCAGGAGCGCACATGACCGATGGGCGAAACCTGGTAGCTCATGGGCTGTCAGTCACGCAGGCGCTGGGTCAGGCCCTTGAGAAAGTTGCGCAGGAACTGATCGCCACAGACGCGATAGTTACTGGTGCCCTGCTTGCGGAACAGCGCGCTCATTTCCGGTTTCGATACGGGGAAATCGACGCTGCGCATGATGGCATGCACGTCGTCTTCCTTGAGCTCGAAAGCCACGCGAAGCTTCTTCAGCACCTGATTGTTGCTGACTGGCAGCTCCAGAGCCGGAGCGGGGCGGCTGTCATCCTTGCCACGTTTGAAGTACACCAGGCCATCGAGGGCATGGGCCAGCAGATCGTCGCTGCAATCCTGATAGCCCGGCTCGTCATCCTTCTTCAGTACCGCCGCGATTTCTTCAGCGGTTACCGTTTTGCCACCCAACTGAACGATCTCGGCCAGTTGTGCATCGCTGACGTCGAGCATGTAGCGCAGGCTGCGCAGCACATCATTATTGAGCATGAAGATTCCTGATTGGAGAGGCCCGCGCCAGATGGCGAGGCCGGAAAATAGTGGTTGGGAGCCGATTGCGACGCCGCGCTAGCTGGCGTCGACAGGTCCCTAGAAACGTTCTTTGGCGCCCAGATAGCGCCACTGCCCCGGTTGCACCTTGGACATCGGTACCGCGCCGATGCGGATGCGCTTCATGCCCAGTACCTTGAGGCCAACGCTGTTGCACATGAACACCAACTGACCCGGCAGTGGGTTCTTCAGGGCGAAACGCAGGCGGGTCTCGTTTTGCCAGCTGACCTTGCAGGGCGCCAGCGGCGTGCCGTTGAACACCAGGCCGTGATTGAGTCGCTTGAGGTCTCGATCCGACAATTCACCGCTGACCTCGACCACGTATTCCTGCTCCAGCTTGCTCAGGTCGTCCTTGAGCTTGCGCTCGATACGCCAGTCCTGAGTCAGCACATGCAGACCGTCGGCGCCCGCTTGCAGGGGGATACAGGGCGTCAGGTTGGTGAAGTGACCCTTCAGCGTGCGCTGCTCGGAGCGGTCTTCCGGCCAGCGGCTGTCCGGGCCGATTTCTTCGGCTGCACGTTCGGGAAAGCGCCCGCTGGGGATGTGCAGCAGCAGGGTGACCGGTACCAGAGGTTCAGCGACGGCATCCGGGAGCAGCGCCACCGCTTCGTCGGTCACCTTGCGCTGAGGTTCGTCGACCACCTCGCCGTCGACCGTGACCCAGCCGCCTTCGATATACAGTTCGGCCTCGCGGCGCGAGCAGCCGGTCAGTTCGATCAGGCGTTTGGAGAGGCGTAAGGGTTCGGTCATGGCAGGACATCGTCAGCGAGTAGATGCCCATTGTACCGCCGTGAGGCGTGTCATGCGCGTGGCATGAACAAAGCCGGGCAGGGCGCCCGGCTCGCAGGTTCTACCGATCAGAAAATCAGCGAGAAAATGCCGATCACGACCAGCAGGCCGATAAGGAAGATGATACCGATGGTGCTGCCGAGGAACTTCAGCATGGGGGCTACTCCTGTTTTCGTCCGTTCAGTATTGGGACTGGAGTGCCGCTGGCATCGTTCAGGGTAAATCTGCCCGGCGGCCATTGCGGCCGCAGGGCATCGGCAAGACAAGCAGGGTGTCGAAAACGTGGATCGTTTCCGAAAGCCTGTTAGCCGCCCAGGTAGGCGTCACGCACCTTCGGATCGTTCAACAGATCATGACCACTGCCTTGCATGACGATCCGGCCGTTTTCCAGTACGTAGCCACGGTCGGCCAGCTTGAGCGCCTGGTTGGCGTTCTGCTCGACCAGGAACACGGTCACACCGTCCTTGCGCAGCTGTTCGATGATGTCGAAGATCTGCTGGATGATGATCGGTGCCAGGCCCAGAGACGGCTCGTCGAGCAGCAGCAGCTTGGGCTTGCTCATCAGCGCACGGCCGATGGCGAGCATCTGCTGTTCGCCACCGGACATGGTGCCGGCGCGCTGTACAAGGCGTTCCTTGAGGCGCGGGAACAGGTGCAGCACCTTGTCCAGTTGCTCCTGATTCTCCGCCTTGCTGCCGAAGAAGCCGCCCATGGCGAGGTTCTCCTCGACGGTCAGGCGCGCGAACACGCGGCGGCCTTCCGGCACCACGGCGATGCTCTTGCGCATGATCAGCGGGGTTTCCATGCCGACCAGTTCTTCACCCTGATAACGGATGCTGCCGCTGGTGGCCTGGGGAGTGCCGCAAAGGGTCATCAGCAGGGTGGATTTGCCGGCGCCGTTGGCACCGATCAGGGTCACGATCTCACCCTGGCGCACTTCCACACTGACGCCGTGCAGCGCCTGGATCTTGCCGTAGAAGGTGGAAACGTTGTCGAAATACAGCATTTACGCTTCCCCCAGGTAGGCTTTGATCACGTCCGGATTGTCGCGGATCTGCTCCGGCGTGCCGTCGGCCAGGGGGGTGCCCTGGTTGATCACGAAGATATGGTCGGAAATGCTCATGACCAGCTTCATGTCGTGTTCGATCAGCAGCACGGTCACGTTGTGCTCGTCACGCAGCACGCCGATCAGCGCTTTCAGGTCGTCGGTTTCCCGTGGGTTGAGGCCAGCGGCCGGCTCGTCGAGCATGAGGATGCTCGGTCGGGTCATCATGCAGCGGGCGATCTCCAGGCGGCGCTGCTGGCCGTAGGCCAGGGTACCGGCGGTGCGGTTGGCGAATTCGGTCAGGTTGACCTGTTCCAGCCAATGCGCCGCGTAATCCATGGCCTCGCGCTCACTGCGGCGAAACGCCGGGGTCTTGAACAGGCCGGAGAGGAAGTTGGTGTTGATGTGGCGGTGCTGGGCGACCAGCAGGTTTTCCACCGCGGTCATTTCCTTGAACAGGCGAACGTTCTGGAAGGTACGCACCACACCCTTGCGAGCGATCTTGTGGCCCGGCAGGCCTTCGATCTGTTCGCCGTTGAGGCGGATGCTGCCCGAGGTCGGTTTGTAGAAACCGGTCAGGCAGTTGAACACCGTGGTCTTGCCGGCACCGTTCGGGCCGATCATCGACACAACCTGTTTTTCATTGACCGAGAGGCTGACCCCGTTGACGGCCAGCAGGCCGCCAAAACGCATGGACAGGCCGCTCACTTCTAGAATCGGGCGGCTCATCGTTGTTTCAACTCCAGGTGTGGGCGCTGCATGGGCATGAGGCCCTGCGGACGCCAGATCATCATCACGATCATGGTCAGACCGAATATCAGCATGCGGTACTCGTTGAAGTCGCGCATCTCCTGCAACAGGGTCATCACGATGGCCGCGAATATGATGCCGAGCTGCGAGCCCATGCCACCCAGCACGACGATGGCGAGGATCATCGCCGACTCGATGAAGGTGAACGACTCCGGCGTCACCAGCCCCTGGCGGGCGGCGAAGAAGCTGCCGGCGAAACCGGCGAAGCTGGCGCCGATGGTGAAGGCCGAGAGCTTGACCGTGGTCGGGTTGAGGCCCAGGGCACGGCAGGCGATTTCATCTTCGCGCAAGGCTTCCCAGGCGCGGCCGATCGGCATGCGCATCAGGCGGTTGATCACGAAGATGGCCAGCAGCACCAGAAGCAGGGCGATCAGGTAGAGGAAGATCACCTTGTACGTGGAGTTGTAGGCGATGCCGAGGAAGTCATGCAGGGTCTGGCCACCATCCGGTGCGCGACGATCCAGCGACAGGCCGAACAGTTCCGGCTTGGGAATCGAGCTGATGCCGTTCGGGCCGCCGGTGATGTCGGTGAGGTTGCGCAGCATGATGCGGATGATCTCACCGAAACCCAGGGTCACGATGGCCAGATAGTCACCGCGTAGCCTGAGTACCGGGAAGCCCAGCAAGCAGCCGAAGGTGGCCGCCATCAGCCCGGCTATCGGCAATGCCGTCCAGAAACCGAAGCCTGCGTACTCGGCGAGCAGCGCATAGGTGTAGGCACCCACCGCGTAGAAGCCGACGTAACCCAGGTCGAGCAGCCCGGCGAGCCCGACCACGATGTTCAGGCCGATGCCCAGCATCACGTAGATGAGGATCAGCGTGGCGATGTCCACCGCCGCGCGGGAGCCGAAGAACGGCCAGGCCAACGCCACCACGAACAGCGCCAGCATGATCCAGCGCTGCACGCTGGGCAGGGTCAGCGAGTCCTTCAGGTTCTGCGGCACGGCCGGCAGAACACCTTTGAGCCTGTCACCGCCGAGCAGGCGATCACGCAGCACCAGATGCCAGACGAACAGCAGCGCAGCGGCGATGCCGATAGTCCACAGGGTCTTGGCGCTGGCGCCGCTCACCTGCAGGCTGATGCCGACGACGCTGAGCTTGAGGCCGAGGATCGGGTAGGAGATCAGCAGCAGAAGGATGCTGCTGAACAGGGCGGTCTTGAGGTTCTTGCTCATACCTTTTCAACCTCCGGACGGCCGAGGATACCGGTCGGGCGGAACAGCAGTACCAGTACCAGCAGGCTGAAGGCGACGACATCCTTGTACTGATCACCGAAGATATCGGCGCCGAAGGCTTCGGCAACGCCCAGCACCAGGCCGCCAAGCACGGCGCCCGGGATGCTGCCGATGCCGCCGAGTACTGCGGCAGTGAACGCCTTGATGCCGGCGAGGAAGCCCAGGTGCGGGTTGATCACGCCGTATTGCATGCCCAGCAGCACGGCGGCGACCGCTGCCAGTGCGGCGCCGATGACGAAGGTCAGGGCGATGATGTTGTTGGTGTTGATACCCAGCAGGTTGGCCATCTTCAGGTCCTCGGCACAGGCGCGGCAGGCGCGGCCCAGGCGGGAGCGGGAGATGAACAGGGTGAGGCCGATCATGGTCAGGAAGGTGACCACGAAGATCAGCACCTGCATATAAGAGATCACCACGCCATTCATGGCGCTTTCGCCAAAGATGAAGTTGCCCGGCAGCGGGTTGGTGATGGCCTTGTCTTTCGAGTCCTGGGAAAGCATGACGGCGTTCTGCAGGAAGATCGACATGCCGATCGCGGAAATCAGCGGGATCAGCCGGTTACCGCCGCGTAGCGGCCGGTAGGCAACCCGTTCGATGCTGTAACCGAAAGCACTGGTGACGATGATGCTCGCCGCGAAGGCGCAGATCATGATCAGGGGCAGGCTGTCGAGTCCCATCATGGCCAGCAGCGTGATGGCGATGAAGGCGACGTAGGAACCGATCATGTACACCTCGCCATGGGCGAAGTTGATCATGCCGATGATGCCGTAGACCATCGTGTAGCCGATGGCGATCAGGGCATAGGTACTGCCGACGGTAAGACCGTTGAGCAGCTGTTGCAGGTAGTGATAAAGATCAGGCATTGCCTAACTCCTGGGTCGTCGCGCACGGCAGCGCTTGTGGCGCAGCGCGAAACCGGAATTCTTTCAATAAACAAAGCCCACTGCGTGTGCAGTGGGCTTTAGGCTCAGGCGGGGGGGCTTACTTGGCTTCGGACTTGGTGCCGTCCTGGTGCCATTCGTAAACCACGAAGTTGAAGTCCTTCAGGTCACCCTTTTCGTCGAAGCCAAGGGTGCCGGTCGGGGTGTCGAAGGTGTTGGCGCGCAGGGCGGCCGCTACTTCGGCGGTGTCGGTGCTGCCGGCTTTCTCGATACCACCGGCAATGACCTGAACGGCAGCGTAGGCCGGGAACACGAATGGACCGGTTGGGTCTTCGTTCTTGGCCTTGAACGCATCAACCAGCGCCTTGTTCTTCGGATCCTGGTCGAAGGATTGCGGCAGGGTGACCAGCATGCCTTCGGAAGCCGGGCCAGCGATGGCCGAGATTTCCTTGTTGCCTACGCCTTCCGGACCCATGAAGCGAACGTCGAGGCCTTTTTCCTTGGACTGACGCAGCAGCAGGCCCAGCTCTGGGTGGTAGCCGCCGTAGTAGACGAAATCAACGCCCTGTTGCTTGAGCTTGGCGATCAGCGAGGAGAAGTCCTTGTCGCCGGCATTGATGCCTTCGAACACGCCGACTTTCACGCCTTTGGATTCCAGGGTCTGCTTGACCGCACTGGCGATGCCTTCACCGTACTGCTGCTTGTCATGGATGACGGCAACGTTCTTCGGCTTGATCTTGTCGGCAATGAAGTTGCCAGCGGTCGGGCCCTGGAGGCTGTCCAGGCCGATAGTGCGGAAGATCAGCTCATAGCCACGGGCGGTGATTTCCGGGCTGGTAGCGGCCGGGGTGATCATCAGAATGCCTTCGTCTTCGTAAATGTCCGAAGCCGGCTGAGTGGAGCTGGAGCACAGGTGGCCAACGACGAACTTGGCGCCATCGTTGACGATCTTGTTGGCAACCGCCACGGCTTGCTTGGGATCGCAGGCGTCGTCGTAGACCACGCCTTCGAGCTGAGCACCGTTGACGCCACCGGCCTTGTTGATCTGTTCGATGGCCATCTTGGCACCGATGAACTGCATCTCGCCGTACTGGGCAACAGCACCGGTCACCGGGCCAGCCATGGCGATCTTGATGGTGTCTGCGGCGACCGAGTAGCTGGCAGCGCCAGCCAGGGCCATAGCGGCGAACAGCTTGGAAATCTGCTTAGTAGCGTTGTTCATTAGTGCTCCACTCGTTGTGTTCATTGTTGTAGTTCTGGCAGCCAAAGCAGCAGAACCGGAGTCGACTTTTCCGGCCATACCCCCGGCAACTGTACCGATACAGTGTAGAGCGCTGATTTGCGCCTTGGAAAGTCGGCAGTCGAGGAAGAAGAGTAGGAATGTCGCGTAATTGCAAGAAATGTATAGAAAAACGGCGGATTCCTGACTGACGGGTGGTTGACACGGCTTGCCTGTCAGTCGCCCGTCGTTATCATGGCGGCCGTCAGAAATACGACCCTTCACGATGGAACCTGCCATGAACGAACAACCAAGCACCCTCTATGCCAAATTGCTCGGCGAAACCGCCCCCATCCGTTGGCAGGAGCTGCAACCGTTCTTCGCGCGCGGCTCGCTGCTGTGGGTCGACAGCGATGAGGACCTGATCGCGGTGGCCGAGGCGGTTGCCGAAAATCGTCGCGACGACGTCGCTGCCTGGCTGGATTCGGGGCGCGTCGCGCTGTTGAACGATGTACGCGCCGAGGATCTGCTCACCCGTGATCCGTCGCTTTGGGCTGTGGTCGTTGCGCCCTGGGTTCTGGTGCAGGAGCGCGCCGAAAAGTAGCGTCGACTTCGAACGCGCGTTTCAATCGCTCTGGAATGGTGTTTTCGAAGACGGATAAAGCGGCTTTAGTGATTCATTTTGGTGCTTTTCATGCACTTATTTGGTTCGCAAGGTGGCTGGGATCATCTCTGAGGCCAGGTGTCTATGCTCAGGAGCCCGGAAGCGGATTGACGTTTCCGGCAATCCTTCAGCTCAGGAGACCACTTATGTTCGAGCCCGGCCATTTATTTCGCGGCAACAGCCTGGCGGTAGGTGAGATACCCACCTATGCCATCGACCTGCATTACGACGTGCGTCAGGATGCGGCCGAAGGGCCAATGCTGCACATGTCCCTCAAGGGTGAAATCGCTGGAGCGGCTTTCGACGAGTCGTTCGAGCTGCACCGTGACACCGCCTTCAACTTCGCCAGTGTGGTCAGCCGCCTGGCTCACAAGCATGGTTTGCCGACCAGCGTGGTGCTGATCAGTCACGAGCATGAAGAGTTCGACCGGATGTTCGAGGATATCCGCCAGCGTCTGGGTGCCCACAGTGGCGATCCGGTAGATCTCGATCATCTCGAGAAGGATGGTCTGTAAGCGCTGCAGATTGCGTTGTCACATCTGATTCATCGCCGCCAGCGCCGCTATGTGGCGAGCTGGTTCATTCATTTCGAGGCCGGTCGGTGCATCGGCTGGCACCAGTCTGGAGTCGTGCATGAAACTATCCGCCAACCTGACGATGCTGTTCACCGAGCGGCCGTTGCTCGAGCGTATCGTCGCCGCCGCTGCGGCGGGTTTCGAGGGCGTGGAAATCCAGTTCCCCTACGAAGTCCCAGCGCTTCGCTTGAAGGACGAACTGGCACGGGCGGGCATGCCGCTGGCGCTGATGAATTTTCCGGCTGGCGACTTCATGGCTGGCGGGCCTGGGCTGGCGGCGGTGCCTGCACGTCAGGCGGCGTTCGACGAAGCGTTGCAGGAGGCGCTGACCTACGCCGCCATGGTTCGACCGCAGTCCATCAACGTCCTGTCCGGACGGCTGGCCGCAGGGCTCGAGCGGGAGCAGGCGCTGACTACCTTGAGCAACAACATCCGCAAGGCGTCAGAGGCGTTCCAGACGCTGGGGATCGGCGTGGTCAGCGAGGCGATCAACCCCATCGACATGCCGGGGTTTCTGGTCAACACGCCGGAACACCTGCAAGCACTGCTGGAGCGGGTCGACCACGGCAATTTCCGCGCTCAGCTGGATATCTATCACATGGCGCGACAGGGTATCGATCCGCTGGTGGCCGTCGAAGCACTGGTTGGCCGAATCGGCCATGTGCAATTCGCCGACTGTCCGGGGCGCGGTGCGCCGGGCAGTGGGGATGTCGATTTCGCTAGGGTGCGGCAGGCGCTGGAGACGGGAGGGTACCGCGGCTGGCTGGGCGCCGAGTACCGCCCCGAAGAGGGCGATACCCGTGCCAGCCTGGGCTGGTTGCGCGCGTGGCGGATGCCTGCGCTCAGTTGACCAGAGGAGCGGTTACGCCAACCTCGGGCAGCTTGAGCGCCAGGTTGCCGCGATCCGCCTGGGTGGGCGTGCTCTGGTTGTAAGCGTGGCGCCACAGCGGGTGCTGCTCGGCCTGCTGCCACAACTGCGCATGCAGGCGAGCGAGCAGTACCGGGTCACTGAGCAATGCCAGCTTGCTCTTGCCGTCGAGCTTTTTGGGGCCCAGTTCCAGTGCTTCACCGAGGGCACGTTGCCGTGCCTGTTCGATCAGCGCGGCGTTGCCGTGACGAGCCGTGGCCATGGCGCATGCCAGCGCATTGGGGAAGGGGCGCAGCACGGCTTCGATGAAACCGTTTTCCATGGCATGCTCGCGATTATGCCGGGTATAGGCATAGGTGGAGAGCAGCTCCTGAGGCGGGTTGGACTCCTCGGGAATCAGGAACAGGTTGCCCTTCTTGCTGCGCAGCCCCAGGCTCAGGCGGCTGGAGAACACCGACACCGGAATCGACAGCATCAGCGACACCACGATCGGCGACAGCCACCACAGGAAGTTCGGATCGAGCCACGCCACGCCCGCTGTCCAGCCCACGCCCAGCAGGGCCTGCCAGCCATGGCGGCGTACGGCGTCGCCCCAGGTGGTGATGCCGTTGTCACGCTGCGGTGAGTTCCAGGTGGCGGACCAGCCCAGGAACGCGGCGCTGACGAACATGGTGTGGAACAGCATGCGCACCGGTGCCAGCAGCACCGAGAAGAGCATCTCCAGCAGCATGCTCAGGGTCGCCTTGAACGCACCGCCGTAAGCTTTGGCGCCCTTGATCCAGATGAGGATCACGGCCAGCAGCTTGGGCAGGAACAGCAGGGTCAGGGTGGTGGAGAACAGTGCGATGGCTTTTTCCGGGTTCCACCTTGGCCACACCGGGAACAACTGACCAGGTACCAGGAAGTACTGCGGCTCCATCAGCGTGTGAATGGCCAGCAGGGCAGTGGAGAGCAGCAGGAACATGAACCACAGCGGTGCCGACAGGTAGGACATCACCCCGGTCAGGAACACCGCACGGTGCACCGGGTGCATGCCCTTGACCAGAAACAGACGGAAGTTCATCAGGTTGCCGTGGCACCAGCGACGGTCGCGCTGCAACTCGTCGATCAGGTTCGGTGGTAACTCTTCGTAGCTGCCTTCCAGGTCGTAGGCGATCCACACCCCCCAGCCTGCACGTCGCATCAGCGACGCTTCGACGAAGTCGTGGGACATGATCGCGCCAGCGAACGAGCCTGTGCCCGGCAGCGGAGCCAGGGCGCAGTGCTCGATGAATGGCTGCATGCGGATGATCGCGTTGTGGCCCCAGTAGTGGGATTCACCCAGCTGCCAGTAGTGCAGGCCGGCAGTGAACAGCGGGCCGTAGGCGCGCGTGGCGAACTGCTGCAGGCGCGCGTACAGGGTATTCATGCCCGCCGCCTTGGGCGAGCTCTGGATGATGCCGGCCTGGGGATTGGCCTCCATCAGCCGAACCAGTTTGGTCAGGCATTCGCCGCTCATCACGCTGTCGGCATCGAGCACGATCATGTAGCGATAATCGCCGCCCCAGCGACGGCAGAAGTCGTCGATGTTGCCGCTCTTGCGCTTCACGCGGCGGCGGCGACGGCGGTAGAAGATATTGCCGAAACCCTTGGTCTCCTGGCACAGCTCCAGCCAGGCACGCTGCTCGGCCACGGCGATGTCGGCGTCGCCGGTATCGCTGAGCACGAAGAAGTCGAACTGGTCGAGCTCGCCGGAGGCCTTCACCGACTCGTAGGTGGCGCGCAGGCCGGCGAAGACGCGAGGCACGTCCTCGTTGCAGATCGGCATGATGATCGCGGTACGCGCCTTGGCATCGATCGGCTCGTCACCGGCACTGCTTCCGGAAATACCGTAGCGGTCATAACCACGCAGCAATTCCCAAAAGCCCATCAGCGCCGTCCAGAAACCCGCCGACACCCAACAGAACAACAGCGAGAACAGGGCCAGAATACTGCCCTGCACCACATAGGGCAGTACCTGCAGCAGGCTTTCCTGCCAGCCTTGCTCCATGACTTCCTGCAGGTTGATCAGCGCCCAGCCCTGATAGGGCAGGATGCTGTTCATGTACCAGGTAGCGACGGCGGTCTGGCCCAGCATCAGCAGCAGCAATACGTAGCGACGCAGCGAGCCGACCCGGCGCCAGCGTGCTGGCTCGAGTTCGCGTTTGGGCGGGCGGGGCGGGTTGCTCTTGCCGAACAGGGCGCGCAAGCCACGGGTCAGCAGGTTGGTGCGCCACGGCTCGGGTGTCATCTTGGTGCGGTTGAGGGGCGGGGCTGCCCGCAGAACCGGTCGGCCGGCGGCATCCAGCGACAGCAGGCCGGTGGATTCCAGTGGTTCTCCGGCGCCCAGTTCGATACGTCGGGCAGCCGACTTGTGGACGGCCTCTTCGGCACTCGCGGCCTGCGCGCCGCCGAGGCGGCCGTGCAGTTCGGTGAAGTCACGGCAGTCGGCCAGTGCTTCACGCTCGGTTGCACTCAGCGGCAGGCTGTCCAGGTACTCGTCCAGGGCGGACTGCTCGGTGGTTTTCATGGGGCGGTAACCGTATTGGGTGGCAGTTGATAGCTCCAGGTTTCGCTGAGGGTCTTGTCACCCTCGACCAGAGCCGCGCGCATTTCCACGGCTTTCTTGGGGTCCTTGACCTTGAATCGCAGCGTCAGGCGCCAGCCCTTAGTGGACGGGTTGTACTGCAGGCCGTTGTCCAGCAACTCGGCGTTGTCATTGACGCTGAAGTTGGACGTTACCGCCGCATCGGACTTGAGTTTGGCCAGTGCCGGGCCTTCGAAGTCCACCAGCAGGGCGATGCTGCCATCCAGCTTGCGGGTCAGATTGGGCTGCTTGACTTCGCCGGCACTGCGCATGGTCTGCTTGACCCAGGCGGTTTCCGCACCAAGTTGGGCGCGTTCGTCCTTGGTCCAGTGCA
The DNA here is from genome assembly GCF_052958135.1 of Pseudomonas sp. SZ40. Taxonomy (NCBI): domain Bacteria; kingdom Pseudomonadati; phylum Pseudomonadota; class Gammaproteobacteria; order Pseudomonadales; family Pseudomonadaceae; genus Pseudomonas; species Pseudomonas sp. SZ40. The sequence goes on along the minus strand of NZ_JBQWIF010000063.1, from coordinate 3,584 downwards.
TGCGGTAATCGAACTCCATCGGTTCGCCCGGTTTGGGCTGCTCGTCAGGTGTCCAGAACGCCACGATGTTGTCGTTGGTTTCGTCCGGGGTGGGGATTTCCACCAGCTCGACCTTGCCCTTGCCCCATTCGCCCTTGGGTTCGATCCACGCGCTTGGACGCTGCTCGTAGCGGTCTTCCAGGTCTTCGTATTGAGCGAAGTCGCGACCCCGCTGGAGCAGCCCGAAGCCTCTCGGGTTCTCCACTTCGAAGGTGCTCACTGCAAGATTCTGCGGGTTGTTCAGCGGGCGCCAGATGTGCTCGTCGTTACCGGTATGGATCGCCAGGCCATTGGAGTCGTGCAGGGCAGGGCGGTAGTTGGGTTTGCTGGAGCGTTGGCTGGAGCCGTACAGGAACATGCTGGTGAGCGGGGCGATGCCCAGCTTGTTGACGTTGTCACGCAGGAATACTCGCGACTGCACGTCGACCACCGAGTCCTTGCCCGGGCGCAGGATGAAGCGATAGGCACCGGTGGCGCGCGGCGAGTCGAGCAGCGCGAAGATCACCAGATGCTTGTCTTCCGGCTTGGGGCGCTCGATCCAGAACTCGCGGAAATACGGAAACTCTTCACCACTCGGCAGTGCGGTGTCGATGGCCAGGCCGCGGGCCGAGGCGCCGTACACCTGATCCTTGCCGATCACCCGGAAATAGCTGGCGCCGAGCAGGCTCATGATCTCGTCGGACTTGCCCTTGGCGTTGATCGGGTACATCACGCGGAAACCGGCGTAGCCGAGATTCTTGACGGCATCCTTGTCGACCTTCAGGTCACCGAAATCGAAACGCGCAGGGTCGTACTTGATTTCCTTGACGCTGGTAGCGGTCACTTCGTTGATTTTCACCGGGCTGTCGAAGTGCATGCCCTGGTGATAGAAACTCAGTTTGAACGGGGTTTTGCTGTCGGCCCATTCGTACTTGTCTTCGAGCGATTTGATCTTCTGGTAGTCGGTGAACGGCAGGGTGCGCAGCTCACTGGGCAGGTTGACGGCTGGAGCAGCGTAAGGCTTGTCCAACAATTCCTTGGCTTCCGAAGCCACGTCATCGAGTGAAAACGCCAGTACCTGAGTACTGAACAATGAAGTGGTGCAGGCCAGGCACAGCGCGGCTGGAAGCATGCTGTGACGGACAGATGCCTTGACGGTTTTGAGGATCACGGATCCCTCCAGAAACAGTAAGAAACAGCGGCACGGTCGGCCGAACATCTCCTTCCGACCGTTATCGTTGCAGATGATTCCTGTGAATTTCCCGCCGCTTCGCTCTGAGCCTGTTCACGACCTCGCGAGCTGGATCCATACAAGGGCTGGGCGCCCCCGCAAGAACAGGCGAGGGTGCGGAGGTTGCGAGCTGTAACTGAGCAAACCGAGCCTGTTTTCAACGCGGCAGGGCAGGTTCTCAGGCTGTGCTGCGCTTCACAGGCAGAAACTTGAGGAGCTGCTTGCGGGTCGGCACCACGGCGTTCTCCTGGGCCCAGACGCAGAGGATCACGGTGAGCAGCAGGAACAGCGGGTAGAAGGCGATCGACAGGGTTTGCTCACCAGCCTGGACGGCGCATTGCGCCCAGTTGGCGAAGCACTCGGTCGACGCCACGCTGAGCACCTTCTCCGACCGTGAGAACAGGGTGAAGGCCGGCACGTGCAACACGAAAAGCGGCAGCGAAGCTGCACCCAGGCGTTGCGACCAGCGGCGTACCGGCTCACTGGTCGGCGATGGCGCCAGGGCGCACAGGTAGATCAGCATCATTTGCGACGGCAGCAGCAGGCCGTTGTGCAGCAGGTAATACCAGTACTGCTCGCCCTCGACCAACCAGGCGGCGCCGAAGAAGCAGGTCAGCACCGTGACGATCATCAGGCCGATACCTGCGCCGCCCGGCGAGCGGCCAGCGTCGCGCATGTCACGGAACAGGCCGTAGGCGAGGATGCCGGCAAGGAACTCCGGCAGGCGCACCAGGGGGTTGCGGTGCAGGATGCCGGTGAACGGCATGCCGTAGTCACCATTGAGAATCACCAGAATCGGCGGAATCATGTAGATCAGGGTGAGCACGCCCAGCCACAGCACCTTGTGCTTCAGGCGCGCCAGGCGTGGGGCCACGAAGGGAAAGGTGAGGTAGAAGAAGAACAGCGTGGAGATCGACCACAGTGGCGGATTGAAGGTCAGGTAGAACGGGTTCCAGGCCTGCAGCATGAACAGTTGCAGCACCGTATTGAGTGCCAGTTCGCCGTTGCCCATGAAATGTTCGAGGGTAGTGCGCGAGATCCCGGTCATGTCTTCGTTGGTGTCGTACACCACGAAACGGATGGTGGCCTTGGTCTCGTCCGGCGGGATGCCCAGGTTGCTGATGATGAAGATGACCGTGATGGTCAGCAGCAGGGAAAAGATGTGCAGTGGATAGAGGTTGGCGAAACGCCGGCTCCAGAAACTCACCGCCGGCTCACGCAGCTCACCGCGCTTGCAGTACACGTGGGCGAGCAGAAAACCGGACAGCACGAAGAACGTACTGGTGGCGAAGAAGCCGACACCGCTGAGCTGCTTGATGATCGGCAGCTTCTGTTCTGCGTAATTGTGCAGGGTATGGAAGACCACGATGTACAGGCCGAGTATGAAACGCAGCCACTCGAGCCCGATGAAATGTTCCTTGTCGGTTCGGGTCATCCCCGTTCTCCTTATATCGACATCTTCCGGGCACGAATCAGCCTGCGCAGACAGCTTCGCTGCGCAGCCTTGCGGCAGCCGGGTCAGCGTCTGACAGCGTCAATCGCATTTCGATCTATCTGATTGCCGGTTGTGGCCACCAGCGAGCGTTCAGACGACCCCGCATTAACAATGCTCGCTCGCGACAGTGGTGGCGAAATTCACCCCGGTGTCGCGCAAGAAATCGCCTCGCCAGCAAGCTGGCTCCTACGGATGGAGGCACGTTCAGGCTTTCCGGGATTGCCCCCAATTCCGACTGTAGGAGCGAGCTTGCTCGCGATGGCGGTTATGAGTGCACCCACGGTGTCGCGGGTGAAATCGCTTCGCCAGCAAGCTGGCTCCTACGGATGGAGGCACGTCAGGCTTTGCTGGGTTGCCCCCAATTCCGACTGTAGGAGCGAGCTTGCTCGCGATGGCGGTTATGAATGCACCCCCGGTGTCGCGGGTGAAATCGCCTCGCCAGCAAGCTGGCTCCTACGGATGGAGGCACGTCAGGCTTTGCTGGATTGCCCACAATGCCGACTGTAGGAGCGAGCTTGCTCGCGATGGCGGTTATGAATTCACCCACGGTGTCGCAGGTGAAATCGCCTCGCCAGCAAGCTGGCTCCTACGGATGTAGGCACGTCAGGCTTTGCTGGATTGCCCACAATGCCGACTGTAGGAGCGAGCTCGCTCTCGATGGCGGTTATGAATGCACCCACGGTGTCGCGGGTGAAATCGCCTCGCCAGCAAGCTGGCTCCTACGGATGGAGGCACGTCAGGCTTTCCGGGATTGCCCCCAATTCCGACTGTAGGAGCGAGCTTGCTCGCGATGGCGGTTATGAATTCACCCACGGTGTCGCAGGTGAAATCGCCTCGCCA
>NZ_JBQWIF010000062.1:0-16212 GCF_052958135.1 Pseudomonas sp. SZ40 | reverse complement strand
GCCTCTGCGCGGCAGATGGATTGGGTAGACACCTGTCGTAGGAGCCCGCTTGCGGGCGATTGCGGTTACGACATTCAAGCAGGTGTGTCGCGGCCGAGATCGATTCATTGGCAAGTCGACTCCTGCAGCGTGGTAGGCAGCCGGAGGTACCGATGGCTACCTCCGGTTTCAGCCACAGCCAGGAATCAGCCGAGCTGTTCCATGATCTCGTCGGAGACTTCGGCGTTGTGGTAGACGTTCTGTACGTCGTCCAGGTCTTCGAGCATATCGATCAGCTTGAATACCTTCTGCGCGGTTTCCAGATCGGTGATCGGTGCGCTGATCGACGGGATCATGGCGATATCCGCCTCTTCACCCTTGAAGCCGGCAGCGTTCAGCGCTTCGTTCACCGCATGGAACTCGGTGAAGCTGGTCGAGACCAGCGCAGCGCCGTCATCGCCCATTTCCACGTCATCGGCGCCGGCTTCCAGCGCTGCTTCCATCAGCGCATCTTCATCGACGCCGGAAGCGAAACCGATCTGCCCTCTGCGTTCGAACATGTAAGCCACCGAGCCATCGGTGCCCAGGTTGCCGCCACACTTGGTGAACGCATGGCGCACTTCGGCGGCGGTGCGGTTGCGGTTGTCGGTCATCACTTCGACGATGATCGCCACACCGCTCGGCGCATAACCTTCGTAGCTGAACTCGACGACGTTGTCGGCTTCGTTGTTACCGGCACCGCGGGCGATGGCACGGTCGATCACGTCGCGGGACATGTTGTTGGTCAGAGCCTTGTCGACGGCCAGGCGCAGGCGCGGATTGTCCGCCGGGATCGGCCCGCCATGCTTGGCGGCGACGGTCAGCTCACGGATGAGCTTGGTGAAGATCTTGCCGCGCTTGGCGTCCTGGCGTCCCTTGCGGTGCTTGATGTTGGCCCATTTGGAATGACCGGCCATATTCCACTCCAGATTTTTCAGATTTCACAATGAACGAGCCCAGGTTTCCCTGGGCTCGGCATACCGCTTGGCGCTTACTCCGCCTTGGGTTGTTCGCGAAGGCGAATGTGCAGCTCGCGCAGCGATTTGCCGTCCACTACACCCGGCGCCTGGGTCATGACGCAGGCAGCGCTCTGGGTTTTCGGGAAGGCGATGACTTCGCGAATCGAGCTCGCACCGGTCATCAGCATCACCAGGCGGTCGAGGCCGAAGGCCAGACCACCATGGGGCGGTGCACCGTACTTGAGGGCGTCGAGCAGGAAGCCGAACTTCTCCTGCTGCTCGTCTTCGCTGATGCCCAGCACGCGGAACACGGTCTGCTGCATGCCCTTGTCATGGATACGGATCGAACCGCCACCCAGTTCGGTACCGTTGAGCACCAGGTCGTAGGCGCGGGACAGGGCCGCGGCCGGGTTGGCCTCGAGCTCTTCGGCCGAGCATTTCGGCGACGTGAACGGGTGGTGCATGGCGGTCAGGCTGCCGTCGTCGTTCTCTTCGAACATCGGGAAGTCGACGACCCACAGCGGTGCCCACTCGGCAGTCAGCAGGTTCAGGTCATGGCCGAGCTTGATGCGCAGCGCGCCCAGCGCATCGCAAACCACCTTGGCCTTGTCGGCCCCGAAGAACACGATGTCACCGTCGACAGCGCCAACGCGGTCGAGGATCACGTTGAGGTTCGGCTCGGCGATGTTCTTGACGATCGGCGACTGCAGACCTTCGACGCCGTTGGCGCGCTCGTTGACCTTGATGTAGGCCAGGCCCTTGGCACCGTAGTTGCCGACGAACTTGGTGTAGTCGTCGATCTGCTTGCGCGGCATGCTCGCCCCGCCCGGTACGCGCAACGCAGCAACGCGGCCTTTCGGATCGTTGGCCGGGCCGGAGAAGACCTTGAAGTCGACATCCTTGAGCTGATCGGCAACGTCGACCAGCTCCATCGGAATGCGCAGGTCCGGCTTGTCGGAGCCGAAACGACGCATGGCTTCGGCCAGGGTCATGTGCGGCAGCTCGGCGAACTCGACGCCCAGCACTTCCTTGAACAGGTTGCGGATCATGGTCTCGGTGAGATGCATGATGTCGGCTTCGTCGAGGAAGCTGGTTTCGATGTCGATCTGGGTGAATTCCGGCTGGCGGTCGGCACGCAGGTCTTCATCGCGGAAGCACTTGGCGATCTGGTAGTAGCGGTCGAAGCCAGCAACCATCAGCAACTGCTTGAACAGCTGGGGCGACTGCGGCAGGGCGAAGAAGCTGCCGGCGTGGGTGCGGCTCGGCACCAGGTAGTCACGGGCACCTTCCGGGGTAGCGCGGGTGAGGATCGGCGTTTCCACGTCGAGGAAGCCGTTCTCGTCCAGGTAGCGACGGATGCTGCTGGTGATGCGCGAACGCAACTTGAGCTTCTCGGCCATTTCCGGGCGGCGCAGGTCGATGAAACGATAGCGCAGGCGGGTTTCTTCACCGACATCGGAGTATTCGTTGAGCGGGAACGGCGGGGTTTCCGCTTCGTTCAGCACCTCCAGCTCGTAGCCGAGCACTTCGATAGCGCCAGAGGCCATGTTGGCGTTGACCGCTCCGGCCGGACGCAGACGTACCTTGCCGGTGATCTTGACCACGTATTCGCTGCGCACGCGGTCAGCCTTGGCGAAGGTGTCGGCGCGATCCGGGTCGAACACCACCTGAGCCAGGCCTTCACGGTCACGGATGTCGAGGAAGATCACGCCACCGTGGTCACGGCGACGGTGAACCCATCCGCAGAGGGTGATTTCCTGGCCTTCCAGGCTTTCGTTCAACTGGCCGCAATAGTGGCTGCGCATCATGGGGATAATCGCTTCTCTTGAGTCTGAAATTCATTGAACCGCGAGCCGGCGTCTTTCGTCCGATCCGGCGCTAAGCATTGCGCGGATTGGCACGGACAAGCCAGACGGTCTGTCGCTGCAGCAAAGCAGCCGATTATATATGGTTAAGCAGCACCGCGCAGCCGAGCAAGCATCCATCGACGTCACGCATAGTTTTCGCTGATCGCTGCCATTGATACAAAGCACATGGTCACTCGGGTTCACCATGATAGGCTCTGCCCATCTGCAAGGCTAAGCGCCCCATTACCACCAACAGGAGAAAAATCCATGGAAATCAACATCGGAATCGCTGAACAGGATCGCGCCTCCATCGCCGAAGGTCTGTCGCGCCTGCTGGCCGACACCTACACCCTGTACCTGAAAACCCACAACTTCCACTGGAACGTTACCGGGCCGATGTTCAACACCCTGCACCTGATGTTCGAAGGTCAGTACACCGAACTGGCGCTGGCTGTCGACGCCATCGCCGAGCGTATCCGCGCCCTGGGTTTCCCGGCGCCGGGCACCTACGCCGCCTACGCCCGCCTGTCCTCGATCAAGGAAGAGGAAAATGTGCCGAGCGCCGACGAGATGATCAAGCTGCTGGTTCAGGGCCAGGAAGCGGTGGTGCGCACCGCCCGCGGGATCTTCCCGCTGCTGGACAAGGTCAGCGACGAGCCGACCGCCGACCTGCTGACCCAGCGCATGCAGGTTCACGAGAAAACCGCGTGGATGCTGCGCAGCCTGCTGGCTTCCTGATCCCCCCTGATGGCCGCCACTCTGGCGGCCATCATTCATTCCCGCCTCCATATTCGCGCAACAACCGCACACTATCGCAGCGCTGATTTGAGAAGCCCCCTCCTTTGCTGTTAAATACGCCCCGTGCCGTCATGCCGAGCCTTCGGAAGACGCATAGGCTGGCCCTCTCGTTTATTCCATCGCCCTTACGTCACGGCAAATCGCGTGGAGCCAGCTCTTCCTGGTGATCCTTTATCAAGTGAGTGCGTTAAACATGTTGAAAATCGTCCACCTGCTGGTGGGGCTGTCCGCCCTGCTGTTATCCACCACACCCAGCCTGAGCGACCACGCCCAGCCGTTCCTGCAACATGCGGACGCCCTGTGCCTGGCTCTCTTCGGCTTTCTCAATCTACTACTGGCCACTCAGTTCCCGATCTGGCACAACAACCTGCGTCAACAACTGCAAAACCTGGTGTGCGCCCTGCTGATCCTCGGCACACTGCTGCAAGCACTGATTCTGCTTGCACCGCTGCCCTTGATCGCCGAGCAGCCAGCTCTTCTGTTCAGCCTGCTGATCATTTCCATCGCTGTCGCCCTGCATCTGGCGACCAATCTGCGCTTCGACAGACAGAAAACCTCCGTACCACAGGACCTGGGTGATCGCGAGACCGGTACGGTCAAGTGGTTCAACACCTCCAAGGGTTTCGGCTTCATCTCCCGCGATGTGGGCGAGGACATCTTCGTGCACTTCCGCGCCATTCGCGGCGAAGGCCATCGCGTTCTGGTCGAAGGCCAGCGCGTCGAGTTTTCCGTGATGCAGCGTGACAAGGGCCTGCAGGCTGAAGACGTGATCGCGGCGTTGCCGACCCGACGCTGAATCACCGCACAAAGAAAAGCCCGCAGCGATGCGGGCTTTTTGGTTTTCGAGGCATGCACTCAATAATGAGGCGGCGGCGCCTCATCCTGAGCACTGCCGAAGGGGCTGACCTCGTCCTGCCGCTTGGCCAGCGCCTGCATGTGCAGTTGCAGTCGCTCGATGAGTTTTTGCTGCTCCACGAGCGCATCGTTGAGCGCCTGGATGGTGTCGTCCTGAAACGCCTGACGGCTCTCCAGTTCGACAATGCGATCTTCCAGAACCTTCATTCATGCATCCCCTGCACGAAACTGCCCCGGCATGACCGAACGCAGCCTCTCACGCAGAGCGGACACCTGCTCCGGCTGGTAAGGCTTCGCCGGGTGGCGACCCCACACGGGAGCGGGCCAGGCATCATCGCCGCGGTAACGCACGATCACGTGCATGTGCAACTGACTGACCACATTACCGAGGGTGGCGATATTGATCTTGTCCGCCTTGAAGGCATCCTTCAGCACCTCGGCAAGCAGCGCGGTTTCCGCCCACAGGGCACGCTGATCATCGGCATCGAGCTGGAACACTTCGCTGACATCCTCCCGGCGCGGAACCAGAATGAACCACGGATAGCGCGCATCGTTGCTAAGCAGCAGACGGCTCAGGGGAAACTCCCCGAGCACGAAAGTGTCCTGCTGCAGGCGTGAATCCAGAACGAACATCAACTCACCACTCGACGTAAAAGGTAGCCACCGAAGGAGCGTCGGCGACCGAAACAAGGGCGGCCAGCATACCGGTCATCTGGCGAAAATTTAACCCTGGCAGTGATGCACCAAAAAGTCGCAGAGCCCCCGCAAGAAAATTTCAACACGCACCATATTGTTTCCCAAAGTAAACATTGCTGGAACAGCCGAGACCTTAATTAAAACTCATTATCAAGAAAACCCACTAAAAGATTCCCACCTACTAATAAGCTTCCTAAGTACTGCGCTGAAAATGACAACTTTACGTCGAAAATTTGTATTTTCATTCCGCAAAACGACCTATTTAGACGCACTGGCCTATTTATTCGGCGGCATGGGCAATTTGAGCACGAGTCTTGCTTTAAAGCCTGCAACGCTCCTGTTCAGGGCAACGTGGTAACGTCACCGCGCCTGATCAAGAGCTGAAAAATAGTCGGCAGGTGCTGCACGAGTGGAGATGCTTGAGATTGCGACGTACCTCCTAGCCGCTTTGCGACAAAAGCAGAGGAGTGCGACCAGTGGATAGATTGAAACTATCGCCATACAAAGCGCCGTGCTATAAGTTCCATCCGACACAAAAAGAAATAGAGCTGCTCTCCATAACAACCAACTGAGCAGTGGAACTACTCTTCTAAACCAAAGGAGCAAATCACGATGCGAGTGATGAAGTGGAGCGTAATCGCCCTGGCAGTAGCCGCGGGTACCTCTCAAATGGCAGTGGCTTCGGACCAGTCCGAATCCAAGGGTTTCGTCGAAGACAGCAGCCTGTCGCTCCTTGCGCGCAGCATGTACTACAACCGTGATGCTCGGAACGGCGCTTCTCGCGGTACCCAAGGCAACGGTTACTCCGAAGAGTGGGGCGCCAGCGCCCGTGCTCTGTTCGAATCCGGCTTCACTCAAGGCACCGTAGGTTTTGGCGTTAACGCCTATGCTGGCACCCTGTGGCAGCTGGATACCGGTAGTGGCCGCCGCGGCGTTGGTATGTTCCCGAGGAACGAAGGCAAAGATCTGACCATTGCGAACGCTGCGGTCAAAGCTCGCGTCTCCAACACCGTCCTGACCTACGGTTCGCAAATGCCGGCACTGCCGGTACTTGCCTACGATGACGGCCGCCTGCTGCCGGAAACCTTCGAAGGCACCATGATCACCAGCACCGAGATCGAAGGTCTTGAGCTGAACGCAGGTCGCTTCACCGCCTACAACGCAATGAATCAATCTGGACGTGACAGCGGCGGCAGCCCGAACAATCCAGGCGTACTGAAATCCATCGACGTTGTCGGCGGATCTTATACGTTCACTGATGATTTCAGCGCCGCTCTGTACTACAGCGATTTGGAAGATCAGTACAAGCGTAAATATGCGAACCTGAACTACAACCTGCCGCTGACCGAAGAACAATCTCTGGGCTTCGATTTCAACGTCTACAACAGCGACTACAATCGCCAGATTGGTGGCGGTGACAACACCATCTGGAGCCTGGCAGCCAAGTACAGCATTGGCGCTCATGCCTTCACTATCGCTCACCAGCGCAACACCGGCAGCCAAGGCTTCCTGTATGGCAGCGGCGACGGCGGCGGCGCAATTTTCGTAGCTAACAGCTTCCTGTCCGACTTCAACCTTGAAGACGAGCGTTCCTGGCAGGCCAGCTACGACATCAACTTCGCGTCGTACGGTGTTCCAGGTCTGGCCTTCAAAACCGCTTACATCTGGGCTGACAACATCACCTCCCGCAATGCCGCTGGCGACGTCACAAATACCAACGGTAAAGAGCACGAGTTCTTCAACCAGGTGGCATACACCGTACAGAATGGTGCAGCCAAGGATCTTTCCTTCCGCCTGCGTGCTTCGCTGCTGCGTGCCAACTCGGCAGTTAGTGACATCAACATCGATGACACCAACGAAGTCCGCTTCTACGTGAACTACCCGCTCAGCGTTCTGTAATCTCGCGCAAGCCTGATAACGGTTCAGAAAACCCGGCTTCGGCCGGGTTTTTTATTGACTGAAAGAAGCCCTCGAGGCGAGTCAGCCAAGAACAGCACATTGAACCAGCCAGAGATCGACTCCAGACGCCCACAAGCGCACCAATATGGAATGCCCGAGCAGACGTGACGCCCCGCCTTGACGCACAAGCCTGACTCCCATCCCTCACGGGTATTCTGCGTCCTGTACGCCACAGAGCTGTCGCCGTACAATGCCGAGCCATAAAAATCCCCTTTGCAACCGACAGAACGGCCCATCATGCGTACCAGTCAGTTCCTGCTTTCGACCCTCAAAGAAACGCCTTCCGATGCTGTCGTCATCAGCCACCAGCTGATGCTGCGCGCCGGGATGATCCGCAAGCTCGCCTCCGGTCTCTATACCTGGCTGCCGATGGGCCTGCGCACCCTGCGCAAGGTAGAGAAGATCGTGCGTGAAGAGATGGACGCTGCCGGTGCCCTGGAAGTGTTGATGCCCGCCATTCAGCCTGCCGAACTGTGGCAGGAGTCCGGTCGCTGGGTGCAGTACGGCCCGGAACTGCTGCGCGTGAAGGATCGCCATGACCGCGAGTTCTGCGTTGGCCCAACCCACGAAGAGGTCATCACCGACCTGGCCCGCAACGAGCTGAACAGCTACAAGCAGTTGCCGTTGAACCTGTACCAGATCCAGACCAAATTCCGCGATGAAATCCGCCCGCGCTTCGGCTTGATGCGTGGCCGTGAGTTCATCATGAAGGACGCCTACTCCTTCCACGCCGACCAGGCTTCCCTGCAGCAGACCTACGACCGCATGCACCAGGCCTACTGCAATGTCTTCACCCGCCTGGGCCTGAACTTCCGCCCGGTAGTGGCCGACAACGGCTCGATCGGTGGCGCCGGTTCCCACGAGTTCCACGTGCTGGCCGACTCCGGCGAAGATGACATCGTGTTCAGCAATGTCTCCGACTACGCTGCCAACATCGAAAAGGCCGAAGCGATTCCACGCGAGACCACTCGCCCGGCAGCCGCTGAAGAACTGCGCCTGGTCGACACGCCAAACGCGAAAACCATTCAGCAACTGGTGGATGGCTTCGATCTGCCCATCGAGCGCACCATCAAGACGCTGATCGTGCACGCCGAAGAAGAAGGCAAGCTGATCGCGCTGATCATCCGTGGCGACCACGAGCTGAACGAGATCAAGGCAGGCAACCAGCCGGGCGTCGCCAGCCCGCTGGTAATGGCTTCGGATGCCGAACTGCGTGCCGCCATCGGTGCTGGCGCCGGTTCTCTGGGCCCACTGAATCTGCCGCTGCCGATCATCATCGACCGCTCGGTAGAGCTGATGAGCGATTTCGCCATCGGTGCCAACATCGACGACAAGCACTATTTCGGCGTCAACTGGGAGCGCGACCTGCCCGTGCCGACCGTTGCCGACCTGCGCAACGTGGTGGCCGGCGACCCGAGCCCGGACGGCCAGGGCACCCTGGAAATCAAGCGTGGCATCGAAGTCGGGCACATCTTCCAGCTGGGCAGCAAATACAGCGAATCGATGAACTGCCAGGTGCTGGGCGAGAACGGCAAGCCGGTCACCCTGAGCATGGGCTGCTACGGCATCGGTGTTTCCCGCGTGGTGGCAGCTGCCATCGAACAGAACTCCGACGAGCGCGGCATCATCTGGAACGACACCCTGGCGCCCTTCCAGATCGCTTTGGTGCCGCTGCGTTACGAGACCGACGCGGTGCGTGAGGCGACTGACACGCTGTATGCGGAGCTTACCGCTGCCGGCTTTGACGTATTGCTCGACGACCGTGACAAAAAGACCAGTCCGGGCATCAAATTCGCGGACATGGAATTGATCGGCATCCCGCATCGCATCGTGGTCAGCGACCGCGGTCTCGCCGAAGGCAATCTGGAATACAAGAGCCGCGTGGAAACCGAGGCTCAGCCGGTTGCCGTTGCCGATGTCCTGTCGTTCATCCAGAACCGTATCCGTCGCTGACCCGCCAAAGAGCCGTCATGTTCAAGCGAAGCACCTTACGCCTCGTCGGCGCCACTACCTGTGGCGCCCTGCTCCTCACTGGCTGTGCCAATCATTTGCCACAGCGCAGCGAGCACGAGGAGCGCATCGAGCGCAAACTGTTGAGCCACAGCCTGCAGATCGACGTCGGCCAGCCTCAGGTCCTGGAGCTGCCGCAGCGTCGTGTGCGGGTGCACGAGCAGAAGGTCTTCGAGGTGACGCCCTTCGAGGTCACGCGCCACTACGATCGCTACACGCCGTATCAGCCCTGGCGCGAAATCTACGAGGTGCCGCTGGGCGCGGTGGCCATCGTTGGCGGCGTTGGCGCCAACGTGCTCAACGTGGTGGCCCTCGGGCGCTTGCCGGATACAGCGACCAAGGACTGGATCAGCTACGGCGTGGCGGGTATCAATCCGTTCATGAACGTCGAGTCCAACGGCCGCTCGCAACAGAACCTGGCCGGTATCGATGAAAAACGTCAGGACACCCGTACCGAATACTCCAGTTTGCCGTGGGCCGAGCGGCCGGTGCTGATCAAGGCCGGCGACCAGACCCACGAACTACTGACCGATCGCAACGGCGTGCTGCGCCTGAACCTGCTCGACGGCCCCTTCGCCGATCAGGACATCGCCCGTATCGGCACGCTGCTGCTGACGGTCAACGACGATCAGGACTCGACCAGTGCCGAAGCCACGTTGCTGGTCAGCCGAACCCTGCGCGGCAAGCTGCGCGAGGCCCATGACCTGATCTATGACGATCTCGAAGGCGCGGAAGTCGAGCAGTGGGTACATCGGGTCAAGCGCCTGTCCGAACTGGGCCTCGAAGAAGAAGCCAGCGAGCTCGAACAGAGCCTGATCGAACTGACGCGCAACGACCCAGAACTGCAGGCGGCGTTTCTCAAGTCGCTGACCGATGATGCAGGACGGCTGGTCGCCGATCCCGGCGAAGATTAAGCACTCACCGGCGCACGACGAAATCCGTGTGCCCTTGCCAGGGCTGCTCCTGCAGCTCGAGCTCGGTCACCCTGGCCTGCGGTGGCCCACTTTTCAGCCAGCTCGCCAACGCGCGAACAGCAGCCGGATCGCCTTCGAAGGACACTCCGACCCGGCCATCACCGAGGTTACGCACCCACCCACACAGCCCCAGACGGACGGCCTCGGCCGCGGTGTCCTGGCGAAAACCAACGCCTTGAACGCGCCCCGTCACATGGCCGTGCATACTCGAACCGGTCACCGCTCTACCCTTCCTGACGCAATGCAGCGAGGCGCGCCTTGAGCCCCTCGGCATTCTGCTCGCCAAGCAACCGCTCGCGCACCTTACCCTTGTCGTCGACGATATAGGTCACCGGCAGTGCATCACTGGGTGGCAATCCGTAACGCTCGGCGGGGTCCTTGGCCAGCACGGTGAACTCGATGCCCAGCGCCTCGGCGGCACGGGTGAGCTCATCACCCTGCAAGCCATCGAAGTTGACACCGAACACACTTACCGCCTGTTTCTCCAGCTCCGGGCTCAGCGCATTCAGCTCGGGGATCTCGGAACGGCAGGGGCCGCACCATTCAGCCCAATAATTGATGACCAACCACTGGCCTTCAAGGCGCTCAGCCGCTACCTTTCGCCCATGCTGGTCGACACCGAAGTCATCCCCGCATCCCGCCAGCGCCAATCCGGCGACGAGCACCATCATGATCCGAATGACTGACTGGAGTCGCTTTACCATGGAAACGGTCCTCATACCGGTAGGGTTGCTATGACACTGGATGCCTTGCAGCTCGACGTACCCGACGCGCAGCAGACCAAATCGACTACCCAGGCCGAACTGGCCGAGCGGCTCGACGCGGCTCGCCAGCAGCCCGTGCAAGCCGGACTGCAGGAGACGCAAGCATTGCTCGCACGCCTCAATCGCAGTGCAATGACCTTACTCGAAAGGCAGCGCACGCTGCAAAATTTCAGCGATGAATATCGTCATTACAGCGCCGCCGAACACGGCGTGCCTTCGGTGCAGTTGCTTGCGCTGTGCAGCGAGCTGGCCATCGGCTTCAAGCGCCTGTTGCTGCAAATATTCCAGGGGCACAAGCCGTCTCGCCCTCACCTGGCCTGGTGCCTGTACATGGCCCAGCACTTCATTGCCCAGACGCTGCTGCGCAACTATCAGCAGTACCGCGAGCCCGCCGCCGAACTGTGGCGCGACAGCCACCTGTTGTACTGGCTCGGCGAGCAGCAGGACTGCCTCGACGAACCAGTGGCGGCAGCCTTCCTGCCAACGCCTGCCGATACGTTGCGCGGCCTCTACCAGCAAATGCTGTTGCTGGCCCTGAGCAATCCGCCCCACCTGCTTCCCGAAGAAAGCGAGCGACTGTTCGCGGCCCTGGCACCGCTGGCAGCGACCGCCCGGCTGTTGCACTGGGATGTGGAGGACAAATCCGAAGGCGCGCTGATCGATCTGGCTCGCGCCCAGCCCTGCCTGACCTATCTGCAACGACCGGAAGCCGGCTCGGATACGCTGCGTCGCCTGGAACTGGGCGCACTGCAGGTGGCGCTGAGCGAGCCTGCACCCTTGCAGAGCAGCGCCGAGCGTGAGCTGCTCGAACGGGTACAACAGCACTGGTACGGCAACAATCAACGCCGCCACCTGCGTACACCGCAGCAAAGCGATTGCCGGCTGGCGATTGGCGTACCGGCCATTCATGCGCAACTGCTCGAGCAACGTCCGCAATGCACGCCGGGGCAGATCCTCGATGTCGGCCCCGGCGGCGCGCGCCTGCTCTGCTCCGCCCAGGCAGCGAGCACATTGCCCATCGGCCAGCTGGTGCTGCTGATCGCCGAGAGCGACGTCCTCGCGCTGGTCTGCTGGCGGCACCTGAATGCCGAGGGCCTGCATCTCGGCCTGCGCTACCTCAAGGGGCTGGCGCAACCGACCTGGCTCAGGCGCACACCCAGCAGCCAGCCCCACCTCGGCATCCTGCAGAGCACACCAAAGCCCAGCAACGGCTGGCACCACGGCCTGTGGGTGCCACGCAACCAGTTCGCCGACGAAGAGAATCTCTGGCTGCAGCTACCCAACGCGGTCAGCCAGAACCAACTGCAACTGCCACCCTGCAATCTGGCCAGCGCCACGGTTAGCCGCCACCCGCTCGAACTGCCATAAATGAGAGACAGGTCACACCGAACGCCGGCCTGGCGCACAGTCTTGCAACAGGTCAGCTCTTTATACTTTCGCGCTGACGTCCTTTTGCAGCCAGGGAAAGCCCCATGCCCAACGCTCACGACACGCTGATCGGCCACGTACCGGCGCACCTCATCGAGGGTGCGCACTTGCAACTCACCGCTTACGAAGGCCGGGTGGCCGAATTCAACATCGCTGCCTGGTTGCACCTGCCAGGTCAAGCCAACAGCCTGGTCTCGCTGCAGGTCAGCTACCGCGACGGTGGCCAGCTGCGCTCGGTGAATCTGGATCATGCCAAGGTGGGCGCCCAGGACAGAATCCTTCTGTCAGGCATCGCGCGCCTGGCCGTTTCGCAGCGCATCGAGGACATGCAGATTCGCCTGCGCACGGCATTGCCGCGAATCGAGGTGAAGGTCGAAGAGCTATTCGTCCAAGCCGTCGAGCCGGCGATAGCGCAAACGCAAGGAAATCAGGCGAACGCCTGACTGGCGGGTGCATCGGCGCCTGGCTCTGCGGGGCTCGAAGGTGCCGCCGTTGGCGCCCCCATTCGCGCGTTGCAAACGAGAGACTCGGGCCAGCGGCTGAACGTGAGCCCGGTGATGCGATTCAGGCTCTCCAGCGCGGCCCTGCTATCTCGCGGATGAAGCATGACGACCTTCTCTGTGGCGTTACTCATGGCATGCATTCCCGACCCGGCTATCGACAACCTATTGAGTATGGCACTTAGCCAGAATCATGCCATTGTGCTGACGCCAGTTAAACGTCGACACGACAGGACTTCACCGAGTTTCGCCACCGCCCCCTGCCAGAATGGGCGCGCAACTAACGCGCAATCTGTCATTTTTTGTCACCTCCGTCGCCTTCGAGCCAGTGCGCCAGGCTGTCACCGAACAGCAGCGTCTGCTCCTCGTGCAGACGCTGCAGCGCCTGGCGCAACGCGGGATACCAGGGCTCGTCCAGCTCTGCCGGCAACTGATTGAGATGCGGCAGCGGCCAGGGACTACGTTCCAGCAACTGCTGCAACGAGTAGTGGCCAAGATCGCGACAGAGCATCCAGCTGTCTCCGCCCGTACAGGCAACCAGACGCTGGCTCTCCAGAAAGCTCAACACCTCCTCCCATTCATGCCCAGGCAACAGCCAGCCCTGCCGCTGCACATCACGGTGACGCACCTTCAGCCCCGTACGCTGCCGCGCCTGGAAGACCCGCAGAATACCCAGCAACACCAGCACGCGAGGCATCGCCTGCTTGCGCCAGTGGTGGGATACGCCGAGGTTGCACACCAGTTCGGCGCCGACGAGCACGATCAGCCAGGACATGTAGATCCACAACAGAAACAGCGGCACCGTAGCGAACGCCCCGTAGATCAATTGGTAGCCTGGAAACAGGCGCACGTAGATGCCGAAAAGTGCCTTGGCAAGCTCCAGCAATATCGCCGTGAAGAGGCCACCCCAGAACGCATGCCGCAGGGGCACTCGCGCATTGGGTACAGCGGCGTAGAGCAACGTGAACGCTGCGACACTGAATAGCAGTGGCGTGAAACGCAGCAAAGTCTTGGCACCGACGACCGCATCCGGCCCGCTGAGCAGCGAAAGCGAGGCGATGTAGGTGCTGACGGCAAAACCGGCGCCGAGCAGCATAGGCCCGAGACTGAGAATCGCCCAGTACAGCAGGAAGGTCGAAATACCCCGGCGCGGCTGCCGAACCCGCCAGATGGTGTTGAAGGTACGCTCGATAGTCACCAGCATCCAGAACGCCGTCACCGCCAGTACCGCGACGCCGATCCAGGTCAGTTGACGTGCCTGAGTGGTGAAATCGCTCAGGTATTCCTGCAGCGCCTCACCCGCCGAGGGCACGAAGTTGTGGAATATGAACGCCTGGATCTGCTCGCCACTGCCCTGGAAAGCGGGAACCGCAGACAGCATGGCAAAGGTGACCGTCATCATCGGCACCACAGCGAACAGCGTGGTGTAAGTCAGTGCGGCGGCATTGTCGGCACCGCGGTTTTCGAAAAACCGATGCCAGAGAAATCGCACGAACTCCCACCAGTCGCGCAAAAGTTGCTGCATACCTACCTCTCGGAACCGATCCATATCTCGCGAACTACCGCCCTGCAGACATCACGCTCAGCACGGCGTCAGTACGCTGCGCCAGTGAATCGAAAAGCCGGGTAGCGTTGAGGCCGAAGCCCCTGAAACCACGCCGAAATCGGGCAAGGGCGATGCAGCCGACGCATAACAGACGCTGAGCGCGCACTTAGGTTCGGATCCATTGACGCACCCGGTTCAGCGCAGGGCGCCTACGTGGTTAGAATAGCGTTCACCTGCCGCCAGAAGCGACCCTCTCATGACCGACCTGACGCTCTACCATAACCCGCGCTGCTCCAAATCTCGCGGAGCGTTGCAACTGCTCGAAGAGCGCGGTGTGCAACCGACGGTGCTGCTGTATCTGGATACGCCTCCCAGCGCCACGCAGTTGCGCGATGTGCTGGCCAAGCTGGGCATCCCGGCGCGGCAACTGCTGCGCAGCGGCGAAGACGAGTACCGCGAACTGAATCTGGCGGACGAAACCCTCAGCGAAGCGCAGCTGCTCGAGGCCATGGCCGCTCACCCGCGCCTGATCGAACGACCGATCCTGATCGCCGGCGACCGCGCCGTGATCGGCCGCCCTCCCGAGAACGTCCTGGACCTGCTGCCATGAGCAATGACTACATCCTCGTGCTGTATTACAGCCGGCATGGCGCCACTGCCGAGATGGCTCGCCACATCGCCCGAGGCGTGGAGATGCAAGGCATGGAGGCGCGCTTGCGCACCGTCCCCGCCGTATCTGCCGAGTGCGAAGCGGTCAGCGCTGCCATTCCGGCCGAGGGCGCGCCCTACGCCAGCCTCGACGACTTGAAGAATTGCGCTGGCCTGGCCCTGGGCAGCCCAACCCGCTTCGGCAACATGGCCGCACCGCTGAAGTACTTCCTCGACGGCACCAGCAACCTGTGGCTGACCGGCAGCCTGGTCGGCAAACCAGCCGGCGTATTCACCTCCACCGCCAGCCTGCATGGTGGCCAGGAGAGCACGCTGCTGTCGATGCTGCTGCCGCTGCTGCACCACGGCATGCTGATCACCGGCCTGCCGTATAGCGAGTCGGCCTTGGTCGAGACGCGCGGCGGCGGCACGCCCTATGGCGCCAGCCATCACGCAGGCGCCGACGGCAAGCGTGCGCTGGACGAGCATGAAATCACCCTGTGCCGCGCCTTGGGCCAACGCCTGGCGAGCATCGCCGCCACACTGGGAAATGACCGTGGGCAGAACCGCTAAGCCACTTCCCAGCATCGACTGGCTGCTGCCGCGCCTGCGCCTGTGCCGCTACCTGAGCCTGGCCAGCTTTCTGGGGCTGGCGGCGCTGCTGCTGATCTGGAACCTGGGTTACGCAGCGGTGCCCAGTTCGCTGTTGTGGGCGGTGCTGGCATTCCAGATGCTGCCATTGCTGCTGCTTGCACCAGGCATCATCGGCGGTCATCCGCGAACGCATTCCTGGGCCTGCTTCGTGGTCAACCTGTATTTCATCCAGGGCGTGCTTGCGGCCTTCGACCCGTCCAAGCAACTGTTCGGCTGGCTGGAAATCATCCTCAGCCTGAGCCTGTTCACCAGCGCGCTGTTCTACACCCGCTGGTGCGCGCAGTACCAGCGCATCGGCGCTGCCGGGGAATAGAATCGCCCGCAAGCGGGCTCCTATGTGACTGGTATCAATGCAGCCCTGTAGGAGCCGGCTTGCCGGCGATATGGTCAGCACGCCACGGACTCGGCTGGATACCTGCAATCGCATCGCCCGCAAGCGGGCTCCTACGTGGCTGGCACCGATGCAGCCCGTAGGAGCCGGCTTGCTGGCGATTGCTCAGCACGCCACGGATTCGGCTGGATACCTGCAATCGCATCGCCCGCAAGCGGGCTCCTA
>NZ_JBQWIF010000061.1:0-18251 GCF_052958135.1 Pseudomonas sp. SZ40 | reverse complement strand
TGGGGTGGGTAACGCCTTATCCATCCACCGGAACCGCGGTCACGTGGTGGATGAAAAAAGCGTCATCCACCCTACGGCGCCCATGCCTCGCCAATTGCCTCCTTACCTGTGGGAGCGTCGCCATGCGCGCGAATCGCGGGCATGGCCCGCTCCCACAATTCCGTGGGGTGGATAACGCCTTATCCATCCACCGGAGCCGAAATCGCTTGGTGGATGAAAAAAGCGTCATCCACCCTACGGGCGCCCATGCCTCGCCAATTGCCTCCTTACCTGTGGGAGCGTCGCCATGCGCGCGATTCGCGGGCATGGCCCGCTCCCACAATTCCGTGGGGTGGGTAACGCCTTATCCATCCACCGGAACCGCGGTCACGTGGTGGATGAAAAAAGCGTCATCCACCCTACGGGCGCCCATGACTTGCCAATCGCCTCCTTACCTGTGGGAGCTTCGCCATGCGCGCGAATCGCGGGCGTGGCCCGCTCCCACAATTCCGTGGGGTGGATAACGCCTTATCCATCCACCGGAGCCGCGATCGCTTGGTGGATGAAAAAAGCGTCATACCCCCTACGGAGCCCATGCCTCGCCAATCGCCTACTCACCTGTGGGAGCGTCGCCATGCGCGCGAATCGCGGGCATGGCCCGCTCCCACAATCCCCTGGGGTGGATAACGCCTTATCCATCCACCGGAGCCAAAATCGCTTGGTGGATGAAAAAAGCGTCATCCACCCTACGGCGCCCATGCCTCGCCAATCGCCTACTCACCTGTGGGAGCGTCGCCATGCGCGCGAATCGCGGGCATGGCCCGCTCCCACGGTTTAATGCGGCCCGTCGTTCTCGCGCAGAGCGTGGGAACAACGAGGCCGGTTCTAGAACGCGAAGCACGAGCAGCCGAAGGCGCCCCAGAAGCCGGCGTAGTCGCTGATCGGCACCTTGCTCTGCCGGGCGCGCTCATGGCTGTGGGCATGCACGGCGCAGGAGCCGATGCACTGATGCACGGCGGCTTGCAGCGGTGCGGACGGTTTCCAGTGCCCAGGCACCTTGGCCACCGGGGACCATTCAGGCAGGACCGGCAGCGGCGGGTTGCCGAGTTTGTCGAATTCGCCGGCGCCATAGACGACCTTGCCGCCGACCACGGTGAGGACCGACTCGAGGTGCTTGATGGCTTCTTCCGTCACGCTGAAGTAATCCGCCGAGAGCACCGCCACGTCAGCCAGTTGCCCGACC
This sequence comes from Pseudomonas sp. SZ40, assembly GCF_052958135.1. Lineage (NCBI taxonomy): Bacteria > Pseudomonadati > Pseudomonadota > Gammaproteobacteria > Pseudomonadales > Pseudomonadaceae > Pseudomonas > Pseudomonas sp. SZ40. Next base: position 17,029 of record NZ_JBQWIF010000061.1, on the reverse strand, counting down.
TTGATCTGGCCCTTCTTGCCCTGTTCACTGGAGAACCAGGCACTGCCCTGGGTGAACAGTTGCAGGGCGACGGCGCGGGACAGACCTTCGGGGTACAGCGCGGTGCCGCCCACGGTCTTGCCGCTGACCAGCCAGTACAGCGATGTCCAGGGGTTGTAGCTGGCGACGCGGGTGGCATCGGTACCCGCACCGACCGGCACGCCTTCGGCGAGCATGCGCTTGATCGGGGGCGTGGCTTCGGCTGCCTTGGCGCCGTAGCGGTCGACGAAGTACTCGCCCTGGAAGTCCATGCGGTGCTGGATGGCGATGCCGCCGCCGAGCGCCCTGACCCGCTCGATGTTGCGCGGGGTGATGGTTTCCGCGTGGTCGAAGAACCACGGCAGGCCATTGAACGGGATGTCACGGTTGACCTTCTCGAAAACGTCGAGCATGCGCGAGATGGATTCGTCGTAGGTGGCGTGCAGGCGGAACGGCCAGCGGTGCTCGACGAGGTGACGCACCACCGGCTCGAGATCGGCCTCCATGCCGGCAGGCAGGTCCGGGCGCGGCTCGAGGAAATCTTCGAAGTCGGCGGCGGAGAACGCCAGCATCTCCCCTGCGCCGTTGTGGCGGAAGTAATCGGTGCCCTGGCCGTAGGTGACGGTCTTGGTCCATTTCTGGAAGTCGGCCAGTTCTTCCTTGGGCTTCTGGGTGAACAGGTTATAGGCGATGCGCACGGTGAGCTGATCGGCGTCGGCCAGTTGCTGGATCACCTGGTAGTCGTCGGGGTAGTTCTGGTAACCGCCGCCGGCATCGATGGCGCTGGTCAAGCCGAGGCGGTTGAGTTCACGCATGAACTGCCGGGTGGAGTTGACCTGATAGTCCAGAGGCAGCGCCGGCCCCTTCGACAGCGTCGAGTAGAGGATCATCGCGTTGGGCCGGGCGATCAGCATGCCGGTCGGTTCCCCGCTGCTGTCACGCTGGATCTCGCCACCGGGCGGGTTAGGCGTGTCTTTGGTATAGCCAACCACCCGCAGTGCGGCACGGTTGAGCAGGGCGCGGTCATAGAGGTGCAGCAGGAATACCGGGGTGTCCGGCGCCGCCTGGTTGATCTCGGCCAGGGTCGGCATGCGCTTTTCGGCGAACTGGAATTCGTTCCAGCCGCCGACCACGCGCACCCACTGTGGCGTGGGTGTGCGGTCGGCCTGGTCCTTGAGCATGCGCAGGGCATCGGCCAGGGACGGCACGCCTTCCCAGCGCAGCTCCAGGTTGTAGTTCAGGCCGCCACGAATCAGGTGCAGGTGCGAGTCGTTGAGGCCGGGAATCGCGGTGCGCTTGTTCAGGTCGATGACCTTGCTGCCTGCGCCCTTGGTGGCCATGGCTTCGGCGTCGCTACCCACGGCGATGAAGCGGCCGTCCTTGATGGCGACCGCGGTGGCCTGGGGCCGCTCGGGGTCGACGGTGTGGAATTTGCCGTTGAGCAGGATCAGGTCGGCGTCGTTCATGTTCGCTCCGAATGCGTAGCCGGCGCGACCGGCGAAAGGTAAGGCGGACCAGAGCGCGCCGGCGGCGCCGAGCAGGCTGCCGGCAGCGACGACCTGGCGGCGCTTGGGATCTTTGGGATCTGAAGTCATGGCGGGGCGCTCCGGTCGGTTAGCGGGACACGAAGGCCAGCAGGTCTTCGTTGAGGCGCTGCTGGTGGGTCACGGCGAAACCGTGGGGCGCGCCCTCGTAGACCTTCAGTTCGGAGCCCTCGATCATCTGCGCGGCGAGCCTGCCGGTGGTCGCGAAAGGCACGATGGCGTCGGCGTCGCCGTGGATCACCAGGGTCGGCACGTCGACCTTGGCCACGTCGGCGCGGAAGTCGGTTTGCGAGAATGCGCTCACGCAGTCCACGGTGCCCTTGAGCGAGGCCAGCAGGGCAATGTTGAGGGTCTGAGCGAGCACGCCAGCGGAGACTTGCTGGCCCTTGTCGATGCCATAGAAGGGGGTAGCGAAATCGGCGATGAACTGCGCGCGATCCTTGAGCAGGCCGGCCTTGATGCCCGCGAATACCGACTCGTCGACGCCCTCGGGGAAGTCCGCCGCCTTGCCGAAGATCGGCGTCACCGCGCCGAGCAGCGCCAGCTTGGCGACCCGCGAGGTACCGTGGCGGCCGATGTAGCGGGTCACGTCGCCGCCGCCCATGGAGAAGCCCACCAGGGTCACGTCACGCAGGTCGAGGTGCTCAATCAGTTCAGCGATGTCGTCGGCGAAGGTGTCGTAGTCGTAGCCGGTCCACGGCTGGCTGGAGCGCCCGAAGCCGCGACGGTCGAAGGCGATGGTGCGGTAGCCACGGCTGCTCAGGTACTCCATCTGGTAGTCCCACATGTCCGCGTCCAGCGGCCAGCCATGGCTGAACAGGACGGGCTTGCCGCTGCCCCAATCCTTGAAATAGATCTCGGTGCCGTCGCGGGTCGTGAACGTGCTCATGGGCGTTTCCTCTCGGGTATCGCAATGGATGGGGAAATCAACGGGCGCTCAGCCAGCCCGCGCAACAGCGAGTAACTGCCGGCATGATCCAGAACACCACCGGCACGACGATGCACAGGGTGATCAGCAGGTTGCTCGGTACCACCGCGCCCAGGGCCGGGTACTGCTGGAACAGCGGCAGCCAAAACTGGGGGATGAGCATGGTCAGCGGGCAGATGACCAGGTAGGTCAGTACGGCCTGCTTCCACTTCGGCGGTTGCGCAGCCTGGGCGTGTTCGGGGGTGAACCAGAATTCGTGATCGCGGCTGACCTGGGTCTGGTCGCCGCCGTCGAGCAGTGGCAGCACTTCGTCGATCAGCAGGCGGCGGCGGTCGGAGGCGATCCACTCGTCCAGCTGCCAGCTTTCGGCGAAACGCAGGACGGTGGTGAAGGTGTCGCTCTGCCCGTCCGAGCGAATCACGTTCACGCCCAGGTGACCGCTCTGCTGCTCGGCGGCCGTCAGGGCACGCTTGAGCCAGGCCTCGTAGGCCGGCACATGACCGGGGCGCACCTTGTGCTGGATGACCAGGGTCACCACGTCGCTGGGTTGAACGGCAGTCATGGTCACTGGCCTCCTGCCAGATGCACGCAGCCGGGCCACACACGCAGACGCTCGACGGTGGATGGCGAGGCGCGCAGCAACGGCTTCAAGGGGCTGACCCTCGTGGCAAAAATCGACGAACCGCAGGGCCATGCAACGAGCGCCAGCGGCATCCCGGAGTCGGGCCCTGAGGCGCACGACGACCGTGCAGCCACTATGCCGCCGGGGTCGGCTTATCGATTGGACGTATGTGCTGAATCGTCGCAAGCCGAGGGGATCGGCCGCAGGGCGTGGCTACTGCAGTACCAGCTCGACGAGCAGGAACAGGCCGGCGATGCTCAACAGCAGCACGCCCAGCCAGAAGAACGAGGCGCCACGCTGTACCGCGGTGTCGATCACCGCGCGCTTGGGGAACGCCGGGTCGTAGCGCACCGAGACCGCATCGCCTTTGCGGTAGTGGCGCCAGCTGCTCATGCTGCTTTCGTGCATGTGCAGGTTGCCGTGCTCGTCGCGCCACTCGAAGCGCGGGTAGCGGCTCGAGGTATTGAGCCCCCAGTCACTGGCGATGATTCGCCCCTGAGCCAACTGCCAATCCTGGCTGGCGCGGCGACGGGACAGGCCAATGCCTACCAACACGGCGCCGACACAACCGAAGACTAGGGCGAGAAACACGGAAACAGGCATGACGGACTCGAATAGTGGAACGTCATCAGTAGGCGCATTAGCGAAGCGAAGGTTCATGGAAAAACCGCACCGTTCGGCGGTTGTATGATCTCCCTCCTCCCGTACGTAACACCGCACGTCCGAAATATCCGGCGGCCGATAGCCCGTGAAAATTTAGGTTGAGTTTTCTGCAACCTCCCCCTGTCCATAATCATGGACACGGATTAAGGAGAGTCACCGATGAAAACCACCAATACCCTCAGCGTTCTGCTCGCCAGCCTGATGGTCGCGGGTCTTGCCCACGCGGCCGATCCTGCAGAGCAGGAACCTGCCCGCGAGGTCTATCAGGAGCAGGTGCTCAAGCAGCAGCCTGATCAGGAAGACCCGCAGGCCAAGGACCCGATGCACATCGGTGATCTCAAGGAAGGTACCCCGGCGCCGCACAAGTACTGGCGCGAGGATTACGCCATCAAGGACCTGAAAAAACATGACCTGCCCGAGCCGGAAGACAAGGAACACGAGCAGTGGGTGAAGATCGGTACCGACTATGTGTTGTTGAATAACAACACCGGCACCATCCAGCGCATCATCAAGGGCAAGTAACCGCTCTGGCGCAGCGTTCCGGCGCTGAAATAAAGCTTATCAGCGGCGCGTAAATGGCTATTATTCACTGACGTTTCCGCCATGATCATATGTCGGCCCTTTCTCTTCTAGGGATGGATGATGAAAGCTTCAGTTCGAACCCATCGTAGCGAGCTCATGCGCGGTGCCACGGCGATAGCCGTCGGCGCCGCGCTGGCGTATGGCGGTGCCTATCTGCTCGCCATGCTGCGAGGTGCGCCGCAGCAGACCGCGCCCGAGGTCTTCGAGGTGGTGCCCGCCGTTGCAACGCACAAGCCGCAGGTGGTCGAGCCGCCTGCGCCCGGTGAAGATCCCTGGTGGCGCGGTGACGCGGCGTTCTGGCAGGAGCAGGCACGCCTCAACAGTGCCGTGGTCGCGCCGCAGTACCGCGACCTGCAAGTCGCCTGGTCGGAGAAGATGGCGGCCAATGCCAGGCAACGTGCCTTGCAGGATCCCAACGGCAACGAGCCACTGGCGATGCCGGCCAATGAAGCACAGACCACCGAATTGCAGATCCCCGAGAAGCCGCGCCGCTGAGCGCAGCCCATTACCGTTTCAAGGTTTTCGTCGCCCCGCGACCAATCCACGGAACGCTTGCCCGCCTGACGGCTCAAACCCCTGCCTTGACCCTGTAACACGCGCCTGTGCACGCTGACGCGCGCATAATGCCGCCCTCAAGCAGCCCTCCCCTGAACGCACCGGGCTGCGCATATCGTTGGAGCCCTCGATGGAATTCATTCACCTGGTTATCGATTTCATTCTGCATATCGACCAGCACCTGGCGGCCTTGACCGCCCAGTACGGCACCTGGATCTACGCGATCCTGTTCCTGATCGTGTTCTGTGAAACCGGCCTGGTGGTCACCCCTTTCCTGCCGGGCGACTCGTTGCTGTTCGTGGCCGGTGCCATCGCCGTGCACGGCACCATGAATGTGCACCTGCTGGTACTGCTGCTGATCACCGCGGCGATTCTCGGCGACGCACTGAACTACACCATCGGCCGCTTCATGGGCCAGAAGCTGTTCAGCAACCCGGACTCGAAGATCTTTCGCCGCAGTCACCTGGAGGTGACCCAGAACTTCTATGCCCGGCACGGCGGCAAGACCATCATCCTGGCGCGCTTCGTCCCCATCGTGCGGACCTTCGCGCCCTTCGTCGCCGGCATGGGCCGCATGAACTACGCCCACTTCGCGGCCTACAACGTGGTCGGGGCGATTCTCTGGGTGACCCTGTTCACTTACGGCGGCTACTTCTTCGGCAACCTGCCGGCGGTACAGAGCAACCTGCACTACCTGATCATCGGCATCATCGTGGTATCGATCCTGCCAGGCGTGATCCAGCTGATCCGCCACAAGATGAACAGCTCGGCCCGTGTGCAGACGCCTTGACCGGCGAATCGCAGACATGAAAAAGCCCCGGAATTCCGGGGCTTTTTCTTGCCTTGCCGCTGTCGGTCAGGACTGCGGGGCGGCGGGTGCAGGTGCGGGGGCTGTCTGGGTACGTTCGTTCCAGCCACCGCCGAGCGCTTTGTAGAGCTCGATCTCGCTGGTGAGCTGCGACAGACGCACACCGATCAGCTCCTGCTGCGCGCTGAACAGCTGGCGCTGCGCATCGAGCAGGGTCAGGTAGCTGTCCACGCCAGTACGGAAGCGGCGATCGGCGAGATCGTAGTAGTTCTCGGAAGTCGCCACCAGGCTGCGTTGCGCCTGCAGTTGCTCTTCATAGGTACCCCGGGCAGCCAGGCCGTCGGAGACTTCCTGGAAGGCGGTCTGGATCGCCTTCTCGTAGGTCGCCACCTGAATGTTCTTCTGGATCTCGGCATAGTCGAGGTTGGCGCGCAGACGCCCGGCCGTGAAGATCGGCAGGTTGATCTGCGGCTGGAACAGCCAGGTACCCGAACCACCATCGAACAGCCCCGACAGCTGGCTGCTGGCGGTGCCGGCGTTGGCGGTCAGGCTGATGCTCGGGAAGAACGCGGCACGCGCGGCGCCGATGCTGGCATTGGCGGCGAGCAGTTCACGCTCGGCCTGCAGCACGTCGGGACGACGCTGCAGCAGATCGGACGGCAGGCCAGCGGGAACGTCGGCCAGCAGCTGCTTGCTCAGGCCTTCGCCTTGAGGCAGATCGGCCGGCACGGGGCCACCGAGCAGCACGCCCAGGGCGTTGCGGTCCTGCGCCACCTGACGGGTGTACTGCGCCAGGTTGGCCTGAGCGGTCTGCACCGAGGTGCGCGCCTGGCTCAGAGACAGGGCATCGGTCACGCCGACGTCGAAGCTGCGCTGGGTCAGTTCCAGGCTGCGCTGGAAGGTGCCCAGCGTCTCGCGGGTCAGTTTGAGCAGCGCTTCATCGGCCTGCAGGGTCAGGTAGGCGTTGGCCACACTGGCGATCAGGCTGATCTGCGTGCTGCGCTGCGCTTCTTCGGTCGCGAAGTACTGCTGCAGGGTCTGCTCGTTGAGGCTGCGCAGGCGACCGAAGAAGTCGACTTCCCAGGCATTCACACCGACGGTGGCGCTGTACTGCCCGCCCACGGCGGAGCGGCCGGTCTGCGACAGATCGGCTGGCGTGCGCTGACGGGTACCGCTGCCATCGGCCGAGATGTTGGGGAACAACTCGGATCGCTGGATGCGGTACTGGGCGCGATAGGCGTCGACGTTCAACGCGGCGACGCGCAGGTCGCGGTTGTTGTTCAGCGCGGTTTCCACCAGACGCTGCAGCGCCGGGTCACGCAGGAACTCGCGCCAGCCGAGATCGGCTGCGGCGACGGCGCCCTGCAGGTTGCTGCCCTCGTAAGCCTTGCCCTGGGGCCAGGCTGCCTCTACCGACGCCTCGGGGCGCTGGTAGTCGGGGATCATGGTGCAGCCGCTGAGCACGATGCCCGCGACTGCCAGAGACAACAGGGACTGCCTCACTGGACGGCCTCCTCATCGTTGATTTTTTTGGCGCTCTTGTCCTTGAACATAGAGCTGACGACCACATAGAACAGCGGAATCCAGAAGATAGCCAGCACCGCGGCGGTGATCATGCCGCCGATCACGCCCGTACCGATGGCGTGTTTGCTGCCGGCACCGGCGCCGCTGGAAATCGCCAGCGGTACCACACCGAGGATGAAGGCCAGCGAGGTCATGATGATCGGACGCAGACGCATGCGGCAGGCTTCCACCGCGGCCTCGAGGTGGCTCATGCCCTGCTCGTGCAGCGACTTGGCGAACTCGACGATGAGAATCGCGTTACGCGCCGACAAGCCGATGGTGGTGATCAGGCCCACCTGGAAGAACACGTCGTTGGACAACCCACGCCCCAGGGTGAACAGCAAGGCGCCGAGGATACCCAGCGGAACCACCAGGATCACCGAGAACGGAATCGACCAGCTTTCGTACAGTGCCGCCAGGCAGAGGAACACCACCAGCAGCGACAGCGCATAGAGTGCCAGCGTCTGCGAACCCGCCAAGCGCTCCTCGTAGGACTGACCGGTCCAGTCGAAACCGACACCCTGCGGCAGCTCGGCAGCGATGCGCTCGACTTCGGCCATGGCCTCACCCGAACTGTGCCCTGGCGCCGGCGCACCGAGAATCTCGATGGCGCTCACACCGTTGTAGCGCGACAGCTTGGGCGACCCGTAGGTCCATTCGCCGGTGGCGAAGGCGCTGAACGGGACCATCTGGCCCTGGTCGTTGCGCACGTGCCATTTGCTCAGGTCTTCAGGGTTCATGCGCGAGTCGCTTTCACCCTGCAGATAGACCTTCTTGACCCGGCCGCGATCGATGAAGTCGTTGACGTAACTGCCACCCCAACCGATTTGCAGGGTGCTGTTGACGTCCGACAGGGAGACACCCAGGGTGCGCACCTTCTCGTCGTCGATCAGCAGCTTGTACTGCGGTTCGTCGAGCAGACCGTTGGCCCGCACGCTGGACAGCACAGGGCTCTGGTTGGCCAGTTGCAGGAACTTGTCACGAGCCTCGTTCAAGGTAGCCTGGCCGACGCCGGCGCGATCCTGCAGGAACAGGTTGAAACCGGTGGCGTTACCCAGTTCCATGACCGCAGGCGGAGCGAAGGCGAAGACCATGGCATCGCGGAACTCACCACCGAAGAACCGGCCCTGAGCACGCTGCGCCAACTCGGCAACGCTGGTACCGGCAGCGGTACGCTCGGACCACGGCTTGAGCATGATGAACGCCATGCCCGAACTCTGGCCACGGCCGGCGAAGTTGAAGCCGGTTACGGTGAACACCGAGTTGACCACGTCCTTCTCGTCTTCGAGCAGGTACTTGCGCATGTCGTCGACGACAGCCTGGGTACGCTCGGCGCTGGAACCCGACGGAGTCTGTACCTGAGCGAACAGCACGCCCTGATCTTCCTCGGGCAGGAACGCCGAGGGAATCAGGGTGAACAACCAGCCCGCGACCGCAACGATCACCGCATAGATGATCAGGAACGGCGCCTTGCGCTTGACCACGCCACGCACGCCACGCTCGTAGCTGTTGACGCTACGCTCGAAGGTGCGGTTGAACCAGCCGAAGAAACCACGCTTCTCGTGATGGTCGCCCTTGGCGATGGGCTTGAGCATGGTGGCGCACAGCGCCGGGGTGAAGATCAGGGCGAGGATCACCGAGAGCACCATGGCCGAAACGATGGTGATGGAGAACTGCCGGTAGATGACCCCCACCGAGCCGCCGAAGAAGGCCATGGGCAGCAGTACCGCCGACAGCACCACGCCGATGCCCACCAGCGCGCCCTGGATCTGGCCCATGGATTTGCGCGTCGCTTCGAGTGGCGAGAGCCCCTCCTCGCGCATGACCCGCTCGACGTTTTCCACCACCACGATGGCGTCGTCCACCAGCAGGCCGATGGCCAGGATCATGGCGAACATGGTCAGGGTGTTGATGCTGTAGCCGAATACCGCGAGCACACCGAAGGTACCCAGCAACACCACCGGTACGGCGAGGGTCGGGATCAGGGTCGCACGGAAGTTCTGCAGGAACAGGTACATGACCAGGAAGACCAGCACGAAGGCTTCGATCAGGGTCATGATCACGCCGTGAATGGACTCCTGCACCACGGGGGTGGAGTCGTACGGCATGACCACTTCCATCCCGGCCGGGAAGAAAGGCTTGAGCTCATCGATGGTCGCGCGAATCGCCTTGGCGGTATCCAGGGCGTTGGCCCCGGTGGCCAGCTTGATCGCCAGACCCGATGCCGGGTTGCCGTTGAACTGGGCGCGGATGTTGTAGTTCTCGCCGCCCAGCTCGACTCGGGCGACATCGCCCAGACGAACCTGGGAACCGTCACGGTTGACCTTGAGCAGAATCTCGCGGAACTGCTCCGGGGTCTGCAGACGGGTCTTGCCGATGATGGTGGCGTTGAGTTGCTGACCCGGGCCAGCAGGCAGGCCGCCGAACTGACCGGAGGAGATCTGCACGTTCTGCGCTTCGACCGCGCTACGCACGTCGACCGGAGTCAGCTGGAAGTTGTTGAGCTTGGCCGGATCCAGCCAGATACGCATGGCGTACTGGGCACCGAACACCTGGAAGTCACCGACGCCCGAGGTACGGGAGATCGGGTCCTGCATGTTGGCGACGATGTAGTTGGAGAGATCCTGGTTGGTCATGCTGCCGTCGGTGGAAACCACGCCGATGACCAGCAGGAAGTTCTTCACGGCCTTGGTGACGCGCAGGCCCTGCTGTTGCACTTCCTGAGGCAGCAGCGGAGTAGCAAGCTGCAGCTTGTTCTGGACCTGAACCTGAGCGATGTCCGGGTTGGTACCCTGGTTGAAGGTAACGGTGATCTCCATGCTGCCATCGGAGTTGCTCGCCGAGCTGATGTAACGCAGCCCGTCGATACCGTTCATTTGCTGCTCGATCACCTGGACCACGGTGTCTTGCACGGTCTGTGCGGAAGCACCCGGGTAGTTGACCTGGATGCTCACGGCGGGGGCCGCGATGCTCGGGTACTGGTTGACCGGCAACTTGAGGATGGACAGACCGCCCGCCAGCATGATCACCAGCGCGATCACCCAGGCGAAGATGGGCCTGTCGATGAAGAAATTCGACATCGTGAAATCGCTCCTTAGCGGTTGTCAGCCTGGTCGGAAGCCGACGCCTGCTGCTGCGGTTCTGCCACGTTCTTCGCGTCGGTGGTCTTCACCTCGGCGCCTGGCTGCACGAACTGCAGACCTTCGGTGATCAGCTTGTCGCCAGGGTTCAGGCCTTCGAGGATCAGCCAGCGGTTGCCCGCGGTGCGCTCGGCCTTGAGCTGACGCAGCTCGACCTTGTTCTCGGCATTGACCACCAGGGCGGTCGGCTCACCTTTGGAGTTGCGGGTGACGCCTTGCTGGGGCGCGAGGATGGCTTGCTTGTTCACACCGGCAGCCAGGCGCGCATGCACGAACATGCCGGGCAGCAGGTTGTGATCCGGGTTGGGGAACACGGCGCGCAGGGTGACCGAACCGGTGCCCTCGTCGACCGACACTTCGGAGAATTCCAGGGTGCCTTCATGCTCGTAGTTGCTGCCGTCTTCGAGACGCAGTTGAACCTTGGCGGCGTTGTCGCCTGCCTTCTGCAACTGACCGCTTTCCAGCTCGCGGCGCAGACGCAGTAGATCCTTGGTGGGCTGAGTCACGTCGACGTAGATCGGATCGAGTTGCTGAATGGTCGCCATGGCGTTGGTCTGGCCGTTGCTGACCAGGGCACCCTCGGTGACCGCGGAACGACCGACGCGACCGGCGATGGGCGCCATCACCTTGGTGTAACGCACGTTGATGCGCGCCTGCTCCAGCGACGCTTCGGCCTGCAGACGGGCAGCCTGGGCTTCATCGTAGGCCTGACGGCTCACGGCCTGGTCGGCGACCAGATCCTTGTAGCGCTCGGCCAGCGACTTGGCCGAAGCCAGGGTCGCCTGGGCGCTCTTGGCAGCGGCTTCATAGACCGACGCATCGATCTGGTACAGCTGCTGGCCAGCCTTGACTTCAGAACCTTCCTGGAACAGACGCTTCTGGATGATGCCATCGACCTGCGGACGCACTTCGGCGATACGGAAGGCGGCGGTGCGGCCCGGCAGTTCGGTGGTCAGCGTGTAGGGCTCGGCCTGCAGGGTGACGATACCGACGGTAGGCGCCTGTTGCGGTGGTGGCGCGGCGTCTTCGCTGCAACCAGCGAGCGTCAGCGTGGCCAGAGCGATAGCGGAAACCATAGCGGCGAAGGCTGGCTTCTTCTGCATCTGAAAGGACCTCATTTTCATATTGATTCGAGCCGCACGGGCGGTACCTGGCAGATAGCCGAGGTGGATACTGGGAGATAGGTGGTAAATATACTTACATCCGAGAATGTTTGTAAACGCATCATTTGTGTAACACTGTGGTCTGCCTCAGACCCTGAGACGGGGTTTTCATCCACTTTTTCATTTCCTGGGACCTGCCAGATGGTGAGACGCACCAAAGAGGAAGCCGAAGAAACCCGAGCGCACATCCTTGATGCAGCGGAGCGGGTGTTCTATGCCAAAGGCGTTTCCAGCACCTCGCTAGCCGATATCGCGGCTTCGGCAGGTGTGACTCGAGGCGCCATCTATTGGCACTTCCAGAACAAGGTGGACGTGTTCCAGGCCATGCTGGACCGCCTCATGCTGCCCCAGGAAGAGCTGGCCCGGGCCTGCGAGAGCGAAGACGAGCCCGACCCGTTGGGCAGCATGCGCCAGTTACTGGTGCAACTGCTGCTGCGCATGTACAGCGACGCCCAGTGCCGCCGGGTTGGAGAAATCCTGCAATACAAATGCGAATACACCGCCGAACTCGGCGACCTGCGCCAACAGATGCAAACATTCAACCAAGATTGCGATCAGCGCATTGCAAAGACGTTACGCAATGCCGTGAACCGCGGCCAGTTGCCTGCCGATCTCGACTGCCAGCGCGCCGCCATCTGCCTGCACGCCTATATGGACGGCATCCAGGCACACTGGCTGCTCAACCCGGAAGCCTATGACCTCGGCGCCCACGCCCATGCCATGGTGGAAGCGATGATCGACATGCTTCTGCACAGCAAGGCACTGCGCACAGCCTGAGCCGAACTCGGTCGAGTGCGGTCACAACTGCATGATCGACTGCCATCGGAGATATGCCATGCGCCTCGCCGCATCCCTGCGTCACCTGAGCATCCTGCTGCTGGTGGCGACCCTCGGCGCCTGCGCCAGCTGGGCGCCACGCGACCCGCTGCACATCGACCTGGTCGGCCTCGAGCCCCTACCGGGCGAGGGCCTGGAGGTTCGTTTCGCGGTGAAGCTGCGGGTGCAAAACCCCAATGAAAGCGCCATCGACTTCAATGGCGTGTCGCTGCAACTGGATATCAATGATCAGCCCCTCGCCCGGGGCGTCAGCGACCAGAGCGGCCAGGTACCGCGCTTCGGCGAAACCGTGATCAGCGTACCGGTGACCATCTCCGCCTATTCGGTGTTCCGCCAAGCCTGGGGCGCCAGCGCCCATCAACCTGGCCAGAGCCTGCCGTATCAACTGCGCGGCAAGCTCGCCGATGGCCTGTTCGGTACCCGCCGCTTCAGCGACAGCGGGCAACTGACCTGGCCACCGGCACAGCCCAGTGTCAGGTAGTGGGCTCGTTTTCCGGCAGGATCTCCTTGTCGCCCGGCGCCTTGCCTTCTTTCGAGAAATGTTCGATCACCGCATTGAGCTCGGCGCCGAACAACAGCACCGCACAGGAGATGTGCAGGTACAGCAGGAAAATGATGATCGCCCCGATACTGCCGTAGGTGGCGTTGTAGTTGGCGAAGTTCTGCGCGTAATAGGCGAAGCCCAGCGACGCGGCGATCCACACCACCACCGCCAGCACCGAGCCCGGGGTGATGAAGCGGAAGCGCTGCTCGACATCCGGCGCCACGAAGTACACCACCGCCACGACAATCATCAGCAGGGAAATCGCCACCGGCCAGCGCAGCCAGTTCCACAGGGTAACGACGATCTGCTCGATGCCGATCTGCTGCGCCAGCCAGCTCATCACCTGCGGGCCGAGCACCATCAGCGCGGCAGCGGTGAGCAGGGCAGCGGCGATGCCGATGGTGTAGAGCAGCGACAGGGGGATGCGCTTCCAGGGCTTGCGCCCCTCTTTCACGCCATAGGCCTTGTTCATCGCGTCCATGGTCGAGCGCACCGCCGACGAAGCCGTCCACAGCGCGACCACGATACCGATGGAGAACAGGCCGGCTTTCTGGGTCTGCAACTGATCGATGACCGGGTTGACCAGCTCCACCGTGGACTGCGGCAGCACCAGCTCCGCCTGTTGGCGCAGCCAGTCGAAGAACGGCTGCATGTCCAGCAGGCTGATCAGCGCGACCAGAAACAACAGAAAGGGAAACAACGAGAAGAACATCTGGAAGGCCAGGGCCGACGCGTAGGTGGGCAGCTCGTCCTCGATGAAGTCACTCACCGTTTTCTTCATCACCTGGAACAGGCTGACACCCTCTAACTTGGGTAAAAACATAGCGCCTCCACTGGCTATGCCGGCCCGCACGCTCGCGGCCCGGTGAATCATCGGCAGATGCAGCGCCCGATCCCGGATCAGACGGCTGCTACAGAGCCTGTTCACGCTTGGCGAGCTCGCGCCATACAAGGCGAAAATAATCGAGGAAGCGGCGTTTACGAACTGTAAGTCAGCATTCCGACTGGGCTGGCAATCCAGTTTGTTTCAACGCCGCAGGGCCGAGGTGCCGCAGATCGTGAACAGGTCCTAACGGTTGGAGGTACCGAACTCGGCATGAGTTCGGGTTATCCGTGCGCGCTCTCGAACGCGCTGCGCCGACGAGCTTACCTGACAGGACGCAGCCCTTCGGATTCGTTGACAATTCGTCACAACCGGACAGGCAAGAACCCCGATCGTCTGCCGCGATCAACCGGCCACGGCTAAAACCCTATATAATCTGCGGCCTTTTTATCATTGGTCTCAGAAGGATCCCCCGTGAGCACGCTGCCACCCTGCCCCGCCTGCAACTCCGAATACACCTACGAAGACGGCACCCAACTGGTCTGCCCGGAATGCGCCCACGAATGGTCGGCCAATGCCAGCGAAGCGGCCGATGACGTCAAGGTGATCAAGGATTCGGTCGGCAATGTGCTGCAGGACGGTGACACCATCACCGTGATCAAGGACCTCAAGGTCAAGGGCTCGTCGCTGGTGGTCAAGGTCGGTACCAAGGTCAAGGGCATCCGCCTGGTCGATGGTGACCATGACATCGACTGCAAGATCGACGGGATCGGCGCGATGAAGCTCAAGTCCGAGTTCGTCAGAAAGGTCTGACCCGCTGAGCGCTCGCCTCGGCGAGCGCTCACTGCACCGGCAGGAAGTTCAGGAACATCAGGCTGTGGGCGTAGTTCACGCCGATACGCCGGTAGCGCTCGTCGAGCACGTCGCTGAGGTAATCCAGGCGCGCGACGATCTTGCCGAACTCCACGGCGAAGCTCAGGTTGCGCCCCTGCTCGGACAGCTCGTTGGACAACAGCAACGGATTGCCCTGGGCATCGCGCCGGGTCGCCAGCAGCCAGGTGGCCTTCTCGATATTGCGCGCAGCGTTGTGCACGAACTGCGCGTCGATGGTATCGGTGATGTAGAACTGGGTGTTGCCGCCATGGGCGGTGACCAGCATGCTGCCGATGGCATAGATGAACGCGCCGACCCTGTCTCCCTGAAACTCCGGGCTCAGCGCGTAGCTGAGGGCCACGATGTCCTGCCTGCCGTCCAGTGACGCCGGCGGCCTGCCCTGCTCGATGGCCTGCTGCACCGCACGCTGGGTGGCCTCACGATCACCGAGACCGCTCTTGCGCCATTCCCGTGGATTGCGCTGGTAAAGCTTGCCCATCACGCGGTAGAGGCTGTTCAGGTTGTTGCGCATGCCGATGGTGGCAAGGCGGTCGGAATGGGTCTGGAACAGTTCGCTGGGCGCTGCGGGCGAACTGTTGCTGAGGAAGGCGCGGTTGTCCTGGTTACGGGCGCAGCCCCCCAGAGAGAGCACCAGCACCAGCAGCATCACGCCCTGCCAGCGGGCGCTGCGCATAGACACGAAAAACGCCGCCAGCGTGGTGGCGGTACCCGTTTGGTAAGCTCGAGAGACGTGCGAGTAATCCATTAACTCACGATCCATCCTTCCGCAGATGACATAACAGTAGCAAGGTTCTGCATTTATGCCCGTTACGGCGCCGCGTCGAGACGCACGCCAGCCAACGACATAGACCCCCGAATATCGTGCAAAGTTTTCCAGCACCTGAAATTAGCCTTACAAAGCCCGAGGTAAAAGGCCTGCGCTGCGCTGCGTTTGCAATCTTTACCCGTTGAGAAAGCTTCTCGATCAGCCTCGAATGCTATGGTCCCCGCCCTGAGGATGACGGCACGTCAGCCGCGATCCATCACGACAAGGAGCATCATCGAGGTGAAGAAGGTCACTCTGTTTACACTGCTCGCCCTGGCCATCGCCGGTTGCAGCCACGACACCCAGCAACGCGCCAGCACCGTCAGCGTTGCCCAGGCCGACGGGCAGGTCGACGTCGCTCGCGACCCACAACGGGTGGTCAGTTTCGATTACGGCAGCTACGACACCTTGATCGCCCTGGGCTTCGGTGATCGCGTGGTGGCGACGCCTGCCAGCGTGCCGCCCTATCTGGCCGACAAGGCCGGCAAGCTGCGCGACGCCGGTGGCATGAAGACCCCGGACGTGAACACGGTACGCGCCCTTCAGCCGCAACTGATCCTGATCACCGGGCGTCAGGGCGAAAGTCGCGATGCGCTGCAGCAGGTGGCACCGACTCTGGACATGGGCATCACCGCAGGGGACTACTTCGCGGGGGTGGCTCATAACGTCAATCTGCTCGCGCAGCTCTTCGACAAATCCGCCGAGGCGCAGCAGGCGCTCGCCGCACTGCGCAGCAAAGCCTACAAGGCGCGCGACGTCGTCGCAGCCTCGAACAAGCGCACGCTGGTGCTGACCCACAACGATGGCCGCTTCTCGCCGACCGAGCAGCCGGTGATCTATTCGCTGTTGCAGGCCCAGCGCACCCTGCCCGCACCCGCACCGCAGGCACCCGGCGCGCCGCGCCAGCGCCCGCAAGCGGTCACCGCGCAGACCATCGCCGCCGCCAACCCGGAAGTGATCTTCATCATCGACCGCAGCGCGGCCATCGGTGCCACACCGCTGGATGTCGACACCCTGGCCCACTCGCCGCTCTCCACCACACCAGCTGCCCAGGCCAAGCGTATCGTCTACCTGGACCCGGCGCTCTGGTACCTCTCAGGCGGTGGTCTGCAGAGCCTGGACCTGCAGATCGACCAGGTGCTGGCGGCTTATCGCTGACAATGCCGGTGGGCTGAAGCCCACCCTACCCCTAGGTGCATCAACCGTAGGGTGGGGCTTTAGCCCACCAAAACCATTCAACCCCGATGGTGGCTGGAGGTCCAAAGCACGCGGTTCAGCACACCGGGCCGTGGCTTGTGGTGCTGCGCTGAAACCCACCCTACTCCCAGGGGCATAAACCGTAGGGTGGGGCTTTAGCCCACCAAAACCATTCAACCCCGATGGTGGCTGGAGGTCCAAAGCACGCGGTGCAGCACCTCGGGCTGTGGCTTGTGGTGCTGCGCTGAAACCCACCTTACTCCCCAGGGCATAAACCGTAGGGTGGGGCTTTAGCCCACCAAAACCATTCAACCCCGATGGTGGCTGGAGGTCCAAAGCACGC
>NZ_JBQWIF010000060.1:0-18803 GCF_052958135.1 Pseudomonas sp. SZ40 | reverse complement strand
GTTTGCGTAGGAGCCAGCTTGCTGGCGATTTTTGGTTTGGATGCGTTGTGGGGGTATGTCTGCCAGATCGCATCGCCCGCAAGCGGGCTCCTACGGAGTGGGTGGAAGCGCTGTTTGCGTAGGAGCCAGCTTGCTGGCGATTTTTGGTCTCGATGCGTTATTGCGGTATGCCCGCCAGATCGCATCGCCCGCAAGCGGGCTCCTACGGGATGGATGGCAGCGCCGTTTGTGTAGGAGCCAGCTTGCTGGCGATTTTTGGTCTCGATGCGTTGTTGCGGTATCGCTGCCAGATCGCATCGCCCGCAAGCGGGCTCCTACGGAGTGGGTGGTTTTGCTGGCGCTTGTTGCAGCTCGCGCATCGCTGCCTGGTGGGCGGCTCTGGCCAGGTCGCAGGCGTCTTCGGTGAGCAGGTGCGCGACTTCGCTGATGTTACGGAGGTCGCTGGCGTCCGCCAGGGTGACGTTCATGACTGCGAGGCTGTACAGCAGGCCGCGTACGGCGTTGAGGCGTTGCTCGGCGCATTCCTGCAGGTCGATGTAGGAGCGGCTGGTGTCGACCAGCAGCACGGGCGTGCTGCTCGGGTTGCTCGACAGCGGGATGAGGTCAGGCATGTTGGTGGCCTCCCTTATCGTGGTCGGCAGCGCGGCATGCAGGCGGATTGGGGGCGTGTGTATGTTCCATGGTGTGAGGCTCCTAGAGTAGTGGAACCGCCACGGCCTGCTGCAAAACAGGATTGGGTGGCGGCTGTACGCAGGTTTGCAGACCGAGACTCTAGGAACCCGGCGCGCACGAAGGCGCCCTGCGCACAGCCACCATAAAGCGAAACAACGGGCACGAAAAAACGCCTGTTATCAGCTGGTGGCGCTGGTGCGCCTAGAGATGTACGGGCTGCAAAACCCGGCCGCTGGATTGACAGCGACGGCGCGCAGGTTAGCGCGGCGATAGCTCGGGGGCAAGCTGCCGCCCTAGGGCCGTAATGCCTGGTCGATCATCGTGAAACGTCGTGATAGACGGCGCAGCTGCTCGAGCTGAGCACTGGCTCGAGCGTGCCTAGCTGGTGAGCACGTGCTGGTGCTGCTGATAGGTTCGGTAGGCGCGTTCACGCAGCCGCGCACGACGCGGGGCATGCTGGCGCCGCCAGGATTGGCTGGTCGGCGAGGTGGGCAGGGGCGGGAACTCTTCGGCCAGCTGGGCTTCGAGCTGGTAACGGTTGATTAGGCGCAGCATGCCCCAGAGCATGGCCGCCGACACCAGCAGCCAGCCCGAGATCATCAGCAGGATATAGCTTTCGGTACTCATGGAGCCTCCTCGGCCTGTGGGCGAGCATCGACGTGTAGGCGTTGATTGACGCTCGTCCCCAGCAGGCATTGGTCTATCACGCTGCAGGCATAGCGTTGCAGGGTGATGATTGCAGTGTGGTCGCCATCCCGGGCGGTGCCTTGGCTGTCGCTCGGGCGATGGCCAGGTACGTCCACCAGCGTCCAGGCCAGTGGCGATTTGTGCAGGCTGTGCTGCAGGTGCTCGACCTTTTCGCCGGGCAAGTGCGCGGCATCGTCCAGCCAGCTGTGGTCACCGATCAGCAGCAGGCGTTGCACCCTCGCGCTGGGCAGTCCCTCGAGCAGGGCGATGATTGCGTCATACGTACGCTCGAACCCATTGCTGTCACAACCTGCGCGCAACTGGCGACTGCTCAACACAGCTATCACCGCGTCCGCTCCGGCGACGCTGCGGGCCACGCTGGCTGCATCGAAGGGGTTGCCGCTCTTGGCGCTGAGTTTCGGCCGCGCGGCGATGTCGGTGGGGTCGTCGACGATCACGATGGCCTGCAGGCCCTTGCTGGCCATGGCCTCGAGCAGGGCATCGGTCATTCTGTCCGGCGCGCCGTACAGGGCGATTTTCTCGATCACGTTGGTTTCGCTCATGGACGCGTGCTCAGCTCTGGCGAACCTGGCCGGGTTCCTGATCACCGGTATCACCCAGCGGCTTGACGTCGATATCGGTGATTTCGCTGGGCAACTCGCTGCTGTGCAGCGATTCGATATGGTGGCGCGCCTGTTCGGGCGTCAGCGCGGGCGCTGCTGCCTGGACCTCGGTGGATTTCTTCTGGCTACCCAGTTTGTAGCTGACGAGAAAGTAATGATTTCTGGACATTCGAACCTCCTGTCATCGGGCATCGTGATCGGTTGAAGTCACGTCACGGTTAATGAAACAGACTGAGCAGGGTTCACGGCCGTTCAGGTTTTTCGCCCAACGGTCAGTGCCGGAAAAAACCTTGAATGCGGATTGTCGTCCGCCTCTGTGACAGCCCGTAGGTCACGAAAAAAGCTCAAACCTATCGCCGCCCGCAGAGTCGATAGCGGAGCGCCAACAGCGCTTCGGCTGTGTCAGTGCGCCCATGAGCATCCGTGCCGGCAGGGAGCGATCATTTTGAGTTTCTGGGACGAAGTACTGGCCACGCTGGCCAACGAGTTTTCCGATCTGAGCACACCCGAGCAATTCACCCAGGTCACCCTGCGCCTGCTGCTGGCTGCGCTGCTCGGCGGTCTGCTTGGCCTGGAACGGGAAGCCAATGGCAAGGCAGCGGGCATTCGCACTCACATGCTGGTGGCCATGGGCTCGGCGTTGTTCGTGCTCGTGCCTGCGCAGATGGGCGCCGAGAGCGATGCGATGAGCCGGGTGATCCAGGGGCTGGTGGCGGGTATCGGCTTTCTCTGCGCCGGCACCATCATCAAGGGCGACTCCATGGCCGAGGTGAAGGGCCTGACCACCGCCGCTGGCATCTGGTTGACCGCTGCGATCGGCATCACCGTGGGCATGGGGCGCGAGGCGACCGCGGTGCTGGGTACCTTGTTGGCACTGTTCATTTTCAACACCGTGCCGCACTTCATCGGTTGGCTGGAAAAACGTACGCGGTGAAACCGTTGGAACACCTGCGCTTTCCCACGCTCCTATCAAATAGGCCCGCATCTTGAGGCCTCGAGACAGAAGTGGAGTCTGCTATGTTCAGAAACTTCAAGGGATGCATTGCCTGGACGGATGCCATGAAGGATGGCCAGCAGTACGTGGGCCTTATCGAGTACCAACCCAAGTGCGCCGGCGCAGCCGTGCAGATGCTCTGGGTGGCCGCTCCCGGCAGTATCTGCGAGAGCGAGGCGGAAACCGCGGCAGACAACATGCTGCGCGAGATCCGTGACATCACCATCGACGGCAGCGTGATCTATCGCGACGGCGTCGCGCTGTAATCATCGCTGCATGCTTCGCAACGCCAGAACTGCGCCATCGCCGCGCAGTTTTCCTTCATCCGTATTTCCCTTCTTTTTTCCGATGTCGGTCACGTGTCGCTGCCCTCCGGCGGATGACTGAAACTTTTGTTTTCGCGCTCAAGTCACCCGTTAACGTTCATATGGCGGGGGAGTGAATTCATGGCGCGTGCAATCTGGAAAGGGGCGATCAGCTTCGGTCTGGTCCATATCCCGGTTTCGCTGGTCTCGGCGACCGAGACCCAGGGCATCGACTTCGACTGGCTCGACTCGCGCAGCATGGAGCCGGTCGGCTACAAGCGCGTCAACAAGGCCACCGGCAAGGAAGTCGACAAGGAACATATCGCCAAGGGCGTGCAGGTGGAGAAGGGCCGCTACGTGATCATCGGCGAAGACGAGATCCGCGCCGCCCACCCCGAGTCCACCCAGACCATCGATATCTTCGGTTTCCTCGACGCCGAGGCGATTCCGTTGCAGCACATCGAGCGCCCCTATTACCTGGCGCCGGACAAGCGCGGCGAGAAGGTCTACGCCCTGTTGCAGCAGACCCTCAAGGATACCGGCAAGGTTGCCCTGGCTCACGTCGTACTGCACGTCAAACAGCACCTCGCCGCGCTGATGGTCGACGACTCGGCGTTGCTGCTGGTGATGCTGCGCTGGCCCGACGAAGTGCGTGGCCTCGACACCCTGGAACTCAGCGAGGCGGTGACCGGCGCCAAGCTCAGCAAGGGGGAGCGCGACATGGCCAAGCGCCTGGTGCGCGACATGGCGGTGGACTGGGAGCCTGGGGAATACCACGACACCTTCCGCGACAAGATCATGGCGCTGGTCGAGAAGAAGGCCAAGGCCGGCAAGATCGAAGATGTGGAAAGCGGCGAGCGCAAACCGCCGAGCAAAAGCGCGGATGTCATCGACCTGACCGATCTGCTCAAGCGCAGCCTGGAAGGCAACTCGGCCAAGCCGGCACGCAAACGCACGTCGAAGTGAGGTGAGCGGCCATGGCCAAGGCGACCAGCGTCTACAACCGCAAGCGCAACTTCGAGTCCACCAGCGAGCCCCGTGAAGCGACCACGCGGCCTCGCGCCAAGGCCGGGGCGCTGCGTTTCGTGGTGCAGAAGCACGATGCGCGCAACCTGCACTACGATTTTCGCCTGGAGTTGCAGGGCACCCTGAAGAGCTGGGCGGTGCCCAAGGGCCCGAGCCTGGACCCGAGCCAGAAACGCCTGGCCGTGCACGTCGAGGACCACCCTCTGGAGTACGCCAGCTTCGAGGGCAGCATTGCCGAGGGCAATTATGGCGCGGGTGACGTGATCGTCTGGGACCAAGGCATCTGGCAGCCCGAGGGCGACCCTGGCGCGGCGTACGAGGCGGGCAAACTCAAGTTCACCCTGATCGGAGAAAAGCTCACGGGCGCCTGGACGCTGGTGCGCACCCGTCTCAAGGGCAGTGGCGACAAGCAGCAGTGGTTGCTGATCAAGGAGCAGGATGACGTGGCGAGATCGGCAGGCGACTACGACATCGTCGCCGCGCTACCGGCCAGCGTGATCAGTGGCAATCTGGTCGGCGGCATGCACAAGCCCGCGGCCAACCAATCGCGGCCCGCGGTGGGCAAGGCAAAGCGGGCGACCAAAGGCAAGCCGACGAGTGCCAAGGGCGAACCCATGCCCGAGGTGCTGTCGCCACAGCTGGCCACCCTGGTCAGCGATCCTCCAGCGGGCGAGTGGACCTACGAAATCAAGTACGACGGCTATCGCATCATGGCGCGTATCGCCGACGGCACGGTGACGCTGTTCAGCCGCAACGGCCACGACTGGACCCGGCGCATGGCGCCCCAGGCCGCCGCGTTGGCCAGGCTCGGGCTGGGTGACAGTTGGCTCGATGGCGAAGCGGTGGTGCTCGACGCCCAGGGCATGCCGGATTTTCAGGCCCTGCAGAACGCCTTCGACGAGCAACGCAGTGGCGACATCCTGTATTTCCTCTTCGATGCACCGTGGCTCGATGGTCGCGATCAGCGCAGCCTGCCAGTGCAGGAGCGGCGCTCGGCGCTGCTCGACAAACTGCCGGCCAAGCGCGGCCCGCTGCGTTTCTCGGACGCTTTCGAGGTCGACCATCAGAGCGTACTGGGCAGCGCCTGCGCGCTGGGGCTGGAAGGTGTTATCGGCAAACGCGTCGGCAGCCCCTACCGATCCGCGCGCAGCCCCGACTGGATCAAGCTCAAGTGCCGGCAGCGTCAGGAGTTCGTGGTGGTTGGCTTCACCCGGCCGCAAGGCAGCCGCTCCGGCTTCGGCGCGTTGCTGCTGGCGGTCAACGATGACGATGGGCTGCGCTATGCCGGGCGGGTCGGCAGCGGTTTCAACGATGCGCTGCTGAGCAGCCTGCACAAGCGCATGAAGGCACTCGGTCGTGATGATTCGCCTCTGCGCAAACAACCGAGCGCCGCCCAGCGCCGCGGCGTGCAGTGGGTCGAACCGCAACTGGTCGTCGAGGTGGCATTCGCCGGCTGGACCCATGAAGGCCTGGTTCGTCAGGGCGCCTTCATCGCCGAGCGCGGCGACAAAGCTGCCGAGCAGATCGTCGAGGAGCGGCCAGTGCCCGCCGAGGCGCTCGAAGAGGTGCCCGCGCCCAGCGCCCAGCGCCGCACGGGTCGACAAGAGGTTGGTGAGGTGTCGATCAGCAACCCGGATCGGGTTATCGACGGGCAGAGCGGGGCGACCAAAGTCGAGCTCGCGCAGTTCTACGCCGGGATCGCCGACTGGCTGTTGCCGGACCTGCGCAGCCGCCCGGTATCGCTGTTGCGTGCGCCAGATGGCGTGGACGGTGAGCAATTCTTCCAGAAGCACGCCGAGCGCCTGGCGATCCCGAATATCCGCCAGCTCGATCCGGCGCTGGACCCTGGCCATGACCGGTTGATGGCCATAGACAGCGTGCCGGCGCTGGTCGGTGCGGTGCAGATGGGCACCATCGAGCTGCACACCTGGAATGCCGGGTACGCCAGCATCGAGCGCCCGGACCGGCTGATCCTCGACCTCGACCCTGATCCGGCGTTGCCCTGGCGCGCGGTGGTCGAAGCCACCCGCCTGAGCCTGGCGGTGCTCGATGAGCTGGGGCTGGAGGCGTTTCTCAAGACCAGCGGCGGCCATGGCATGCACCTGGTCGTGCCGTTGGCGCGGCATGTCGACTGGGACACGCTGAAGGCCTTTGGCAAGGCCCTCTCGCAGTTCATGGCCGACGAACTGCCTGACCGGTTCAGCGCCCGCATGGGCCCGAAGAACCGGATCGGCAAGGTTTATCTGGACTACCTGCGTAATGGCCGTGGTGCCAGCACGGTGGCCGCCTACTCGGTGCGTGCGCGGCCCGGGTTGCCGGTATCGGTGCCGATCCGCCGTGATGAACTGGCGCAACTGCAAGGCTCGGCTCAGTGGCATATCGGCAATCTGCAACAGCGGCTTTCACGCTTGAAAGGCGACCCCTGGGAGGGCTACGCCAACCGCCAGCGCATTACCCGCGGCATGTGGAAGAAGCTGGGCGCGGATGTCCCCTGACAACCTGCTGCTAGCCTCATTTCAGACAGATTCCAGCTCCTCGGAAACTCTGAACTTTGCCGGAGCCGGCAGGTTCGGAGATAGACAGGTCACGGCAACCCGGAACTTTTCATGACCTCGCACGCTAGAGCCTTTTCTGATGTATCAGGCCGACGCAGCAGATCCTGAAACGCCCCCGTACACCGTGGCAAACCCGCATTAGGTACGCACTTTCGTGTACGGCCTATGGCATGAGCCATACGGCTAACAGCTTATACGCCTGCCAGGCGTGAGGAGCCCGTTTCGATGCCGTCTGCTCATCTGCAAACCCCTTATCTGCAAGAGCCCGTCCGCTTGGGCCATGGCCAGTTGTCACTCGAACAGGCGCTGGAGTTGCCACGCCTGGCCATCGAGGCGGTGGAACCGCAGATCGAGCAGGGCCGTTTCGCGGTCAAGGCGATAGCGGGTGATCAGGTGACGGTCAGTGCGCTGATCTTCGCCGATGGCCACGACAAGCTGGCCGGTGAAGTGCTGTGGCGCGACGTCGGCGCCGGGGATTGGCACCGCGAGCCGTTGGAATTCATCGGCAACGACCGCTGGCAGGCACTGATCACGCCGCAGCGGGTCGGCGAAGTGGAGTTTCTCATCGAAGCCTGGTGGGATATCTACGCCAGTTACTGCTACGAGCTGTCGAAGAAGTTCGGCGCCGGGGTCACCATCGATCTGGAGCTGCAGGAAGGCGAGTTGCTGCTGCGTCAGGCTGCGGAGCGTGTGCAAGGCGATCTGGCAACGACTCTTCAAGCCCTGGTCGATGAACTGCCCCAGCAGAGCCTCGACGAGCGCGTGGCACTGTTGCTGGCACCGGAAACCCAGGCTCTGGTGCGCCGTGCCGAAGGCCATCCGCACCGTACCCGCAGCGCCGTTTACCTGCTCGACGTGGAACGCCCGATGGCGCGCTTCGCCAGCTGGTACGAGTTGTTCCCGCGCTCCGAGACTGACGATCCCGAGCGCCATGGCACCCTCCGGGACGTGATCAAACGCTTGCCGGCGATCCAGGCCATGGGCTTCGATGTGCTGTATTTCCCCCCGATCCATCCCATCGGTACCGCGCACCGCAAGGGCCGCAACAATTCGCTGACCGCTGGCCCGGGCGATCCCGGCAGCCCATACGCCATCGGCAGCCATGAGGGCGGTCACGAAGCGATTCACCCGCAGCTCGGTACCCGCGAGGACTTCGTCGCGCTGGTCGAGGCGGCCCGTGAGCATGACCTGGAAATCGCGTTGGATTTCGCCATCCAGTGCTCGCCGGATCACCCGTGGCTGCAAGAGCATCCCGGCTGGTTCAGCTGGCGTCCGGACGGCAGCATCCGCCACGCGGAAAACCCGCCGAAGAAGTACGAAGACATCGTCAACGTCGATTTCTATGCCAGCGACGCCATACCCGACCTGTGGCTGGCCCTGCGTGACGTGGTGCGCGGCTGGGTCGAGCTGGGCGTTTACCAGTTCCGGGTCGATAACCCGCACACCAAGCCGCTGCCGTTCTGGGAGTGGCTGATCGCCGATATCCGCAAGACCCACCCGCAGGTGATGTTCCTCGCCGAGGCCTTTACCCGCCCGGCGATGATGGCGCGCCTCGGCAAGCTGGGCTTCACCCAGAGCTACACCTATTTCACCTGGCGCAACACCAAGGCCGAGCTGGAAAGCTACCTGACCGAGCTCAACGAGGCACCGTGGCGCGACTGCTACCGGCCGAATTTCTTCGTCAATACGCCGGACATCAACCCCTATTTCCTGCACCACAACGGTCGCCCCGGTTTCCTGATCCGAGCTGCGCTGGCCACCATGGGCTCCGGGCTGTGGGGCATGTATTCGGGCTTCGAGATCTGCGAGGCGCTGCCGGTGCCAGGCAAGGAGGAGTACCTGGATTCGGAGAAGTACGAGATCCGTGTGCGCGATTACCAGGCGCCGGGCAACATCGTCGCCGAGATCGCCCAGCTCAACCGCATCCGCCGCCAGAACCCGGCCCTGCAGACGCACCTGGGTTTCAAGGCCTTCACTTGCTGGAACGACAACATACTGTACTTCGGCAAGCGGACCGCCGACCGCGAGAATTTCATCCTCGTGGCCGTCAGCCTCGACCCGCACAACGCTCAGGAAGCCAACTTCGAGCTGCCGCTCTGGGAGCTGGGCCTGGACGACGATGCCACCACCCTGGGTGAGGACCTGATGACCGGGCATACCTGGCAGTGGCACGGCAAGGTGCAATGGATGCGCATCGAACCGTGGCACCAGCCGTTCGGTATCTGGCGCATCCGCGTGGCTGGCTGAGAGGGCATACCCAATGGCACGCAGAGCTCGCCGCGGGGCGTTTCTCAACGACCCGCAATGGTACAAGGACGCGATCATCTATCAGGTACACGTGAAGTCGTTCTTCGATGCCAACAATGATGGCATCGGCGATTTCCCGGGGCTGATCGAAAAGCTCGATTACATTGCCGACCTGGGCGTCAACACCCTGTGGCTGCTGCCGTTCTATCCTTCGCCGCGGCGCGATGATGGCTACGACATCGCCGAGTACCGCGATGTGCACCCGGACTACGGGACCATGGCCGACGCCCGGCGCTTCATCGCTGAAGCTCACAAGCGCGGCCTGCGGGTGATCACCGAGCTGGTCATCAACCACACTTCGGACCAGCACCCCTGGTTTCAGCGCGCCCGTGCCGCAAAACCCGGCAGCAAGGCGCGGGATTTCTACGTGTGGTCCGACACCGATCAGAAGTACGACGGCACGCGGATCATCTTTTTAGATACCGAAAAATCCAACTGGAGTTGGGATGCCGAAGCCGGTCAGTACTACTGGCATCGTTTCTACTCGCACCAGCCGGATCTGAATTTCGATAACCCGCAGGTGCTCAAGGAAGTGCTGGCGGTGATGCGCTTCTGGCTGGATATGGGCGTCGACGGCCTACGCCTGGACGCCATCCCGTACCTGATCGAGCGCGACGGCACCAACAACGAGAATCTGCCGGAAACCCACGAGGTGCTGAAGAAAATCCGTGCCGAGCTGGATGCCCATTATCCGGATCGCATGTTGCTGGCCGAAGCCAATCAGTGGCCTGAAGACACCCAGCTGTATTTCGGCGGCCATGACGGCGGCCCCGGCGACGAATGCCACATGGCGTTCCACTTCCCGCTGATGCCGCGCATGTACATGGCCATCGCCCAGGAAGATCGCTTTCCGATCACCGATATCCTGCGTCAGACGCCGGAGATTCCGGAAAACTGTCAGTGGGCGATCTTCCTGCGCAACCATGATGAGCTGACCCTGGAAATGGTCACCGATCATGAGCGCGACTACCTGTGGAATTACTACGCCGCCGACCGTCGTGCGCGCATCAACCTGGGTATTCGCCGCCGTCTGGCGCCGCTGGTGGAACGCGATCGTCGCCGGGTCGAGCTGCTCAACAGCCTGCTGCTGTCCATGCCCGGTACGCCGACGCTGTATTACGGTGACGAGATCGGCATGGGCGACAACATCTTTCTCGGCGACCGCGACGGGGTGCGCACGCCCATGCAGTGGTCGCCGGATCGTAACGGCGGTTTTTCCCGCGCCGACCCGGCCAGCCTGGTGCTGCCGCCGGTGATGGACCCGCTGTACGGCTTCCAGAGCGTCAACGTCGAGACCCAGGCCCGCGACCCGCATTCGTTGCTCAACTGGACGCGGCGCATGCTGAGCATCCGCAAGCAGCACAAGGCCTTCGGCCGCGGCACCCTGAAGATGCTCATGCCGAACAACCGCCGGGTACTGGCCTACCTGCGCGAAGCCACCGATGCCGATGGCAACCCGGAGCTGATCCTCTGCGTGGCCAACCTGTCCCGCGCTGCCCAGGCTGTGGAACTGGAATTGTCGGCCCACGACGGCAAGGTGCCGGTGGAAATGGTCGGTGGCTCGTCGTTCCCGCCCATTGGCCAGCTCAATTACCTGCTGACCCTGCCGCCCTATGGCTTTTACTGGTTTCTGCTCGCCGAGGAGGCGCAAATGCCCAGCTGGCACGTATCACCGGTCGATCGCATGCCGGAGCTGACCACTCTGGTGATCAAGAACCAACTGGGCGAGCTGTTGCAGCTGCCTGCCCGGGCGACCCTGGAGCAGGAGTCGCTGCCGGCCTACCTGCCCAAGCGTCGCTGGTTCTCCGGGCAGCGCGAGGACCTGCGTCAGGTCGAGCTGCTCTACGCGATTCCCTTTGGCGGCGCCGACGAGCTGTATGTGCTCAGTGAAGTGGAAGTCAGCCGCGCTTCGGGCGCCACCGAGCACTATCAGGTGCCGCTGGGGTTCGTCGGTGAGCATGAAGCGGGTAGTAGCGTGCCGCAGCAGTTGGCCTTGGCGCGTCTGCGTCGCGGCCGTCAGGTCGGCTTGCTGACCGACGGCTTCACCCTCAGTGGCTTCGTGCGCCACGTGATGCGCCACCTGAGTGAGCGCAGCGTGCTGGGTTGGCAGGGCAGCGAGATCCAGTTCGTGCCGACGCCACGCCTGGAGGCGCTGGGTGATCTGAGCAACGCGGATGTGCAGCTGATCTCTGCGGAGCAGTCCAACAGCTCGGCGATCATTGCCGAGCAAGCGGTGCTCAAGCTGATTCGCCGGGTGCTGCCGGGTATCCATCCGGAAGCGGAAATAGGTGGCTACCTGACCGCCGCCGGCTTCGAGCATATCGCCCCGTTGCTGGGTGAAGTTCGCCGGGTCGACGAGCAGGGCGTACCCCATACCCTGATGATTCTGCAGGGCTACCTGAACAATCAGGGCGACGCCTGGCAGTGGACGCAGAACAACCTGGAACGGGCCATCCGCGATGAACTGGCGGGCGGTCATTCCGATCAGGAGAACCAGCACTCGGCGTTGGCCGAACTGGAATCCTTTGCCGGGCTGCTGGGGCAACGCCTCGGCGAAATGCACATGGCGCTCGGCCAGGCCAGCGACAACCCGGACTTCGGCTACCGGCAAACAGGTGAAGCGGACGTTGCCGAGTGGTCGCAGAACATCGCCGCGCAGGTGCGCGAGGCGCTCAAGGTGGTTGCCGAGGGCAGGGGGCACCTGCCAGGTGAAGCGGCCAATCAGGCCGACTGGCTGGCCGCGCGCCACGACTCGATCATCGCCCTGGTGGACGACCTGGCACGGCGTTCGGCGGGCGGCATCCGCATGCGTGTACATGGCGACCTGCACCTCGGCCAGGTACTGGTGGTGCAGGGCGATGCCTATCTGATCGACTTCGAGGGCGAGCCGACCCGCACGCTGGACGAACGCCGGGCGTTCTACAGCCCGCTCAAGGATGTCGCCGGCATGTTGCGTTCCTTCGACTACGCCGCCGCCATGGCCATGCGCAGCGCCCAGAGCGCCGACGTGACGCCGGAAGCGGAACACGCACGCCAGCATATCGCCGGGCTGTATCGCAGCCAGGCCAGAACAGCGTTCAACGAAGCCTATCGCCTGGCGGCTGCAGACCTGCCCCACGCCTGGCATGACCGTGAGGGTGAAGTGGCAGCGCTGGCGCTGTTCTGCATCGAAAAGGCGGCCTACGAAATTCTGTATGAAGCGCGCTATCGTCCCGATTGGCTGGAAGTTCCGGTACAAGGGTTGATAGAGCTGACCAAATATCTTCTGGGGAGCGGTAAACGATGATCAATGGAGAAACCGATCGCCAGGTGGCGGGTGTCGACCGCGCCGCCATCGAGGCCCTGATCAGGGGTGAGCATGGCGACCCGTTTTCGATTCTCGGCCCACACGAGTTCGCTCACGGCCTGACGATTCGCACCTACTTGCCTGGAGCCCTGGGCGTCGAACTGATCCATGCCGTCAGCGGTGAAACCCTTGGCGCGCTGGAACAATCGAGCGTGCCAGGGCTGTTCAGCATTCGACTGGATCAGCGCGTTCCCTATCGCTACCGCATCAACTGGAGCGCTGGCGTTCAGGAGACCGAAGACCCCTATGCCTTCGGGCAATTGCTCGGGGAGATGGACCTGTATCTGTTCGCCGAGGGCAATCACCGCGAGCTTGGCAAGAGCCTTGGCGCTCAGCTGACTACCCACGAAGACGTGCAGGGCGTACGTTTTTCCGTATGGGCACCGAATGCCCGCCGGGTGTCGGTGGTCGGCGGCTTCAATGGCTGGGATGGCCGCCGCCACCCGATGCGCCTGCGCCAGCCGAGCGGGGTCTGGGAACTGTTCGTGCCGCGCCTCGGTGCGGGCGAGGTCTACAAGTTCGAGATCCTCGGCCGTGATGGCCTGCTGCCGCTCAAGGCCGACCCCATGGCGCTGGCCACCGAGCTGCCTCCCGCCACGGGGTCGGTGGTCTCCGCGCCGCTGGAATTCGACTGGCGCGATGGCGACTGGATGCAACAACGCCAGGCCCAGCAGGGCTATCAGGCGCCGATGTCGATCTATGAAGTGCATGCCGGTTCGTGGCGCCGCGAGGGGGGCGAAGACGGCCGCGTGCTGAGCTGGAAAGAGCTCGGCGAGCAACTGATTCCCTATGTGCAGCAGTTGGGCTTCACCCATATCGAACTGATGCCGATCATGGAGCACCCGTTCGGCGGCTCCTGGGGCTATCAGTTGCTTTCCCAGTTCGCCCCCACGTCGCGTTATGGCAGCCCGGCGGATTTCGCCGCGTTCGTCGACGCCTGTCACCAGGCCGGCATCGGGGTGATTCTCGACTGGGTCCCCGCGCATTTTCCCACCGATGCCCACGGCCTCGGCCAGTTCGATGGCACGGCACTGTACGAGTACGCGCACCCATTCGAAGGCTTCCATCAGGATTGGGATACCTACATCTACAACCTCGGGCGCACCGAAGTGCACGGTTTCATGCTGGCTTCGGCGCTGCACTGGCTGCGCGCCTATCACATCGATGGCCTGCGCGTGGATGCGGTGGCTTCGATGCTGTATCGCGACTACTCGCGCAAGGAAGGCGAGTGGATTCCCAACCGCCATGGCGGTCGCGAGAATCTGGAGAGCATCGACTTTCTGCGCCACCTCAACGACGTTGTCGCGCAGGAAGTGCCCGGCGCACTGGTGATCGCCGAAGAGTCGACCGCCTGGCCGGGCGTCAGCCGCCCGACTCAGGAAGGCGGCCTGGGCTTCGCGTACAAATGGAACATGGGCTGGATGCACGACAGCCTCAAGTACGTCGCCGAAGATCCGCTGCACCGTCAGCACCATCACCATCAACTGACATTCGGCCTGCTGTACGCGTTCTCCGAGCACTTCGTGCTGCCGATTTCCCATGACGAAGTGGTGCACGGCAAGCGCTCGCTGCTCGACAAGATGCCTGGCGACCGCTGGCAGAAATTCGCCAACCTACGCCTGTATCTGAGCTTCATGTGGAGCCATCCCGGCAAGAAGCTGCTGTTCATGGGCTGCGAGTTCGGCCAGTGGCGCGAGTGGAACCACGACCACGAGCTGGACTGGTACCTGCTGCGTTACGGCGAGCACAAGGGCGTGCAGCAATTGGTCAGTGACCTCAACGGGTTGTACCGCCATGAGCCGGCGCTGCACCGCATGGATGGCCAGGCCGAGGGTTTCGCCTGGCTGATCGGTGACGACGCCGTCAACAGCGTGTTCGCCTGGTTGCGTCAGGATGAAACCGGCGCGCCGCTGCTGGTGGTCCACAACTTCACGCCCGAGCCGCGCTATGGCTACCGCATCGGGGTGCCGAAGGCGGGGAGCTGGCACGTGCTGCTCAACAGTGACGCCGAGCGTTATGCCGGTTCGAATGCGGGCAGCCAGGGGGCCCTGTTGAGTGAAGCGCTCGCCAGCCATGGCCAGCCGCAATCGTTGCTGCTGGATCTGCCGCCGCTCGCCACGCTGGTGATCAAGCCGCACTAACGAAGAAGGGGTGGATCGGTTACCGATCCACCCCTTCTGGACTCAACGTGGCTTGAGCTGAAGCCCTACACGTAGGGCTGGCCAGCGAAGCCGCGTGGCAGGCGATGGGTACCCGGCAGCTCGGTAAGGCGTTGCTGCCACGACGAGCGCCAGTCGCTGCGAGGCTGATTGCTCTTGCCCCTGCGCGCAGCGCGGCGGCTGGCATTGCGAGTGTCGCGGCGGGCCTGCTTGTAGACTTCGGTGTTGCGGCAGTTGCGGCACTTCACCCGGTTCAGCTCTTTGCTGGAAGTGACGTTCTCGCCGTGGGTGCCGCAGGCCAGGTGACCATCGATCTTGTAATGGGTAACCATGGTGAATCTCCTTGCTCATGTCGGTCCGGGAGCGGAACTTGCTCCGTGTCCGCAGGCCCGCTGATTCGGACGCTGGGTTGCCGGTAGACCGTTGCGCTTGTGCTTAGGTTCGAATTGATTTTTCGCCTCCTTTCCTGTGATTTGGCCGAACGATACCTGCTATTTCATGCATGAAGACGTTGTCAGCGAGATTTCGGACAGGGCCATGGCCCGTGCTGTTGTCGATCACCGACGCGCTGAACCAGTCGCGCAGCGGAGCCGGCAGTCAATCGACCGAAATTGTCGCGGATAGGCTGGGGGTTGGCGTTGTCTCAGCAGGGTCGTTTCCATCCAAGGATTGTTCGGGTGAAGTCATCGTTCCTGCATACACCCTGTGCACTGTTGATGCTGCTACTGGCCGGCTGCTCCAGCCAGCCCCAGGTACCTGCGCCGAAACCGGCTGAGGTGCGCGCGCAGATCGTCCGCCTGATGCCGGTAAATACGCCTGATCGCGAGGGCTGGGCGGCGGATATCTATGCGGCGTTCGCCGCCCAGGAGATTGCGCCGAGCACCGAGAACCTCTGCGCCGTGCTGGCGGTGACGGAGCAGGAATCGACGTTCAATGCCGATCCGCAAGTGCCTGGCCTGGCGAAGATCGCTCGGGCGGAGATCGACCGTCGTGCTGCCAGCCTGCATGTTCCGGGATTCGTGGTGAATGCCGCGCTGAACATCGAATCGCCCACCGGCAAGACCTATCAGCAACGCCTGAGCAGGGTTCGTACGGAAAAGCAGTTGAGCGCTATCTTCGATGACTTCACCGGCATGGTGCCGCTCGGTCGGCAACTGTTCGGCACCCTCAATCCCGTGCGCACTGGCGGGCCGATGCAGGTCAGCATCGCTTTCGCCCAGGCCAATGCCGAGGGCTATCCGTATCCACCCGATGGCTCGATTCGTCGTGAGGTGTTCAGCCGGCGTGGCGGCATGTACTTTGGCATCGCTCATCTGTTGGGCTATCCGGCCAACTACCCGAAACCCCTTTATCGCTTCGCCGACTTCAATGCCGGCTGGTACGCCAGCCGCAATGCGGCCTTCCAGCATGCGGTCACCATCGCGTCGGGTATTCCACTAGCGCTGGATGGCGACCTGATCATTCATGGCACTAGCAAGCCTGGCTCCACCGAACTGGCCGTGCGATCTCTGGGCAAGCGCCTGGACATGAGCGACCGGGCAATCCGCCGCGCGCTGGAGGAGGGCGATACGTTGGAGTTCGAAGAAAGCCGTTTGTATGAGCGGGTATTCGCCCTGGCTGATGAGGCAGAAGGCATGTCGTTGCCGCGGGCGGTGCTGCCAGGCATCGTGCTGAAAAGCCCGAAGATCACCCGCCGGCTGACCACTGCCTGGTTCGCCGAGCGTGTCGATACGCGCCATCAACGCTGTATGGCCCGCGCTCGATAACCGGCTGCACAAAACTTCCAGAAAGCGTCTGGTTAGGTCGGTTAGCATGGACGCTCCGTATGGCGTGGCGCTGGAGCAGGCATGAGCGCGCAGAGTTGGGTCGACCTGGCCCAGGACGAAGACACCGGTATCGAGACCATCCGCGCGCATTTTCGCGGGCACGCCTACGATCCCCATTGGCACGACGCCTATCTGGTCGGGTTCACCGAGCAGGGCGTGCAGCAGTTCCATTGCCGCAAGCAACTGAACAGCAGCCTGGCCGGCCAGGTGTTTCTGCTCGAACCTGGCGAGCTTCATGACGGCCATGCCCCTGAGCCGGAAGGCTTCACCTATTCGATGCTGTACCTGGATGCCCACTGGCTGGAGCGCGAGTTGCGCAGCCTGTTCGAACAGGCGCCCGCTGACTGCCTGCCCGGCTTCAGCGCCACCCTGGCCAGCGAACCGCGCCTGCTCACGGCGGTCGGCGAGGCCTTTACCGCGCTGCATCGCCAGGAGATGCGCATGGTCAGGCAGAGCGCGCTCGATGGCCTGCTGATGCGCCTGACCGAGCAATTGCATTGGCGCCGGCGCCTCGATCCGGACCCGCGCCTGCCGCTGGTGGCGCAGCGCGCACGGGATTTTCTGCACGACCAGCACACCCGCGATATCGGTCTCGATGACCTGGCTGCCGCCTGCGGCGTCGACCGCTTTCGCTTGAGCCGCGCGTTCAAGGCGGCCTTCGGCCTGGCGCCACACGCTTATCTGGTGCAACTGCGCCTGGCCCGGGCGCGGCATATGTTGGCCCGTGGCGAACCACCGGTGCAGGTCGCGGCGGTACTTGGCTTTGCCGATCAGAGCCACCTCGGGCGCTGGTTCCGGCGTGCCTATGGCATGACCCCGGCCCATTACCAGCGGCGCTGCTCAAACCTTCCAGACGCCTGACGCTGCCCGACTCATGATCAGCGCTCGGTTTGTCTGGAGCCTGTTCATGACTCAGTTGTTGCCCTTCATGCTGTTCGCTTTCGTCGCGTCGATCACTCCGGGGCCTACCAATGTGCTGGTGCTGGGCAGCAGCGCCCGTTACGGCGTGGCGGCAACCCTGCCGCTGGTACTCGGCGCCTGCGCAGGCTCTGCGGCCATCGTGGTGGCGGTCGGGCTTGGCTTGGGCGAATTGCTGCAGCAGCATCCGCGCCTGCAATGGGCGATGGCCTGGTTCGGCGTGTTGTGGCTGAGCTACCTGGCGTGGCGCATCTTCAGCAGCCCGGCTGCCGCGCTGAGCGCTGCCGATGTGCAACCAGGCGAGCGGCGATTGGGCCTGTTCGCCGGCGCGGCACTGCAGTTGATCAACCCCAAGACCTGGATGATGGCCTTGGCGGTAGTCAGCGTGTTCGCCACCCCCGGCCCCGGGCAGGCAATGCGAGTGACCTTGCTGGCGGCGATCTTCCTGGCTATCGCCTTGCCATGCTTGGGCTGCTGGGCATTGCTCGGACGGGGCGCTGCCAAACTGTTCACCTCGGCCCGAGCCATGACCCGCTTCAATAACGCCATGGCGCTGTTGCTGCTGATTTCCGCCTGGCTCGGCGCGCCGCTCTGAACCTCCTCCATAACGCCGCGACCCCGCGGCGAATCCTGGGCACTGCGCCGTTTTGCGGTATGGCCGCCATCGCATCGCCCGCAAGCGGGCTCCTACGCGATAGTGGGGATCCCGTAGGAGCCAGCTTGATGGCGAATGGTGGCCGTGATGCGAGGTTGCGGTATGGCCGCTACCGCTTTCGCGCCGAGGGCGACGCTCCTACCCGATTGGCAGGTATGCCGCGATCCCGGGGCGAATCCTGGGCATTGCGCCGTTTTGCGATATGGCTGCCATCGCATCGCCCGCAAGCGGGCTCCTACACGATAGCGGGGCTTCCGTAGGAGCCAGCTTGCTGGCGAATGGTGGCCGTGATGCGAGGTTGCGGTATGGCCGCTACCGATTTCGCGCCGAGGGCGACGCTCCTACCCGATTGGCAGGTATGCCGCGATCCCGGGGCGAATCGTGGGTGCTGCGCCGTTTTGCGGTATGGCCGCCATCGCATCGCCCGCAAGCGGGCTCCTACACGATAGCGGGGATCCCGTAGGAGCCAGCTTGCTGGCGAATGGTGGCCGTGGTGCGAGGTTGCGGGATGGCCGCTACCGCTTTCGCGCCGAGGGCGACGCTCCTACCCGATTGGCAGGGATGCCGCGATCCCGCGGCGAATCCTGGGCACTGCGCCGGTTTGCGGTATGGCTGCCATCGCATCGCCCGCAAGCGGGCTCCTACAAGACGGTGGGGATCCCGTAGGAGCCAGCTTGCTGGCGAATGGTGGCCGTGGTGCGAGGTTGCGGGATGGCCGCTACCGCTTTCG
>NZ_JBQWIF010000059.1:0-19597 GCF_052958135.1 Pseudomonas sp. SZ40 | reverse complement strand
CCGTAGGAGCCCGCTTGCGGGCGATGCGATGGTGAGTGCTCAGCGACATCGTCGCCATGGCTGACATTCGCCAGCAACCTGGCGCCTACACGACTACGCGAATCCACTACGCCGTAGGAGCCCGCTTGCGGGCGATACGATGGTGAGTGCTCAGCGACATCGTCGCCATGGCTGACATTCGCCAGCAAGCTGGCTCCTACACGCTTGCGTGAATCGCCCGCCCCGTAGGAGCCCGCTTGCGGGCGATGCGATGGTGGGGGCTCAGCAGAACCGATGAGCATGGCCGCCCCAGCACCTGCGCCAGCGCGACTCGCCTCAAACGCCCACCGTGCAGCACCTCAGGCTACGGCTTGTCGGGCATGCCATCCACTACGCCAGCGGTATTATCCAAAAGGCTCTTGGTGGCGGTCTGCAGGAAACCCTCGAGGCGCTTCTGCAGCAGCTCGTCGACCGGCCCTTCGATGCGCTCGGCTGTCGGTTTGGCGCCCAGGCTGTAGCGATACAGGCGCGGCTCGAAGCCCTTGGGCTGGACCAGCACTTTGTCGGAGGTGACGATGGCCACCGTCTGGTCGCCGCCCGATGGCTTGATCACGCCGATGCCTCCATCGCCTTCCGGCAGATTGAGCAGGTCACGCCCCCAGCACTGGTGACGCACTTCGCCACCCAGGCGCCCCATGATGGTCGGCACGATGTCGACCTGGGTGCCCACGGTATGGCTGACCTTGCCGAACTTCTCCTGAATGCCCGGCGCGATCAGCAGCAAGGGCACGTTGAAACGCTGCAGGTCCATCTCGGTAACCTGATCGAAGCCACCGAAGCCATGGTCACCCACGACCACGAACAGGGTTTCCTTGAAGTACGGCTCCTTGCGCGCCTTCTCGAAGAATTGCCCAAGGGCCCAATCCGAATAGCGCATCGCCGTACGGTGCAGGTTCTCCTTGCCATCGATCAGCACCGGCTCCACCGGCAGATCCTTGGGCAAGGCGTAAGGCGTGTGGTTGGACAGGGTCTGCAGCAATGCATAGAACGGCTTGTCGCCGTAGTTGCTCTTCAGCTCCTGGGCGCCGCGGTCGAACATGTCCTGATCGGATACGCCCCAGGTCGGATCCATGAACACCGGGTCGACGAAATCCTCGCGGCCAATGAAGTCGGTCATGCCCTGGTTGCTGAAGAAGCCGGACTGGTTGTCCCACTGAAAATTGCCGTTATAGACATACAGGTTGTCGAAACCGCGGCCACCCAGCAGTTGCGGCAACCCGGAGAACTTGTGGGCGCCTTCCGGCGTACGCATCAGGTACTCGAAGCCCGGCAGATTGGGGAAGCAGGCCATGGTGGCGAACATGCCCTGATGGGTATGGGTGCCATTGGAGAAGAAGCGGTCGAACAGCAGCCCCTCCTTGCTCAGCTTGTCGAAATAAGGGGTGATGTTGCCTGGCGCGCCGAGCGCACCGACGGAATGGCCGGCGAAACTCTCCATCAGGATGACCACCACGTTGCGGATCGGCAGCGTGCCATCGGCTGGCGGCGTGTAGACGCGGCGCATGGCGGCGCTATCGGCGTCGACCAGCTTGTCGTCCGGGGTCAGCAACATGTCGCGGGTGATCTGCCGGGCCTGGTCGTCTTCCATGGTCGGCTGCCAGGTGTTGTCGCGGTGCGGGCCGAAGGTAGCCTGAGCAGCGGTGAACAGGGTCAGGGTGCCGTTCAACCCCAACTGGTTGGCGAACATCGATTCGGTGGTATAGGCATCGCCCCAACGCAGCGGCGGGCCCTGGCGCAGGTGGCCACGGGCGGCGATCACCGCGATCAGCAGGCACAGGAAGAACACCGAAGCGCGCCAGTACCAGGCAACCTTGGGCCGTACACCGGCAGCGCCACTGCGCGTCCTGGTGCGGCTGGCGCGGTCGAACAGCGTGAACATCCACCACAGCAGGCCGGTGATGACGAACCAGGCGATCAGGTAGCGGGCAACCGGGAAACCGTTCCACAGCATGCTCATCACGGTAGCCTGATCTTCCTGCAGGTACTGGAACACCAGGCTGTTCAGGCGCTGGTGAAACTCCTTGTAGAAGTCCAGTTCGGCCAGGCCGAGAAACAGCGTGAGGCTGGCGAAGATCGTCAGCCAGACGCGCTGCCACACACGCGCAAGCATGGCGCGGGTGCTCAGCAAGGCGATCAGCAGCGGCGCGCAGGCATAGACCACCACGCGCAGGTCGAACCGCAAACCGTTGTAAAACGCCTCGGCGAACACCGCAGGCGGCGTATCGCCGATCAACTCACGGTTGTAGACCAGCAACGCGGCGCGCAATCCGGTGTACATCACCAGCAGCGCCAGGGCGCTGAACAGGGTGAAGAGCAACTGGCTGCGTAACGGCTGAAAGGAATGCGAAGCGCTGGGAGGGGTGCCCTGAACTGCTGTAGGGGTCATGTTCGATCATCCACAAAAGACTTATTCCGCCCAGCTCGCCGCGAATAACGGCAACTGGTGCCGCGCGAGTGTGTTCGTGTGGATGTGAAAATTTTGTCGATAAGGATTCTCAGCGTCGCGCAGTGGCTCCACTGAAGTCTGGCCACACCGGGCGCGCTGTTTGAAAATCATTTGCACACTGACAAGATATCGCCCCCGGGGTTATCTTCAGCGCCATGACACAGAGCCGAACCATCAGCCTTCCGTACCTCACGCCATGGAACTGGCAGCAGTTCCATGAGCACTTCAAGCTACGGGCGATCCCCGGACAAGAGCTTCTGGGCGATCGCGACTACTGCCGCAGTTTTCGCCTGGCCGACGTTACCGGCTGGTTCCGCGTCAGCGCCCTGCCCGACCAGAACGCGCTCGAGCTGGCTTACAGCACCTCGGCCGAAGCCTGCCTGCCGCAGCTGGCCCAACGGGTACGCCGCATGTTCGATCTGGATGCCGACCCGGCCATCATCGCCGCCCACTTCGCGGCCGACCGGCACCTCGCACCGATGCTCGCTCGCAACCCGGGCCTGCGCCTGCCCACTGCGTTCGATACCTTCGAACAGGCCGTGCGGGCCATCGTCGGCCAGCAGGTCACGGTCAAGGCGGCTGTGACCATCACCGGGCGCCTGGTCAGCCGACTTGGCGAGTCGCTGGCAGACGCCCCCACCGGCATCGACCGCCTGTTCCCGACACCTGCGGCCATCGCTGCAGCAAACCTCGACGCCATCGGCATGCCCGGCAAACGCGTACAGACCCTGCAGCATTTCGCCGCCCAGGTCGCCAGCGGCGCGTTGCATCTGGATATCAGCCAGGGCGCGAGCGAGCTGATCGCGCGGCTGTGCGCCCTGCCCGGCATCGGCCCCTGGACCGCCGAATACATCGCCCTGCGCGCATTCGGCGACGCGG
The DNA here is from genome assembly GCF_052958135.1 of Pseudomonas sp. SZ40. Lineage (NCBI taxonomy): Bacteria > Pseudomonadati > Pseudomonadota > Gammaproteobacteria > Pseudomonadales > Pseudomonadaceae > Pseudomonas > Pseudomonas sp. SZ40. Next base: position 16,233 of record NZ_JBQWIF010000059.1, on the reverse strand, counting down.
ACGCCTTTCCCGCCAGTGACCTGGGCCTGCTGAAGGCGCCAATCTGGGGAGCGGGAGGCATCAGCGCTCGACAGCTGCAGGCCCATGCAGAGGCCTGGCGCCCCTGGAGGGCCTATGCGGCAGCCCACCTCTGGCAAGACTATTCAGGAGGCTGAAGATGTTCTACCGCTATCAGGACAGCCCCATCGGGCGCCTGTTCATGGTTGGTGACGACGCCGGCCTGCAGCAATTGCTCATGGACGTGGAGCGCACGCCCTGGCGCATCGGCGATGACTGGCGCGCGGCAGGCTCGCAACTGGATGACGTCAGCCGCCAACTCGACGAATACTTCAGTGGCCGTCGCCAGCGCTTCGACCTACGGCTCAACCCCCAGGGCACAGCGTTTCAGCAGTCGGTGTGGCGCGCCTTGCAGGACATCCCCTTCGGTCGCATCGACAGCTACAGCGCACTGGCCCAACGCATCGACAGACCCAAGGCAGTACGTGCCGTCGGGGCCGCCAATGGCGCCAACCCGATCTGCATCATCATCCCCTGCCATCGCGTCATAGGCCGCGATGGCAGCCTGACCGGCTTTGCTGGCGGCCTGCCACGCAAGCAATTGCTGCTGGAACTGGAAGGCGCGGTGCCGCGGCCACAGGCCTCGCTGTTCGACTAGGCCTGCTCAGTCTTCCAGGCGCGGAAAAGAGGCGGCGATGGGATCACCGCTGGGCTTGCCCGCAACATCGCTGCCGGACGAAAGGCGCAGCAACGCGCAATGGGGAAACTCGCCCAGATCGAACCAGTGAGGCGTACCGGCAGGTACCGAGACCAGCGCATTGCGCTCACCCAACAGCGCATACACGTAGTCGTCGACATGCAGATTCAGCAGCCCCTGCCCGGCCAGGAACAGGTAAAGCTGCGCGCCGCCGGAGATGATTTCCTGCGGCGGCTCGGCGGGCTTTTCGCCCTCCTTCGGCCAGCGGCGCTGGTCGACACTGATGACCTCCACGTGGCCGAGATCGTGATCACGTTTGAGTTGCTCCAGCGATCCGGCAAGCGCGGCGAGGATAGCGTCCGGCACGGCCCCGGCCTGCAGTTTGGCGTCAACATCGACAACGCTGTAATCGATACCGGCCGCTGCCAGCGTGCTGGCGATATCCTCAGCATGGCCCAGTATCTTGTTGGGAATATGGGGGCTGGACTGATGGTGGACGCTCAGGCGGCTCATGGAGAAAATCCTTCAGTAAGTGCTCGCCACCCTGCGGGCAGCTTGATTTGACCAGTGATCAGGGACGCGCCGGATCGGTCGTGCGTCTGACCATGATAACGGCTGCGGCCAGTGCGGCCAGCCCCACCAGGGCGAATGTCCACTGCGGGCCCAGGCCATTCCAGCTGTAACCGGCATACAGGGCGCCCAAGGCGCCGCCAATGCCAGCCAGCGAGGCGTACAGCGCCTGGCCCTGGCCTTGCTGGCGCGCGCCGAAACTGCGCTGCACGAAAGCGATGGACGCCGCGTGGAAGCTGCCGAAGGTGGCGGCGTGCAGCACCTGCGCGAACAGCAGCACCAGCAGGTGATCGGCGAAAAAGCCCATCAATACCCAGCGCAGCGCGGCGATGGCGAAGCTGGCGACCAGCACCTGACGCAGGCTGAAATGCCGGAGCAGTCGCGCCATGGCCATGAACACCAGCACCTCGGCGACCACCCCCAGCGCCCAGAGCATGCCGATCAGCCCGCGGCTGTAGCCGAGCTGCTCCAGGTGGATGCTGAGGAAGGTGTAGTACGGCCCGTGGGACAGCTGCATCAGCGCCACGCACAGATAGAAGGCCAGCACACCGGGCTGCCTGAGTTGCTGCAGGAAGCCGCCGCGGCTCGTCGATTGCGATGACACCAGTGGCTGGGCGTCTGGCACCCAGAAGCTGCTCAGGGCGATGCCGGCGATGATCAGCAGCAGCGCCCAGGGATAGACGTCCAGGCTGAACCAGTCGAAGGCCTTGCCCAACCCCACCACGCTGAGGATGAAACCGATCGAGCCCCACAGACGGATCTGCGCATAACGGGCCGACTGCTCGCGCAGATGGGCCAGGGTGATGACCTCGAACTGCGGCAGCACCGCATGCCAGAAGAACGCATGCAAGGCCATCACCATGGCCAGCCAGGCGTAACTCTGGCTGACGAAGATCAGGCTCAGGCTGAGCAGCGTACACAGCGCACCAAGACGCACGATCAACAAGCGCCTGCCACTGTAATCGCCCAGCCAGCCCCACAGGTTCGGCGCGATACAACGCATCAGCATGGGAATGGCCACCAGCTCGCCGATACGCGCTGGCGAGAAGCCCAGATGGGCGAAATACAGCCCAAGGAACGGCGCCGTGGCGCCCAGCAGCGCGAAGTAGAACAGGTAGAAGCCGGACAGGCGCCAGTATGGGACTGCCGGAGTCAATCCCGAACACCCTTGCTATCGAAGAATTGCCGAATCAGTGCATTGCCTGCACCCGGTTCCCGCAGCGTGACCACCGTACCGTTGTCATCCACGGTGAAATGCCCCTTGAAGGCCTCCGGCATCGCTTCGTACTGACGGTTGACCTGCTCGAGGGTATCGCGCAAGCAGGCGTAGCCATAACGCTCGACCAGATACGGCAACGCGTTGCGCCCCCTGAGTAGTTCGTACTCCTGATAGTTGTAGGGCGTGGACTGCTGTCTTTTAGTCAAAGTCTGGCGAAAGCCTTCGAGCAATCGCTGCAACTGGCCCTCTTCGGAGCGGCGCGCCAGGCCACGAAGGGCATAGACCTTCATGTCCAGGTAGCGCTCCTTTCGATAGGCCAGGGCGAAAAAGTCATCGAGCGCCGGAAAATCGAAGTCATATAACAGCCTGAGTATCTGCTTGCGCACATCGAGCTGTTTGCTGCTGGTGTAAAGCGCAACGAGGTACCCAGCGCCCTGCTCGCCGATATGGGCTGGCTCCAGCGCGAACAGCGCATCACGAACCGCCGAGATGCGCTTGCCGGTAACGCTGCGTAGCACCTCGGGAAATTCGTTCATGCCGCCCTCGCCGGCAGGATGCCAGGACGCTCGCTCACAGCTGCGGCAGCACCGGCGTATTCACCCGCACATCGGCGTTTTGGCCGCGATGGCGCAGCAGGTGATCCATCAGCACGATGGCCATCATTGCTTCGGCGATCGGCGTGGCGCGGATGCCGACGCACGGATCGTGACGGCCCTTGGTGATCACGTCCGCCGGGTTGCCGTCGATGTCGATGGAGCGCCCCGGTGTGGTGATGCTGGACGTCGGCTTGAGGGCCAGGTGAGCGACGATCGGCTGGCCGCTGGAAATGCCACCGAGGATGCCGCCGGCGTTGTTGGACAGGAAGCCCTCGGGAGTCAGCTCGTCACGGTGCTCGGTACCGCGCTGCGCCACCGAGGCGAACCCGGCGCCGATCTCTACGCCCTTGACCGCGTTGATGCTCATCAGCGCATGGGCCAGTTCGGCATCCAGGCGGTCGAAGATCGGCTCGCCCAGACCCGGCATCACGCCCTCCGCGACCACGGTGATCTTCGCGCCGACCGAATCCTGGTCGCGGCGCAGCTGATCCATGTAGGCCTCGAGCTCCGGCACCTTGTCCGGGTCGGGGCTGAAGAAGGCGTTTTCCTCGACCGAGTCCCAGCTCTTGAACGGAATTTCGATGGGCCCCAGCTGGCTCATGTAGCCGCGAATGACGATGCCCTGGCTGGCCAGGTACTTCTTGGCGATGGCACCGGCAGCCACGCGCATCGCGGTTTCCCGGGCCGAGCTGCGGCCGCCACCGCGGTAGTCGCGAACGCCGTACTTGTGGTGGTAGGTGTAGTCGGCATGGGCCGGGCGAAAGAGATCCTTGATGGCCGAGTAGTCCTTGGACTTCTGGTCGGTGTTGCGGATCAGCAGGCCGATGGAGCACCCCGTGGTCTTGCCTTCGAACACACCGGAGAGGATTTCCACCTCGTCGGCTTCCTGGCGCTGGGTCGTGTGGCGGCTGGTGCCCGGCTTGCGGCGGTCGAGGTCGCGCTGCAGGTCATCCAGGGAAATGTCCAGCCCAGGCGGGCAGCCGTCGACGATGGCGACCAGCGCAGGGCCGTGGCTCTCGCCTGCCGTGGTGACGGTGAACAGCTTGCCGAAGGTATTGCCGGACATTGCGCGAGGCTCCACATCAGTTCGATCAGCAGCCTGCGGCGAAAAGGCAGGCCCAAGAGGAAAGCCGCTGAGTATACTCCGTCGCAACTGCGGAGATCACCCGCGAGCGAACCTTTGGCCATTTGCCAGCGTCCAACAGATCCCAACACAGACACGTTCCCATCATGCTGCGAGCCCTGCTTTTGACCCTCTCCCTCTTCACCGGCCTGGTTCAGGCTGCCCCCATCCTGCGTGAACAGGTCAGCCTGGATACCGGCCAGGGCGTGCTGCATGGCTCGCTGGTGCTGCCACAACGCACCGAGGCCGTACCGGTGGTGCTACTGGTGGCCGGCTCGGGACCGACCGACCGTAATGGCAACAACCCTGGCGGCGGGCATAACGATGCGCATCGCAAACTGGCCCAGGCGCTGGCTCAACAAGGCATCGCCAGCGTCCGTTACGACAAGCGCGGCATCGCCGCCAGTTTTGCCGCGACGCCGCACGAACGCGACCTGAGCGTGGAGCGTTACGTCGCCGACGTGGTTGCCTGGAGCCACAAACTGCATGAAGACAAGCGCTTCAGCCAGGTGATTCTGGTCGGCCACAGCGAAGGCGCGCTGATCGCCAGCCTGGCAGCCCCCGAATCCGCTGCCGATGCCCTGGTGTCCATCGCCGGCAGCGCGCGCCCCATCGACCAGCTGCTTCAGGAGCAACTGCGCGACCGCCTGCCGCCGCGCCTGCGCGCCGAGAGCGATGCCTTGCTGGTCGCCCTGCGCGAGGGTCGCCAGGTTCCCGAGGTGTCGGACGAACTGACCGTGCTGTACCGCACCAGCGTACAGCCCTACCTGATTTCGCTGTTCCGCCAGGATCCGGCTGCCGCCTTTGCCAAGGTGCGCGTTCCGGCACTGATCATCCAGGGGGATCACGACATTCAGGTCCGCGTGCAGGATGCCGAAGCGCTGCATGCCGCCAACCCGGACGCGCAATTGCAGATCATTACCGGCATGAATCATGTGCTGCGCATCGTGCCCATGGATTTCGAAGCGCAACTGGCGTCCTACGACAACCCCGACCTGCCACTGGCCCGCGCCCTGACCACCCGTATCGTCCATTTCATTCAGGCATTGCCGCCTGCAGAAACCAGCGTCGCTGCCGATACTCATTAAGCCGACGCTCAACTTCGCGGCGGCTTTTCGAGGAATGCCCCCATGACCGACAGCGAAACGCCAGCCGTCGCCGCACCTGAAGACGAACAGGTCGAGTCGTCGCATCCGTGGGCCAAGCTCGGTCCCGAGCACTTTCGCCTGCTGCGCCTGGCGCCTCTGCCCATCGACCGCCACACCGGAGCGCGGCCGCTGCGTTTCGTCCAGCTTGGCCGCGTCGAGCGGCACAGCAAGGAACAGAGCCTGCTGCGCCTTACCCTGCAATTGCCGGGGCAGAAGGTGCGCAAGGAACAGAACGTACTGGAGCTGTGGCTCGACCACCGCGCCAAGGAAGCCCGTTTCGGCCCCGACAGCGGCCTGAGCCTGGAGCCGCAGAATCGCGGCCTTGGCCGCTTTCTGCTGGCCCAGGCAGCCGCCTGGGCCAAACAGCACTGTGCTCATTACACCCTCGAGAGCGGCCCGCTGCCGAGCCGCGACGCGATGAGCGAAGAGGCCCGTGCGCGCCGTGACCATTGCCTGAAGGCCCAGGGTTTCGCCGTCGACTACCAGGACGGTCAGCTCAAGGCGAATTACAGCGCATCGCGCCTCAGCGCCCTGCACAGCGACTGGAATGGTGAAAAGGTCAGGTTCATCGAACAGCTGGACGCCGCGCAGATGCTGCAGCAGGCGGATCAGAATCTGCACGAGCAGGATGTGCAGTTGCGCAAGCAGCATGAGCGCCTGGAGCAACTCAAACGCGAGGACGGCGGCCTGCGTTTCACCATCGCCTGCCTGGTAGCCTTCGCCCTGTTCCAGGCAGGCCTGCTGATCTGGATCGCGACTCACTGAAAGCGCCGCCTGCCAGTAATGGAAGGCCACAAAAAAGGCCGTTACCCCGAAGGGTAACGGCCTTTCTTATTTCAGCTGAACGTAATGCTCAGACCCGGAAGTGGCTGACCATCTGCTGCAGCTGACTACCCAGGCGAGCCAATTCGACACTGGACGCAGCGGTTTCCTCACTGGCGGCGGCGGTCTGCTCGGAGATATCGCGCACGTTGATCACACTGCGGCTGATTTCCTCGGCCACCGCACTCTGCTGCTCGGCAGCGGCGGCGATCTGCTGGTTCATCGACTGGATATTGGACACCGTGCGGGTGATGCTTTCCAGCGAACCACCGGCCTTGCGCGTCAGCTCCACGGTGCTGTCGGTCAGGTCGCGGCTGCTCTGCATGATGCTGGCCACCTGCTGGGTGCCCTGCTGCAGCCCGGCAACCAGGCCCTCGATCTCTTCGGTGGACTTCTGGGTACGTTGTGCCAGGCCACGCACCTCATCGGCGACCACCGCGAAACCGCGGCCGGCTTCGCCAGCACGAGCGGCTTCGATGGCGGCGTTGAGCGCCAGCAGGTTGGTCTGCTCGGCCACTGCCTTGATCACGTCCATCACACTGCCGATCTTGTTGCTTTCCTTCTGCAGATGGCTCATCGCCTCGGTGGAACGGGTCACTTCGGCAGCCAGGCGCTCGATCTGGGCGATGGCTTCGGCCACCACGCGGTCGCCCTGGGTGGCTTCACGGTCGGCATCCGAAGCGGCACGGGATGCGTCGGCGGCATTGCGCGCGACTTCCTGAACGGTGGCGGACATCTCGTGCATCGCGGTAGCGACCTGGTCGGTCTCGACCTTTTGGCTATTGACCCCGGCGCTGGTCTGCTCGGTGACTGCCGACAACTCCTCGGCAGCGCTGGCGATCTGGGTGACGCCGTCACGAATGCCACCAATCAGGTCACGCAAGGTGGTGCCCATGCGCTGGATGCCCTGCTGCAACACGCCGATTTCGTCACGGCGGGTCACGTGCAGGGTCTGACTCAGGTCGCCACCGGCGATACGCTCGACCGCCACCAGGGTTTCCTGCAGCGGACGGGTGATCTGCCGGGTGATCAGCCAGGCGGCGAGAATACCGACCAACAACGCCAGCACGGTCGTGCTCAATTGCAGAGTGCGCGCAGACGCAGTCTCGCTGTCGCGGCGTTCCAGCTGGATCGCGGTAAGCTCCTTGCTGATCCTGACGATTTCGTAGCCTTCCTCGGTCAGTTCCTTACGTGCCACGGCGATGGTCTCGGTCGCGGCCTTGAACGCCATGACCGCCGTACGGTAATTGCCCAGCGCGGTGTCGACCAGGCTGACACGCTGAGGGTGCTCGGCAGAGAACGCCTGACGAAACTGCTCGAGATCCTTGATGGTGGTCTCGATCTGGGTGATGGCCGCGCGCTCTGCGTCGGCGTTGGGCGTGCCGGTGTAACCACGTACCTGATAACGCACCAGTTGCCAGTCTTCCTTGGCCTTGGTGATCGCCTGGAATTGTGCGTTGCGGCTTTCATCGTAGGGTGGCAGGTTCAAGACTGCGGTGTTGATTTCGTCGATCGCCTGGCCGGCCGTCACCGCGTTGCGGGTCATTTCCTGGCGCGCGTCATTGCTCGCCCGGTAGCCACTGCGCATCTTGTTCAGCGACAGTTGGTAGGCGTCGATCTGGGCACCCTGCGCTTGCAGCAGGCGGACGTTGTCCGGGCTCTTGAAGCTCGAGAGTACCTGGCCATGCTGGGCCTTGAAGCCATCGAGGGATTTCTGCACGGTTTCGGCGACCGTTTCGTCCCCGTTGGCCAGCATGTATTGCAGGCGGGTTACACGCAGCTCGGTCAGCGTGTCGTTGAGACGAGCAATATCCGAAGTCCAGTTGCTGCGCTGGATCAAGCTGCCGAGACTGGTCCATCCAGCAAGAGCAAGTACGCAGGTAAGGGCAAGCACGAGGCCAAAGCCCAAGGCAAGTTTCAAGGTAACGCTGATGTTCGCGAACCAGCTGTTCATAGTGTTCTCCGACCTTTTTTAAGGGGTTAAGCAGCTGGAGTTTTATTCTTGGACCAGTCTGAAATTTAAAGCGGCACGCATTCTATCGGCGGCGAAATAAATAACTAGAGCGGCAGAATGCAGATAGCCACTTCAACAGGATAGAAACCCAGCCTCACGCTAGGTTATTGGCCTATAAAGTGATGCTTATCAGATAGATAGGTCGGTTATTTGCTGGTTAGTCAGTTTTTTATCCGTGACATCAGGCCGCAGATCACTCCTGATTCAGGCTCCATAACGCGCCATCGAGCGCACCGTAAATAGCCCGCCCTGGCGCTGCATCGACAGCCATCCCGCCGGTGAACTCACCGAAAGCTGGTAACAGGGTGGTGCTGTGCTCGATGCAGAAGCACGGCATGCGCACGCGGTCACGCCCCCGGCCGCGCAGCACGAATACCGGGTGCAGGTGCCCGGCCAGCACATGCAGACCAGGGCAATCCAGAGGTTCGTGGCACAGCGCGAACGGCCCCATGCGCCAGGGTTCGCTGACCACCTCGATGGCCAGCTCGGCCGGTGGATCACCGGCGCTGCGGTCATGGTTGCCGCGTATCAGAACGACCTGCAGCTCGGTATGCCGCTTGCGCCACGCCTGCAGGGCCGCCAGGGTAGTGCCGATTCGCGCCGGGCGCGCATGCAGCAGGTCCCCCAGAAACACCAGACGGCGAACCGGGTAGCTCGCCAGTAGCTCATCGAGCCGCTGCAGGTTGCGAGCCGTGGTGCCGTGGGGAACCGGCTGCCCCAGGGTGCGGTAGGTGGCGGCTTTGCCAAGATGCGCGTCGGCGATCAGCAGGGTCTGCTCGGAAGGCCAGTAAATGGCCCTGTCGGCCAGCAACCAGAGGGTTTCACCGGCGACCTGCACGGCCAGGTGCGGCGCCCCACTCATGCCCCGCTACCCTTGGCCTTGCGGCGTGGGCGGCCGTCCTTGCGCTTGCGTTCGCCACGGCGCAAGGCGGGTTCGACCTCGATCAGCGGCTTGCCGGCCACCTGCCCGCCCGGCCCCGCAGCACGCTCGAGTTCGCCGAGCATGCGGGCGATGCGGTCGGCGAGCTTCTCCGAACTGAGGCGCTCGCGAAAGCGCTCGACCATCAGCGGAAAGGCCAGCGGCGTGGCACGCCGCAGCTCATGTAGATGCAGACGCGCCGCGCGCATATCAGCCAGGGTGTGCTGCAACTGCCTGACATCCAGCTCCTGGCTGAGCACTTCGTCATGAGCCTGGGTCAGCAGCAGATTATCCGGGTCGTACTGGCGAAACACGTCGAAGAACAGCCCGCTGGAGGCCTGCACCTGGCGCAGGCTCTTGCCTGCGCCAGGGTAGCCACCGAACACCAGGCCGGCGATACGGGCGATCTCGCGAAAACGCCGTTGGGCCAATTCGCTGGCATTGAGGCTGGCGAGCACGTCATGCAGCAGGTCGTGATCGTCGAACAGATCACCGTCGAGCAGCCCCGCCCAGTCCACCTCGCTGGCACACAGCAACTCCAGGCCATAGTCGTTGACGGCAATCGAGAAACTCAAGGGCTGCCGCTGCCCCAGGCGCCAAGCCAGCAGACTGGCCAGCCCCAGGTGCACGTTGCGCCCGGCGAAGGGATACAGGAACAGGTGCCAGCCTTCACGCGAGTGCAGGGTTTCAGCCAGCAACGTTCCTGGTGCCGGTAACGCGGACCAGTGCGCCTGCACCTCCAGCAGCGGTCGCAGCATGCGCATTTCCGGGCCATCGAAGTGACCCTGCGCTGCCTCGCCAAAACGCGCCACCACGGCTTCGGCCAACGCACTGGAGAGCGGCATGCGCCCGCCATTCCAGCGCGGCACGCTGGCCTTGCTGGAATTGCTGCGCCGCACGTAGGCCGTCATGTTCTCCACCCGGACCAGTTCGAGCGGTCGCCCACCGAACAGAAACACATCGCCCGGGTGCAGGCGGGCAATGAAGCCTTCCTCGACGCTGCCGAGCGAGCCACCGCCGCCGCCTTTGCTCCACCATTTCACGCTGACGCTGGCGTCGCTGACGATGGTGCCCACGCTCATCCGGTGGCGGCGCGCGAGACGCTGGCTGGGCACGCGCCAGATGCCCTCTTCGTCCGGCTCCACGCGCTGATAATCGGGATAGGCGCTGAGCGACTCCCCGCCCTGTCGCACGAACGCCAGGGCCCAGCGCCACTGGGCATCGCCCAGATCGCGGTACGCCCAGGTGCTGCGTATCTCCGGCAGCAGCTCTTCAGGCCTGAAGCCGCCGCCCAGAGCCATACTGACCAGATGCTGAACCAGTACATCCAGCGGCTGATGAGGCGATTCGCGGGCCTCGATGCGCCCGGCCGCAACAGCGTCCTGCACGGCGATGGCCTCGATCAGTTCGAGGCCGTGAGTGGGCACCAGGGTGATGCGCGAGGTACGCCCCGGCGCATGACCGGAACGCCCGGCGCGTTGCAGCAGGCGGGCGACACCCTTGGCCGAGCCGATCTGCAGAACCCGCTCCACAGGCAGGAAGTCGACCCCCAGATCCAGGCTGGAGGTACAAACCACGGCTTTCAGCTTGCCCTGCTTGAGCCCTGCCTCGACCCAGTCACGGACTTCGCGGGCCAGCGAGCCGTGGTGCAGGGCGATCAATCCGGCCCAATCCGGGCGCGCGTCGAGCAATGCCTGATACCAGAGTTCGGACTGCGAGCGGGTATTGGTGAACACCAGGGTCACGCTGCTGCCTTCCAACTCCTCGACCACCTGCGGCAACAGCCGCAACCCCAGATGGCCGGCCCAGGGAAAACGTTCCATCGCCGCTGGCAGCAGCGTATCGATCTGCGGTCTGGCGCCCTGCTCACCGCGAACCAGCCGACCACCACCGTCAGGCAGCAGCACCTCCATGGCATGGGGCTGGTTGCCGAGGGTGGCCGACAACCCCCAGACGACAAGTTGCGGGTTCCACTGGCGCAGCCGCGCCAGCGCCAATTGCAACTGCACACCGCGCTTGTTGCCGAGCAACTCATGCCACTCATCCACCACCAGCATGCCGACATGGGCGAACTGCGCCTTCGCGTCAGCACCGGTGAGCAACAGCGTCAGGCTCTCGGGCGTGGTCACCAGCGCGGTCGGCAGGCGGCGTGCCTGACGCTGCCGTTCGGCGCTGCCGGTATCGCCGGTGCGCATGCCCAGCGTCCAGGGTATTTCCAGGCCATCGAGCGGCGCCTGCAGGGCACGCTGCGTATCAGCGGCCAAGGCACGCATGGGCGTGATCCATAACACCGTGAGTGGCGCAGCCGGTGGCGCGCGTTTGCCGCTCAGCGCTTTCTTCGGCACGCTCTTGCCCGCGAAGCGATTGAGCGCGGCCAGCCAGACGGCGTAGGTCTTGCCGGCACCGGTCGATGCATGCAGCAGGCCGCTATGCCCTTCGGCAACCGCCTGCCACACCTCTTTCTGAAAATAGAACGCTTTCCAGCCATTGCGACGCAGCCAGGTGCCGGCCAGACTCATGGCAGCAATTCCTGCAGCAGCGCCAGGGTATCGGCCTCCTCCACGGTCTTGTCATGGCGCCAGCGCAACATGCGCGGAAAACGCACGGCGATGCCGCTCTTGTGACGGGGGGAGCGAGCGATGCCTTCGAAACCCAGTTCGAACACCAGGCTTGGCGTGACACTGCGCACCGGGCCGAACTTCTCCACGGTGGTCTTGCGCACGATGGCGTCGACCTTGCGCATTTCCTCGTCGGTCAACCCGGAGTAGGCCTTGGCGAACGGCACCAGCCGGCGTTCGGGATCACCCGGCGCGCCGTCCCACACGGCGAAGGTGTAGTCGCTGTACAGGCTGGCTCGCCGACCATGACCCCGCTGGGCGTAGATCAGCACTGCATCGACGCTCAGGGGATCGATCTTCCACTTCCACCAGACACCAACGTCCTTGCTGCGCCCTACGCCGTAAGCGGACTCACGCGCCTTGAGCATCATGCCTTCCACGCCCAGCGCCCGCGACGCCTCGCGCTGTTCGGCCAGGGCCTGCCAGCTCTCGCCGTGCAGCAGTGGCGAGGGCATCAGCCGCGGGCTGGCGCAGCGGGCGACCACCTGCTCCAGCTGCGCCCGTCGCGCGTGTTGCGGCCGGCTGCGCCAGTCATCGCCTTGCCACTCCAGCAGGTCGTAGGCCAGCACGGCGACCGGCACCTCTTCGAGCAGCTTGCGGCTCAGGGTCTTGCGGCCGATGCGTTGCTGCAACAGCGCGAAAGGCTGAATGCCGTATTGTTCGAGCTGTTCCTCGACCTGGTCGTTGAGCCGCTCGGCGGATTGCCCGGCAGCCTGGGCCATCAACTCGCCCTGCCGAGCGGTGGCCTCAGGGGCGTGGCGCCAGACCACCAGTTCGCCATCGACGACAGTGCCATCCGGCAGTGATGCGGCAAGCTCCTGAAGTTCGGGGAAGCGCTCGCTGATCAGCTCTTCCCCCCGTGACCAGACCCATAACTGGCCGTCACGCTTGACCAGTTGCGCGCGAATGCCGTCCCACTTCCACTCGATCAGCCAGTCAGCGGGCGAACCCAGGCTGGCGTCGAATTCCTGCAGTGGCCGCTGCAACGGATGGGCGAGAAAGAACGGATACGGCTGGCCACCACGCTGAGCGTGCTCGTCATCCGATTCGGCAGCGATCAGCCGTTGGTAAGAGGCGGCCGTGGGCCGGTGCGACAAGTCGGTATAGCCGACCAGACGCTGAGCGACGCGCTTGGCATCGACATCGGCAATGGCAGCCAGTGCGCGGGTGACCAGAAGCTTGGAGACACCGACACGAAAGGCGCCGGTGATGAGCTTGATACTGACCATCAGCGATGGCGCATCGAGCTGCGCCCACAATGCGTCGAGGCGCATCGCCAATTCGTCCGCAGGCAGTCCGCGCAGCGGCAGCAGTTTTTCTTCCACCCAGACGGCCAGCCCGTCCCGGGAGGTCGAGGTCGCTTCAGGCAGCAACAGCGCGATGGTTTCCGCCAGATCACCGACCGCCGAATAGCTTTCCTCGAATAGCCATGCCGACAGTCCGGCCCGCTGCATGGCCAGTTCCCGCAACTGCCGTGATGGCACCAGTTGCCGTGGCCTGCCACCGGCAAGAAAGTACACAGCCCAGGCGGCGTCCGCAGGTTCGGCGTCGCGCAGGTAGTCCTGCAGCGCCGCCAGTTTGGCGTTGCTCGAGGTGGTGGCGTCGAGGCGCGCATAAAGCTGCGCAAAGGCGATCATGTGGAGGGCTCCGCAGCCGCGTCGTCTTCCTCGCCGTATTCGGTATCGAACGCCTGGGCATCCAGGCCCTGCTCACGCAAGTGCCGAACCAGGATGTTCACCGAACCATGGGTGACCATGACCCGCTCGGCACCGGTCTGCTCGATGGCCCACAGCAGGCCAGGCCAGTCGGCATGATCGGAGAGCACGAAACCACGATCGACACCGCGCCGCCGACGGGTGCCACGCAACAGCATCCAGCCGCTGGCGAACGCATCGCTGTAGTCACCGAAGCGCCGTATCCAGGTGCTGCCGCCCGCCGACGGTGGCGCCAGGATCAGTGCCTGGCGCAGCAGCGGATCACCCTTGGGGACCTCACCGGCGTAGCGCGTTTGCGGCAGATGGACGCCGGCCTCGCGATAGACCTGATGCAAGGGCTCCATGGAACCATGGCCAAGGATCGGCCCGATGCTCGCGTCGATACCGTGCAGGATGCGCTGGGCCTTGCCGAAGGCATAGCAGAACAGCACGCTGGCTCGGCCAGCTTCTCGATTCTGCCGCCACCACTCATTGATACCGGCGAATATCTGCGCCTGAGGCTGCCAGCGGTAGATCGGCAGGCCGAAGGTGGATTCGGTGATGAAGGTGTGACAGCGCACCGGCTCGAAGGGGTCGCAGGTGCCATCCGGTTCGACCTTGTAGTCGCCAGAGGCTACCCAGACTTCACCACGGTACTCGAGACGTACCTGGGCTGAACCCAGCACATGGCCGGCAGGATGAAAGCTGAGGGTAACGCCATGGTGGTCGATAGTCTCGCCATAGGCCAGGGTCTGCAGATTGATATCGCGACCCAGACGGGTACGCAGAATCCCCTCACCCGGGGCGGCCGCCAGATAATGGGCGCTGCCTCCGCGGGCATGGTCGCCGTGCCCGTGGGTGATGACGGCGCGCTCTACCGGGCGCCAGGGGTCGATGTAGAAATCTCCGGGAGGACAATACAGGCCTTCGGGCCGTGCAATCACCAGATCCAAGCAGGCGACCTCCGGAAATGAAAAGACGGGAATGAAACGGAGTGGGCAACTGCGAGTGGCCAGAGCCATCAGCGGCTGACGCCGCCGACGGCGATGCCTGCGTCAGTGACGCAGGCGCTGGCTCATATGTAGCCGAGTAGCAGCAGCACCAGCACGATCACCAGCACCAGCCCAAGCCCACCCGTGGGACCGTAGCCCCAGCTGCGGCTGTGCGGCCATGCCGGGATGGCACCAATCAGCATCAGGATCAGAATGATCAGCAGTATGGTTCCCAAGCCCATGGCTATCTCCTTGCGTATCTGTCGGCGAGCCACTCGAAGTGGGTCGCCTGGCATCAGAAGCCTGTGCAGGCATCCGTTCGGATGCAGGGCATGGCGCTGCGGCGAAGCCAGCGTCTGGCAGAGCGCTCGTCGCAGCGCCATGCCCTACACCTTTTACGACTTGGCAAGGAAACGGAAAGTGCAAACTTTAAATCGGCAGTGCCGAGACAGGCCGTGAGCTGACGCTCCACGCAACCGCGAACTCAGGTCGCACCTAGTGGCCAATGCCGTAGGAGCCCGCTTGCGGACGAATCACCGGGTCAACGCGGATTCAGCGGCAAGGCCACAATCGTATCGCCCGCAAGCGGGCTCCTACAGGCCTGGATCTGCAGATATTCGTTGGGCCTCAGGCAACACCGTCGCGGCCTCGAACATCCATCTTGCAGACACCGCCAATACCGTAGGAGCCTGCTTGCGGGCGAATCGTCGGGTCAACGCGGATCAGCGGCAAGGCCACAATCGTATCGCCCGCAAGCGGGCTCCTACAGGCCTGGATCTGCAGATATTTGCAGGACCTCGGCAACACCGTAATCGCGGCCTCGAACACACATCTTGCAGACACCGCCAATACCGTAGGAGCCTGCTTGCGGGCGAATCGTCGGGTAAACGCGGATTCAGCGGCAAGGCCACAATCGTATCGCCCGCAAGCGGGCTCCTACAGGCCTGGATCTGCAGATATTCGTTGGGCCTCAGGCAACACCGTCGCGGCCTCGAACATCCATCTTGCAGACACCGCCAATACCGTAGGAGCCCGCTTGCGGGCGAATCGTCGGGTAAACGCAGATTCAGCGGCAAGGCCACAATCGTATCGCCCGCAAGCGGGCTCCTACAGGCCTGGATCTGCAGATATTTGCAGGACCTGAGGCAACATCGTCGCGGCGTCGAACATCCATCTTGCAAACACCGCCAATACCGTAGGAGCCCGCTTGCGGGCGAATCACCGGTTCAACGCAGATTCAGCGGCAAGGCCACAATCGTATCGCCCGCAAGCGGGCTCCTACAGGCCTGGATCTCCAGATATTTGCAGGACCTGAGGCAACACCGTCGCGGCGTCGAACGCCCCATCTTGCAGACACCGCCAATAACGTAGGAGCCTGCTTGCGGGCGAATCGTCGGGTCAACGCAGATTCGGCGGCAAGGCCACAATCGTATCGCCCGCAAGCGGGCTCCTACAGACATGGATCTGCAGATATTTGCAGGACCTGAGGCAACACCGTCGCGGCCTCGAACATCCATCTTGCAGACACCGCCAATACCGTAGGAGCCCGCTTGCGGGCGAATCGCCGGGGCAATACGGATTCAGCGGCAAGGCCACAATCGTATCGCCCGCAAGCGGGCTCCTACAGGCCTGGATCTGCAGATATTTGCAGGACCCGAGGCAACACCGTCGCGGCGTCGAACATCCATCTTGCAGACCCCCCAATACCGTAGGAGCCCGCTTGCGGGCGAATCGTCGGGTCAACGCAGATTCAGCGGCAAGGCCACAATCGTATCGCCCGCAAGCGGGCTCCTACAGGCCTGGATCTGCAGATATTTGCAGGAC
>NZ_JBQWIF010000058.1:0-22024 GCF_052958135.1 Pseudomonas sp. SZ40 | reverse complement strand
CAGGGGCGTCGCCAAGCGGTAAGGCACCAGGTTTTGATCCTGGCATGCGTTGGTTCGAATCCAGCCGCCCCTGCCATAACCACCCAAGGGTGGCTCGTACTACCGAATTGAGCAGCATTGCGTCACACACGATACAGGGGCGTCGCCAAGCGGTAAGGCACCAGGTTTTGATCCTGGCATGCGTTGGTTCGAATCCAGCCGCCCCTGCCATTTTTATACTCATCCAGGTTACCCTCAGCCGGCAGGTACTGCGCGTGTCCAAGATGATGGTCTTTACGGGGAATGCTAACCCCGATCTGGCGCGACGTATCGTTCGTCAGCTGCACATCCCCCTCGGCGATGCCTCTGTCGGAAAGTTTTCCGACGGCGAAATCATGATCGAAATCAACGAAAACGTCCGCGGTAAAGACGTCTTCCTGATTCAGCCGACGTGCGCGCCAACCAATGACAACCTGATGGAACTGGTCGTGATGGCAGATGCCTTCCGCCGCTCCTCAGCCACTCGAATCACCGCTGTCATCCCCTACTTCGGCTATGCCCGCCAGGATCGCCGTCCGCGTTCCGCCCGTGTGGCAATCAGCGCCAAAGTCGTGGCCGACATGCTGACCGTAGTGGGCATCGACCGTGTTCTCACCGTCGACCTGCACGCGGATCAGATTCAAGGCTTCTTCGATATTCCGGTAGATAACATCTACGGTTCGCCAGTACTGGTGGACGACATCGAAGATCAGCGTTTCGACAACCTGATGATCGTCTCCCCGGATATCGGCGGCGTGGTACGTGCGCGTGCCGTTGCCAAGTCCCTGGGCGTGGACCTGGCGATCATCGACAAGCGTCGTGAGAAAGCCAACCACTCCGAAGTGATGCACATCATCGGTGACGTGGAAGGTCGTACCTGCATCCTGGTCGACGACATGGTCGACACCGCCGGCACCCTGTGCCACGCGGCCAAGGCTCTGAAGGAACACGGCGCCGCCAAGGTGTTCGCTTATGCGACTCACCCGGTACTGTCGGGCCGCGCCATCGAGAACATCGAGAACTCGGTACTGGACGAACTGGTGGTGACCAACACCATCCCGTTGTCCGCTGCCGCGCAATCCTGTTCGCGCATTCGCCAACTGGACATCGCGCCGGTTGTCGCTGAAGCGGTACGCCGCATCAGCAATGAAGAATCTATCAGCGCGATGTTCCGCTAACCCGGAATACCGCTGGTAAAAAGACGCCTGGCCATTTGGCCAGGCACATCACCGAACCGCCCCGTCGCTGGTCGCAAGCGTAACGGGCGGTTTGGTTATTCTGGAGAAGTGAAATGACTGCTGAATTTACTCTGAATGCCGAAGCGCGTTCCGACCTGGGGAAAGGTGCGAGCCGCCGCCTGCGTCGTAACGCCGCCCTGGTTCCTGCCGTAGTTTACGGTGGCGAGAAAGCCCCTCTGTCCATCAGCCTGGTTGCCAAGGATTTCGCCAAGCTGCTGGAAAACGAAGCGGCGTTCAGCCATGTGCTGAACCTGACCGTTGATGGCAAGAAAGAAAACGTACTGATCAAAGCCCTGCAACGTCACCCGTCCAAAGGCTTCGTTCTGCACGCTGACTTCATCCGCGTGATCGCTGGCCAGAAACTGACCGCACACGTACCGCTGCACTTCATCAACGAAGCCACCTCGGTTGGCGTCAAGCAAGGCGGCGGCGAAGTCCTGCACTCCTTGAACGAAGTCGAAGTTTCCTGCCTGCCGAAAGACCTGCCGGAATTCCTCGAAGTCGACATCGCCAAAGTCGAACTGGACCAGACCGTTCACCTGTCCGACATCAAACTGCCGAAAGGCGTTGAGCTGGTCGCTCTGGCCCACGGCAGCGATCTGCCGGTTGCCAGCATCCACCTGCCGCGCGTTCGTGTAGAAGACGCAGCTGAAGGCGAAGGCGAAAGCACCGCCGAGTAATTGGCGAGCTCCACACCTCGGTGTGGAACTGCTTTAGGAAAGGGCTCCTGTATGACTGCCGTACAACTGATCGTTGGCCTGGGTAACCCGGGTCCCGAATACGACCAGACCCGGCATAATGCAGGGGCCCTTTTCGTTGAGCGCCTGGCCGACAGCCAGCGCGTGAACCTCAGCGTCGATCGCAAGTATTTCGGCCTGGTGGGCAAATTCGTCCATCAGGGTCGCGAAGTTCGTCTGCTCATCCCCACCACCTTCATGAACCGCAGCGGCCAGTCCGTGGCGGCGTTGGCGAATTTCTTCAAGCTCAAGCCCGAAGAAATCCTGGTGGCCCACGACGAACTCGACATGCCCCCCGGCGTCGCCAAACTCAAACAGGGTGGCGGGCACGGCGGGCATAACGGGCTGCGCGACATCATCGCGCAGCTCGGCAACCAGAATAATTTCCACCGCCTGCGGCTTGGCATCGGCCACCCCGGGCACGCCAGCATGGTTTCCAATTTCGTGCTGGGCCGCGCACCGCGTGGCGAGCAGGAACTGCTGGATACCAGCATCGGCTTCGCCCTCGACGTCCTCCCGGAAATACTCGCCGGTGACTGGACGGTAGCGATGCGCAAGCTGCACAGCCAGAAAGCCACTCTCTAACTTCATCTACCGCCTTTGGCGCGAGGGACACACCATGGGATTCAATTGCGGCATCGTCGGCCTACCCAACGTCGGCAAGTCCACCCTGTTCAATGCCCTCACCAAATCCGGTATCGCGGCCGAGAACTTCCCGTTCTGCACCATCGAGCCGAACAGCGGCATCGTGCCGATGCCCGACCCGCGCCTCGACGCCCTGGCGGAGATCGTCAAGCCCGAGCGCGTGATCCCCACCACCATGGAATTCGTCGACATCGCCGGCCTCGTGGCGGGCGCGTCCAAGGGTGAAGGCCTGGGCAACAAGTTCCTCGCCAACATCCGCGAGACCGACGCCATCGCCCACGTGGTGCGCTGCTTCGAAGACGAGAACGTCATCCACGTCGCCAACAGCGTCGACCCCAAGCGTGACATCGAGATCATCGACCTCGAACTGATCATGGCCGACCTCGACAGCTGCGAGAAGCAACTGCAGCGCGTCACCCGTACCGCCAAGGGCGGCGACAAGGAAGCCGTGGCGCAGAAAGCGCTGCTGGAAAAGCTCATCCCCCACTTCACCGAAGCCAAGCCGGCGCGCAGCCTGCTCAAGACCCTGGGTGACGACGAGAAGCGCCTGGCCAAGACCTTCCACCTGCTGACCACCAAGCCGGTGATGTACATCGCCAACGTCGCCGAAGACGGCTTCGAGAACAACCCGCTGCTCGACGTGGTGCAAGCCATCGCCGACGCCGAAGGCGCCATCGTGGTACCGGTGTGCAACAAGATCGAGGCCGAGATCGCCGAACTGGACGATCTGGAAGAAATGCAGATGTTCCTCGAGACCATGGGCATGACCGAGCCTGGCCTGAACCGCGTGATCCGCGCCGGTTACTCGATGCTCAACCTGCAGACCTACTTCACCGCAGGCGTGAAGGAAGTACGTGCCTGGACCGTCAAGGTCGGCGCCACCGCACCGCAGTCCGCTGCCGCGATCCACACCGACTTCGAAAAAGGCTTCATCCGCGCCGAGGTCATCGCCTATGACGACTTCATCCAGTTCAAGGGCGAAGCCGGTGCCAAGGAAGCGGGCAAATGGCGCCTGGAAGGCAAGGAATACATCGTCAAGGACGGCGACGTGATGCACTTCCGCTTCAACGTCTAAGCCGCACCCCTGACCAGACGAAGCCGCGTTTTTACGCGGCTTCGTCGTTTCTGCATGCCTGGAAAAGCCCGCACAGCCAGTCCCGGCGGTGCTGGCAGGCACGCTACCAACTGCCCGGCAGACGAACGGCAGTAAAATGGCGGCATTTAGCCACCACTCGCCATCGCTTTGCTCCAGCGCCGCAGTATACTGGCCCAGCCCTCACCAGCAGGCGCAGTCCCTTGAAACCTGACGATGAGCTTCTGGAGTCGTCGAACGCCGCCCCCGCGGAAGCCCGTTTCGACGCTTTGTTCCGGCTCGCAAAACGCCTGTGTGGCGTCAACCTCGCAAGGATCGCAACCGGCACCCACCTCAGCGGTTCTACAGAGCCCGAGCAACGCCTGCCCGCAGCATTGGACGCCTACCTGCAGGAACTGATCGCCCGCACCGGCCTCGGCCACTCGCCCCTGCTGCTGCCCGACACCCGCCTCGACACCGCGCCCCAGGCCGCGCCGTCGCCCGGTTTCTTCGTCGGTTACCCGCTGCGCAGCGTCGATGGCGGCTACCTGGGCGTGTTCTACCTGGCCGATGGCGAACCGCAGCGGCTCAGCGACGAGCAGTTGCTGGCCCTGGACGATATCGCCGAGAGCGCCGCCAACCTGCTCGAACAGATCCGCCGCGAAGCCGCCGCCCGCCAGGCCAGCGAAGCCCTGCTCGCCCAGGAAAGCCGCATGGCCCTGGCCATTCAGGGCAGCGGCACGGGCATCTGGGACCGCGACGTGGTGACCGGCGAGATCCACTACTCCAGCGCCTGGAAAGCCCTGCTCGGCTACGCCGACCACGAGGTCAGCAACCGTATCGAGGACAGCTACGGCCGCGTCCATCCCGACGACCTCACCTACGTGCAGCAAGCCGTGCTCGCGCACTTCGCTGGCCACACCGAGAGCTACGAAGTGGAGCACCGTCTGCGCTGCCGCGACGGCAGCTACAAATGGGTGTGCAGCCGCGGCAAGGTGGTTGCCCGTGACGAACGGGGCAACGCCCTGCGCATGCTCGGCACCACCACCGACATCACCGCCCTGCGCGAGCTCTCCGAACGCCTGCAACGCAGCGTCGAACTGATCACCCGGCTGACCGACCAGGTGCCCGGCATGGTCTTCCAGTTCCGCAGCCTGCCCAACAGCAGTGGCTACTTCACCTACCTCAGCGCCGGCGTCTACGACATGTTCGAAGCCACCCGCGAACAGATCGACAGAGACCCGGAGATCCTCCATACCCTGGTCCACCCGGACGACATGGAGACCTACCAGATGGCCCGCCTGCGCGCCGAACGCGAGCTGAGCACCTGGCACATCGAATACCGCGTGATACTGCCGCGCCAGGGCCTGCGCTGGCGCCTGGGCGAAGCGCGGCCACAACGTGAAGCCGACGGCAGCATCGTCTGGCATGGCGTGGTCACTGACATCACCGAACGCAAGCGCATCGAAAGCGAGCTGCAGGAATTCGCCTCCCTCGACGCCCTCACCCAGCTACCCAACCGCCGGGTGTTCATGGCCCACCTGGAAACCGAGCTGGCGCGTATCCAGCGCAGCGACGTCTTCACCTCCACCCTGCTGATGTGCGACCTCGACCACTTCAAGCTGGTCAACGACAAATGGGGCCACGCCATTGGAGACCAGGCGCTGCGTCACTTCAGCCGCATCCTTCGCGAACAGCTGCGCAAGAGCGACCTGGCCGGCCGTGTCGGCGGCGAAGAATTCGCCGTGGTGCTCAGCGGCGCGGGGCTGATTCAGGCCCGCGACTTCGCCTGCCGGGTGCAACACAGCCTCAAGGACGAGCCCCTGAACATCGAAGGAAAACAGATCCACCTGACCCTGAGCGTCGGCATCGCCCTGCTCGAGCGCCAGGACACCACCCCCGACACCGTACTGTGCCGTAGCGATGCCGCCCTCTACCGCGCCAAGAAGAACGGCCGCAACCGCGTCGAGGTCGGCTGAGCCCCCCTCACCACCGAGCGCCCACCAGCAAAGCGCAGCCGTTCGGCTAAGCGTTTGAAAGTGCGTAAATTTATTCTGCCCAAAGGCTTGACACACCAGGGGCAGATGCGGAAAATGCGCGCCACTCGGCTACGTAGCTCAGCTGGTTAGAGCATAGCATTCATAATGCTGGGGTCCGGGGTTCAAGTCCCTGCGTAGCCACCAAACAAAACAAGGGTTTACCGAAAGGTAAGCCCTTTTTTGTTTCTGGGGTGTCCCCAAACTGTCCCTTTCTTGTCCCGCCCACATCAGGCGATGGGATCACCGATGCAGCGCTCGAAAATGGCGGTCATTGCGCGATAGTCGCAAACCACCGAATCGATGTTTGCCTGAATCCACTCAGCCTCATCTACACCCCACCAGTCGACCTGATAGCCCGCGTTGATGATCAGGTGCTCGAACAGAATCCGCTGAGCCCGGCCATTTCCCTCCCGAAACGGGTGGATGATGTTCAGATCTCCGTACAACTCTGCTGCGGCCACCACCAGATCTGGCCGAGCCATCGCTTCGAACCAGCCTGCTGAGGCTACTCGCTTGAACAGCTTGCTGGATTCCGCCTCGATGCGGGTCACGTTGCAGAAATGCGTTCCGCCCTTCGAGATATCGACCGTGCGCAACTCACCCGCCCAGTCGTAGACATCATCGAACAGATGCCGGTGTATACGCTGCAGGTAGGCGAGATCGTAGGGAGGGAGGTCGAAGTCCAGCTGGCTAGCAGCGATTTCAGAGAGGTTGCGCTCAGCCTCATGGAGAGCGCTATCGTCAGTCAGGCCAAGACGATTACGTAGAACATCGGTGCCTGGGTAGCAGTAAGGATCTTGCCCAGCGCCGTACTTGTCGAGCATCAGGCCTGACTAGACCGCGCAGCGTTCAAAGCAGCCTCACGGGTCGGGAGCTTACGCTCGGCATCGGCCTGGGTCGTGTTGAACCCCTCGAGGCGCAGGCTGGCCGCGTAGTTCGACCGGCGTGCCTTGGCGCAATAAGCCTTCTTGGCTTGCAGAGATACACCTGTCATGGGATTGCCTCTTCGGTTTCGCCAGCGGCCATTATACCGGATGCACGCCGCTATCAGGTTGCCCCTCATTCTGGCTCAGTAATGCAATCGGTGAAAGGATCAAGGCGGTGTCGAAGCGATCAGGTGCCAGATGCGAATACTGGCTTCATCCGTTTGGAAAGCACGTTGTCGTCGAAGCTCGCAGCCTTGGCTTTGGTGTTTCGCTCAGGCACATCGAGGTCAACACCACCCACCGCAGAAAAACGAGCGTGGATGCGACTCCCTAAGCCACCTTTCTTATCTTGTTTGGTCAGCGCCTGGCGAATGATCTGTCCCGCCTCTTCTTCCATGGAACGCCCGTGGTTGGCAGCAACGACGCGCAGCATGGCCTTGAGGTCATCATCCAGATTTCGAATCGTGATAGTTGCCATTCAATGCCTGCGTTTCGTGACTAACCGCACCACTGTCGCTCGCAGGGTACGCCATCGTTATTGCCGTCCATCTCTACGCCGGGGCAGTTACGTAGAAAGAATTTGGCCTCGCCACAAGAACGCATCTGCGAGCAGTGTTTACGGCCATCGCAGCGATAGCTCGAGGCGGGCTGCGATTGGGGCTTTGGCTTGATCTGAGCTTCCGTGCCGGTCCAGGCGAAGGTCGGGATGAAGCGTTCGAGAGAAAACGCCGGGGCGGGCTGTTCGATCACCGGGCTGCTCAAGACCGAGCCGTCGGCGGCGACATTGGTGATTACCGGGCTGCTTGGCGGCTTCAGGTAGAAGTGCCAGAAGGCAAAGCCCAGGGCGATGATGACGATCAGTTTTTTCAAGCCTGCACTCCATTGCGTAACGGCTGTCGCAGCCTGCGAACGGCAAGATTAGCGCATCCTGCTTTGGCCGTGGAGCCATCTACCCATGCAGCATGGCACTGCAGCGTGCCGCGCTGAACCGGGCGCCTGCCGACCAGCCACCTTGTAGCGTTATCACAACGTCTGGTCAGCGCCATGCTCCGACGAACCGAGCACCTGCAACCTCTCCTCGGCTCGACCGTCGAGGCGCACTACCCGAAGGGTGCGGATATCCGAGAAGAACACCTCATCGGGAAACGGGCTGGCGCCCGCCACGCTCATGACCATGAAATAGCCGTGCGCCCAAACACCCTCCACCGGCAGCACGACACCCACCACCTGAACGCACTGCCACAAAGGCTCGAGCTGATCGTCCCACACCAGCTCGGCCAGAACGGTCTGCCCGAGATAGGCCAGGGCAGCCTGAGCATCCTGGGCTAACTGTTCGCCCATGGTGTTGCGAGCTTCGCCGGTGTCGCCCTCCTCCCCATCGAGACCAGTTGCACGCAGCTTGCTCAGATCGACCATCAGCACATCAGTGCGGGTTACGCTCGGCAGGCTGCCGTTCTCGATCATCTCGCCCACCTGATCGGTAGTGACTCCGCAGGTAGCCGCAAAACGCTCGATGCTGCGTAGGTCATTGGCGGCGGAACTGAGTAGAGCAACCTGACCGTTCGCATCTACCTCGTTAGAAATTGGCTCAGTCATCACGGCAATCCACTGCATAGACCATGCTCTTGCCGCAGTCTGTTCCTCGGCGGGTACGGTGCAGCTTGGTGACGCGGTGACGGCCAATCTCGGCGGTCGGGACTGTGCCGGATTCGATCCACCCGCGGACAACATCCTCGGTGATGATGTCGATGCCCAGCAGCTTGGCGAACATGTGCTTTGAGCAAAACGGCGCATCACGCAGGTCGTTGACGCGTTCCGGGTTTCCCTGTGTGTCGAACCCCACTATTCCAGACTGCTCCATGCTTTTGCCCTATAATCCGATCAACGACCAACATTTCACTGAAATAGTTTCAGTGAAATGTTGAAGTGAATAATAGGCAAAACCCTCTCTCAGTGAAATAGTTTCAGAGAATATTTTTATACCTTTATGGAATCAATACAGAGCAGGGCTAGACTTTTAATAGATAAGGCCGGTCTAGATCGACTTGTACGTAACGGCGAGATCAGCCACTCGCGCTGGCAAAGCGTGAGATACAAGGACATTCGGATGAGCACTGAGGAGCTAGAGGTACTGCAGGCAGTATTTCCTCAATACAGATTGTGGTTGATTAGTGGTGAGGTGATGCCTGAGTCCGGGCAGACGAGCCCCGATTTTGACGAGGCTAACCGAAACTTGACCGGTCAAAACGCGGGATAGCGATCACTAAGAAAGTAGCTGGGCGCTGGTACGCTCGACAAGGCCCCAACGACGGAAGATGAAAAAGCTTTTCTCAGTATGGATTTTAACATTACCAAATTTGCTTTTTGCAGCTCCTATAGACTGGTCAATCTCCATGAACAAGTTCAATGAAATATACATAGCTCACCCTGCATGTAGACCATCAAAAATGAAGTGGATTCAAATGGAGTGTTCAAACTATAGGAGCAGGGCATTAAAATGCTTTCAAATTGAATGGTCTAATAATTCATACTGGGACGGAAGGAAAACCATTGATAACGCGGAAGCGAATAGACGAGTTAACAAAGAAGCTTTTGAATGACCCACATGCAGGCAAGCAAAATCAACATGTAGGTCAGCACATTAAAACCGCAAGTCGTCATCCATAGAAAGCTGTCCACTTTCAGCTTCCTCAATAGTTCTAAGCTCGTACTCTAACTGCCGCTTTCTTCTTTCTTTTCTTTCATTCTTTTCAACTCCATCTGTCATCTCTGCCAATTGGCGATCACGATAGAGACTTTGATGAGAGCTTTGGACGGTGTGTGCGATTAGACCATAAAATGAAAAGGTGCCCTTCATGATACGACCATCACCGCACAACTCAAGGAGATAAGAGTTGACGCCAAACCTCTCTGGATTACCGTTTAGCAGTGTTAACTGAACGAATCGATCACGAACAATTCCAGTTATATTAAATTTCCTAACCACTTCATACATCCTGACAGAATCATCACGCTCGTGATCCCATATGAATGTGGCTTCCCCATATATATTACCAGCACGCTGACGGAGATTAAAAATTATTTCCTGAGACATACCGGGATCGATACAGTGCCATTCACCGGCAATTACAACTCCGTCATATGTGATAGAACGATACCACGGTATAAGAATCTGCTTAACAAAGACGGCAATAAGTCCGACAACAGCCGCAGAGAGAACACCGGAAAGCACAGCGAGAAAAAGGTCTGTAAACCCCAATTCTGAACCCACCATTTGGAAGAAAAAATGATGTTATTTCGCCACCACAGAAAAGGCAAAGAGAAATCGCTAGCCAAATAGGCAGTGACTACCGGATGCTCATTTTGTGAAGGAGAGAGCAGCAACATGGAGGGAGCCAGGCGAAGAGTGACATTTCATGCGGGTATAAGTGGTAATCAGGGTAATAGCAGATGATTACGGCTGCTCTACCCTTTTCTGAGCAGCTGTATAGGCCTCAGAGCGATCACGCTTACCAACAGCCACAACCGTTATCACCAGCTTGTTATCGACGACCTGATATACAAGACGGTAACCGGCAGAGCGGAGCTTGATCTTGTAGCAGTCAGTCATGCCACTGAGCTTGTCAGCCTCGATGCGGGGCGAGGTCAGACGCTCTTTGAGCTTTTTGGCAAACTGGAGACGAATGGTGGCGTCGAGCTTGTCCCATTCCTTACGAGCCTTGACGTGAAACTCAAGCTTGAAGCTAGGCACGAATGCCCGCCTCGGCTTCAGCAATCAGGTCGTCGATATCTACAGAGACGGTTTCGCCGCCCTGGCGAGCACGAACCACTTCAGCCAGTCGCAGATCATCAAGCATTTCGAGCATGGCTTGATAGCGAGCGGGTGGTACGGCGTAGAACGCCGGTTCGTTACGATTGAGGATGACCACAGTTTCACCATGACCTTCACGAATGGTACCCATCGGGTCACGCTTAAGATCAGTAACGGAAGCGGCTACATCAGCCAACACTGGAAAGGTCATGGGAACACCTCCTGAAGCATCATGAAAAGCACCTTTAAAAGCACTCATAGCGTACGCTGAATCAGTGACTACGAGAAGCCTTTTTTCTGGAAAACACTGCAGCAATGGGGATTCGACACGCCTGGAACCCCCGTTTTATGGTGCTATGTGGGGGAACGGAGGTAACCTCAGAAGATTCATAATGCCTAGCACGGCCCCTCTCCCAAAAACAAAAAAGGCTCATCAACCGATAAGCCTTCTTATGTAACCATCCGCCCAGCCCCCAACCTCCGTTAAAAAACGAAATACCCCACCGCCACCATCGACCCACAGGCGACCACGCCGAGGATCAGCAGCAGGCGGCTGGTGCTGGAGCCTTCGCGGGCGTCGAGGAGTTGTTGGGCGTGCAGGTGCAGGTAAGAGGGGGTCGCGCGCAGTTTGGCGGGGCGCTGGATTCTGAGGACGCTGGCGTCAGGCGTGGAGGGATCGTTTTCAGGTTTGGCCCTGAAGTTGTCCCATGATGCGTTGTGTCCCTGCTGTCGGCGCTCTTCGCGCCACCACTCGTGGTCTTCCAATCCCATGATCAGCCCTCCTGGCTGGTGATGATCATTCCCGTCGATCATTGAGAGCCACGATGGCGGCTCGGAGTTCAGTGTACAGCTGTAAACAGATTCGTGCAGGTTCCTTGAGGCGGGTAATTTTAGTCCCACTTACATTCCGCGTGCTGTGCGGCCGGTCACCCTACGGCTATGGCATCGCTGTAACGCTGGGCGCACAATCGGCGTTTTCGCGTTTACCTGACGGCCTGCCGTGAACCGCCCTCCCCTGACTCTAGCCTATGGTGTGCCTGACGTGGCACGGCATGGTCGCACCTGGCTGCTGGCGGTGTTACTGGGTGTGTGCCTGCCGGGCGTGCAGGCCGAACCGCTGGCGGTGCGAGAGCATCACCGCTGGACCACGGCGGACGACGACGGCCCCAACCAGGTGAGCGCGCTGGCGCAGACGGCCGATGGCTACCTGTGGCTGGGCAGCGATGACGGGCTGCTGCGCTTCGATGGTTTCACCTTCGTGCCCTACCGCCCCGGCGACGAGCAGCCCCTGGGCACCGTCGCCAGCCTGCTGGCGGTGGACGATGGCCTGTGGGTCGGGCTGCGGGCCGGTGGCGCGCGGCTGATCGAGGGGCCGGCCGCCCGCTACTTCGCGCCCGGGGCCGGGCTGCCGAGCGGAGCGCTCTACGGTTTCGCCCGTGAGCCCAGCGGCACGCTCTGGGCGGCGGCCCATGACGGCCTGGCACGTTTCGACGGGCAGCGCTGGCAGCGGGTCGGTGCAGCCGAAGGCTTTACGGCGAACAGTGCCCGGGCCGTGTTCGTCGACCGGGAGGGCGGTGTGTGGGCGGCGAGCAGCAAGGGGCTGTATCAGCGCCCTCCCGGTGCGCCGCGTTTCAGCGAGGTGGCGGGCGAGCTCGATTGGGCCAGCCAGATCGCCCAGGCGGCGGACGGCACGCTGTGGGTCGCCGAGCGCTACGTCAATCGCCTGCACCGCGTCGTGCAGGGCCCGGCGCCGCACCTGCAGAGCCAGGAACTGGACTCGCCCATCAACGGTTTGTTGTTCGATCACAGCGGCGGGCTCTGGACCAGCACGCCCGGCAACGGGCTGCGCCGCTACCCGGCCGCAAACGCGATGCTGAAGGAGGCCGATGCGGAGCAGCTCACCAGCGCCCAGGGGCTGAGTGCCGATTACCTGTGGCCCTTGCTGGAGGATCGCGACGGCACGGTGTGGGCCGGTAGCAGCGGCGGCCTCGACCGCTTTCGCCTCGGCGAGCTGAAGGCCGCACCGCTGCCCGCCGGTACCCTGAACGCCGCACTGGCGATGGCGAGTGACGGCGCGCTCTGGGCAGCCAGCAATAACCAGGGAGTGATGCGCCTGCACGGCGGCGACCTGCAGCGCTGGCCGATCCCCGAGCCGGTCACCAGCCTGATCGCCGCTGCCGATGGCGCTGTCTGGGTCGGCGGTCCTCATGGGGTGTGGCGCGGCACGCCAGAGGGCGTCGAGCGACAGGCCGAACTGCCCGAGCAGGCACCGGAAGATGCCTCGATCCGCGCCATGGCGGTGGGTGCTGAGGGCGCCTTGTGGGTGTCGATCAACCGGCTCGGGCTGTTCGTGCTGCGCGGTGGGCAGTGGCAGGCGGTGCCCGGCGTCAGCGAGGCGCCGAGCCAGATGATGCCGGTCAGCGCGGGGAGCGATGAGCAAGGCCGCCTGTGGTTCGGCTACCGGGACAACCTGCTGGTCACCCGCCTGGGCGATCAGGTGCGCCGATGGGGCGCGGCGGATGGCCTGAACATCGGCCACGTTACCGCTCAGCTGCATCAGGGCGGCAGCTCCTGGGTCGGCGGCCAGCATGGCCTGGCACGCTTCGACGGCCAGCGCTTCCAGACCCTGCACCTGCCGGACAACGGCCAGTTCGACAACATCTACGCGATTCTCCCCGGCACGGCGGGGGACCTGTGGGTGCATGGCAAGGCTGGCATCGTGCAGGTGCCTGCGGCCGAGTGGCAGCGTGCCCTGGCCGAGCCGCAGCATCGCCTGCGCTACCGCTCCATCGGCCTGGACGGCAGCCTGGCCAACGACCCCTACCGGGTGCTGCCCTTGCCCACGGCGGTGGCCGGGCCGGATGGGCGGCTGTGGTTCTCCACCAGCGCGGGGGTGGGCTGGATCGACCCGGCCAGCCAGTTGCCCGCCCCGCCGCTGCCACCGGTGGTGATCGAAGGGCTGCAAGTGGACGGTGCACCCATGCCACTGCAGGCAGGGCTGCGACTGCCCGCCGACAGCCAGCGCATCCTCATCGACTACACGGCGCTGAATCTGCGGGCGCCGCACAGCCTGTCGTTCCGCTATCGCCTGCAGGGTTACGACCGCGCCTGGATCGAAGCCGGGCGCCAGCGTCAGGCCATCTATACCGGGCTGCCGGCCGGGGATTTCCGTTTCGAGGTGCAGGCATTCGACCAGGGAGGTGGCGAACCGGCCGCGCCGACCGTGCTGGCGTTCAGCGTCGAGCCGGTGTTCTACCTGCGGCCGCTGTTTTACCTGCCGCTGGGCAGCGCGCTGCTGCTCGGCCTGTGGTGGCTGCATCGCCTGGTGGTGCAGCGTGATCGGCGGCGCCTGCAACTGCGCCTGCAGGCCCGGCAGAGCGAACGCGAGCGGATCGCCCGGGAGCTGCACGACACCCTGCTGCAAGGTTTGCAGGGGCTGATGCTGCGCTTCCAGGCGGCGACCGACACGCTGACGGCCGACCACCCCGCACGGCCGCGCCTGGAGCACGCCCTGGACCGCGCCGACGAGGTGATGCACGAAGGCCGCGAGCGCGTACAGGACCTGCGTCAGCCGGGCCCGGGCATCGACCTGCCCGCCGCGCTGGAGCGCCTGGGCGCAACGCTGGACGAGCCGGGCCTGGCCTTTACCGTACAGGTCAAGGGCCAGCGGCGCGCCCTGCAGGCGCCGGTGCATGACGAGGCCTATCGCATCGCCGCCGAGGCCATCGGCAACGCGATACGCCATGGCGCGGCACGGCGCATCGCGGTTCGCCTGGTGTATGGTGGGCGGCGCTTCCAGTTGCGTGTCGACGATGACGGCCAGGGCATCCCGGCCGCCTACACCGCCGCTGAAGGTCGGCCCGGGCACTGGGGCGTGCGTGGCATGCACGAGCGCGCCAGCGGTATCGGCGCCCGCCTCGTGGTGCAACCGCTGCCGACTGCCGGCACCCGCGTGCACCTGCAACTGAGCGCCAGCCTGGCCTATGCCGGGCCAACCCGAAGTGCCTGGCGGCGCTGGCTGACGGCGCGCCCCCGAACGGAAGACGATGCATGAACGACGCCCCCATCCGCCTGCTGGTGGTCGACGATCACCCCCTGCTGCGTGACGGCATCGCAGCGGTGCTCGACGCTCACGACGACATCCTGCTGGTCGGCGAGGCCGCCGATGGCCTGCAGGCCGTGGAGCGGTTCGCCGCGCTGCGCCCGGACGTGACCCTGATGGATCTGCAGATGCCCGGCCTCAACGGCACCGAGGCCATCCAGGCGATTCGTCGACAGTTCGCGGACGCCTGCATCGCCGTGCTCACCACCTACAGCGGCGACGCCCGTGCCTTGCAGGCGGTGCAGGCCGGTGCCCGGGGTTACCTGCTGAAAAGCATGCTGCGCAAGGAGCTGGTCACGGCCATCCGTACCCTGGCGGCGGGCAAGCGCTACTTCCCCGAACCGATCGCCAGCGAGCTGCTCGATGCCATCGCCCAGGACACCCTCACCGCCCGGGAAACCCAGGTGCTGGGCAGCGTCGCCCAGGGCCTGGGCAACGGCGATATCGCCAGCCAGCTGGGCATCTCCGAAGACACGGTGAAGGGCCATATGCGCAGCATCATGGACAAGCTCAAGGCGCGTAACCGCACCCACGCGGTGGCCATCGCGATGCAACGCGGGATCATCGACGCCTGGCCGCCAGGCTGATGTGTTGCAACGTTAAGCGCCGCCCTTAACCTTAATTAACATTACGCAACTCGCCCCTACCGCCCTGCTCTCCAACAATCCGTATCGCCCGCGGCGTTCTCTGCAATGCCGCGCAGCACCGCGCTCCTGCGGCGCTGCCAGCGAATACGGACATCCCAATGAATCGAGCAGCGCAGTCCCGCCCTACCCTCGTCGCCAGCGACGCCACGCCTGCGATCGGTCGGCTCGCGACCTGGCAGGAGGCCATCGCCAAGCGGCTGATGCTCGAGCACATGGATGCCGGTATTTCGGTCGCCGAAGTGGCCGAGGCCTGCGCCCTGTCACGCAGCCATTTCACCCGCAAGTTCAAGGAGAGCACCTGCCTGTCGCCCCACGTGTGGTTGCGCCAGCAACGGGTAGCGAAGGCCAGGGAAATGCTGCTGCAGTCGTCGCTGCCGCTGACGGCTATCGCCATGGATTGCGGCTTCTTCGATCAGGCGCATTTCTGCCGAGTGTTCGCCAAGAGCACGGGCCTGAGCCCGCTGGCCTGGAAGCGCCAGCAGATGGCCGCGCAGCCGGTGGCCGCGCTGCTCCGGCAGGTTGCCTGCTAAGCCGGTGTCGGCAGCACCTGCGCCGCAACGATGGCGGCCTGGCGGCGCTTCTCGGCGGCGTAGGCGCGGGTGCTGTTGAGCATGTGGTAGTAAACCCGATCGCCGTCGCGGCGCAGGCCGATCAACGACAGCGAGACCAGCCGCGCCAATGAAGCGCAGCGCTCGCTGTCGCTGATCGGCAAGCCTGCCAGTGCGCTGCGCACATCGGCCACGGTGAAGTATTCGTCGCACACCGACAGCCCGTGCAGGCAACTGCGCTTGCGCTCGTCGAGCAGCGCGTAACTCCAGTCCAGCGAGGCCATCAGGCTGGACTGCCGGGCCGGCGTGGTGCGCCGCCCAAGCAGGCTCAGGTAACTGTGGTTTTCCAGCTGGGCGAGGATGCCTTCCAGGCTCTGCACGTCGAGTTGCGCGGCAGCCAGTTCGATGGCCAGGGGCAGGCCGTCGAGGCGCCGACAGAGTTCGACGACCCGCGGCACATCGGTCTCGCGCAGGCTGAAGCCCGACTGCCGCGCCCGCGCACGGCGGGCGAACAGCTTTACCGCGGGGTAACGCAAGGCAGCGGCCAGGCGCAGGTGGCTGCCCAGCGGCGGGGTGTCCAGCGGCGCCAGCGGTTGCACGTATTCCTCGCGGGTACGCAGGGCCTCCCGGCTGGTGGCAAGAATGCGCAGAGCTGGCGCGGCGTGCAGCAGGGCTTCGCAGAGCGCGGCGCAGGCGTCGATCAGGTGCTCGCAGTTGTCCAGCAGCACCAGCATGTGACGGTGCGCCAGGGTGGAGAGCAGAAAGGCCTGGGCGTGCTGATCGGCCGGCACCGCGAAGCCCAGCTCGGAGGCGAGCGCAACGGCCAGTTGCGCCGGGTCGCTGACCATCGCCAGGTCGACGAAGCGCACGCCGTCGCGGAACTGGCCGAGCTGTTGCTGGGCGACGCGCAGGGCGACGGTGGTCTTGCCGACGCCACCGGGGCCGATCAGCGAGATGTGCCGGCGGGTCTGCAGGCGCCGGGTCAGTTCCTCGATCAGTTTGTCGCGGCCTTCGATGCGCACCGGCTTGCCGGGCAGGCTGGGCACTGCGCAGGGCTGCAGGTCGAGCTCGCCGGAACGCTGGCTGACCTGCTCGACGTAGGCGACGAAGCTGTAGCCGCGCTGGCGCACGTTGGTGATGTAGTCCCGCGATTGCGGGCAAACACCCAGGGCCCGGCGCAGGGCCGAGATGTGCACGCGCAGGTTGATCTCTTCGACGAAGGTCTTCGGCCAGACCTGGGAGATGATGGTCTCCTTGCTGACGATCTTGCCGGCGCTTTCCACCAGCACCAGCAGGATGTCCAGAGCCCGGGCGCCTATCTGCAGCGGGCGGTCGCCGTCGAGCAGCAGGCGGCGCTGCGGGTGCAGTTCGAAACGGCCGAAACGCAGGACGGTGTCTTCGCCACGGGTGTCGAGATCGTGCATGATCCTTTCAGCGTCGCGCCAGGCCGGACACGCACCCCAATGGGCCTCGGCTGGTCGGCGATGCGCCGCTCCTTGCAGTGATAAGAGAATCATTCTCCGCCGATCGCCGACGGTGCGACATCGCTATGGGGGTATCGATTCGGCCATACCGGTGCCCATCACGGACAACGGCCTGGCCGCTCTGGCACGGGGCTTTCGTCAACCAAACGGGTCGAGGTCAGCCGAACTGGTGGCGGTACTGCACCGGGGTCAGCCCCAGGCGTTTGTCGAACATCTGGCGCATGTGCCGGGCGCTGCCGAAGCCGCTGCGGAAAGCCACGGTCTTCATCGGCAGGTCGGTGCCTTCGAGCAGGCTGCGGGCGTGGTCGATGCGGGCGGCGAGCACGAACTCCATGGGCGTCATCTGCAGCTCACGGGTGAATACCCGGGCGAAGTTGCGCACGCTCATGGCCGCCAATTCGGCCAGTTGCTCGACGCTGAACGGCTCGTGAATGTTCTCCAGCACGTGCTGCTGGATGCGCTCGAGGGGCGTGGCACCCTGCCCGGTCGGTGGCAGCAGCGGGCTGAACTGGGCCTGCCCACCCTGGCGTTTGATCACCACCAGTAGCACCTTGGCGACATCCAGCGCCAGCTTCTTGCCGTGGTCGTCGGCAAGGATCGACAGCGCCAGGTCGATGCCAGCCGTCACGCCGCCGGAGCTGAGCAGCTTGCCGTCCTTGGTGAACAGCTGATCGCTTTCCAGCCGCGCCTTGGGATAGCGCTTGGCCAGGCGATCCAGATAATGCCAATGGGTGGTCACACGATGGCCGTCGAGCAAACCCGCCTCACCGAGGATGAACGCACCGGTGCACACCGCGCCATGCCGACGCGACGCTGCGGCGGCGTCCCGCAGCCAGGCATGCAGATGCGGGTGGCTGGAGTCGTAGGCGCCGGGGCCACCGGGCACCAGCAGGGTGTCGTAGGCGACCGGCGCGTCCTCGGCCAACTGGTCGGCCTGCATGACGATGCCGTTGGAGGCGCGCACGGCCAGCGACGACGCCCCCAGGGTGAGGATGCGGTAGTGATCGCTCTCGGGCAGATAGCGGTTGGCGACCGAAAACACCTCGATAGGGCCGGCCACGTCGAGCATCAGCACGTCGGGAAAGAGCAGGATCGCCACGGTTCTTATGGGCATGCAGGGTCTCGAAACACGGAGGGACACGGCCTGACATGGATGTCGGACAACTGCCGGGTGGGGAATCGTACGCCGATTATCGGGGCCCGACAGCCTGAATGGCAGACCCGCAAGGACCGCCTCGGTACAACACTAAAGTGTTGCTGGCAGGCGGCCAGAAAGGCACCAGCGGGATCAGGCGCCCATGAAGCGCAGGATCTGCTCGCGCAGCCAGCGCTCGGCGGGGTCCTGGTCCTGGGCGGCGCGCCAGACCATGGTCAGTTGCGCGGGGACGATATCGAACGGTGGCGCTTCCATCACCAGCCCACCGCCTTGCACCAGGGCTTCGGCGGCGTAATCCGGGATGGTGGCGATCATGTCGGAATTGCGCAGCAGCGCACCCAGGCCATTGAAGTGCGGCACGGCCAGGGCGATCTTGCGCGAGCGCTCGAGGCGCGCCAGATCCTGATCGATGTTGCCGCACAGGTCGCCGGACATGGACACCAGGGCGTGAGGCCGCGTGCAGTAGTCGTCCAGGCTCAGCGGCGGCGTGCCATCGGCAGCACGGATGACCATGGCACGGATGTTACGCAGGCTGCGGCACTTGGCGTTGGCCGGTAGCTGCGTGGTGTAGCTGATGCCGATGGACACCTCGCCCGTGGCGAGCAGCCCCGGCAACAGCAGGAAGTTGGCGTTGCGTACCACCAGCACGCAGTCGGGCGCCTGTTGGCGCAGGTGGGCGAGCAACTGCGGGAGCAGGCCGCACTCGACGTCGTCGGACATGCCGATGCGAAACACCGCGGTGCTGCTGCTCGGGTCGAAGTCCGTCACTTCGCTGATCGCCTGGGAAATGCCATCCAGCGCCGTTGGCAGGCGGCGGAAGATTTCCAGCGCGCGGGGCGTGGGCTCCATCTCGCGGCCGTTGCGCACCAGCAGCAGGTCATTGAAATAGTCGCGCAGACGGGTCAGCGACGCGCTGATCGCCGGCTGGCCGAGGTAGAGCTTCTCCGCCGTGCGCGTGAGGTTGCGCTCGTGCATCAGGCTTTCGAATACGACCAGCAGGTGCAGGTCGACCTTGCGAAGATCGTTGCGGTTCAAGAAGGTGCTCCAGAGGCCGACCGCGGCGAAGGATCACCGCGGCCGGGTGTCATCACTTGCTGGCGGTCAGCGTGAAATAGCTGGTCATCAGGTTGCGGTAGTTGGGGATGTGGTTGGACAGCAGCGCGCCCAGCCCTTCGATATCGTTGCGCCAGTCGCGATGCAACTCACAGGCCACGGAGAACCAGTTCAGCAGTTGTGCACCGGAAGCACTCATGCGGTTCCAGGCGGCTTGCTGCACGGTCTTGTCGAAGGTGCCGGAGGCATCGGTGACCACGAACACGTCGAAGCCTTCGGCGATGGCCGAGAGGGTCGGGAACGCCACGCAGACGTCGGTCACCACGCCAGCGATGATGATCTGCTTCTTGCCGGTGGCCTTGACCGCCTTGACGAAGTCTTCGTTGTCCCAGGCGTTGATCTGGCCAGGGCGGGCGATGTACGGCGCATCCGGGAACAGCTCCTTGAGTTCGGGAACCAGCGGTCCGTTGGGGCCTTGCTCGAAGCTGGTGGTGAGGATGGTCGGCAGGTTGAAGAACTTCGCGCAGTTGGCCAGGGCCAGGACGTTGTTCTTGAAGTCGCTGGGGCTGAAATCCTGAACCAGGGAGATCAGGCCAGCCTGGTGGTCGACCAGCAGAACGACGGCGTCATCTTTGTTGAGGCGCTTGTAGGGAACGGTCATGGTGATACTCCTGTTGCGTTAGGGGTGTTTGCTGAAGGGGCTTGCGGGGTATGCGGTGCCGGCACGCCGAGCAGGTGGCGAATGCGCACGGCGACGCCGTCGCGCTGGTACTGCCGGGCGTTGGCTTCGATGCGTTGCTCGGCGACGGTGACGCGGCCGTGGTGGCGCAGGTGCTCGAGCCAGGACGCATCGAAGAAGAATTCCTGCCAGAGCTGCGGGTTCTCGCTGTCCTGCAGCAGGCCCCAGGACAGCGCGCCGTTGCGCCGGCGCATGGCACGCACGGCGAGCATGGCTTCGCTGAACGCGGCGGCGTTCTCGGCGGGGATGTCGTACTCCAGGGTGACCATCACCGGGCCGCGCTCGCGGTCCATGTCGGCACTGAGTACCGGCGCGGGCCAGTGCACGGAGGGCGCCAGGTCTTCGGCAGCGGTGACCGGCAACGCGAACCCCCAGGACAGCAGCACACCGAGCAGCAGCATCGTGCCGCCGCCAGCCAGGGCAACGGTCAGCGAAAACTCGCTGGCCAGCGAACCCCAGACGATGCCGCCCAGGGCACTGCAGCCGAAGAACACCAGGATGTACACCGCCAGGGCCCGGGCCCGTACCCAGCTGGGCACCGAGGTCTGTGCGGCCACCTGCAGGCTCGACAGCACGGCGATCCAGGCGGCGCCGCTGACCAGCATCACCGGAATCAACAGCGCGAAATCGCGGATGAAGGCCAGGGCGAACAGCACGGCGGCATAGGCGACGCTGGCACCGGCGACGATCAGGTCGCTACGCAGCCGCTCACGCAGCTTGGGCAGGAACATCGCCCCGGCGATGGCACCAGCGCCCACGCAGCCGAGCAGGATGCCGAAATCCGCCGCCGTGCCCTGCAGTTCGCGGCGCACCAGCAGAGGCAGCAACGACATACCGGCACTGGCGCCGATGAAGAACGCCAGGGTGCGTACCAGCACGGCCTGCAGCGGCTTGGCACTGCGCGCATAACGCACGCCGAGGCGCACTGCGCCGAACAGCCGCTCGGCCGGCAGGATGCTCACCGTAGGCGTGCGTTTCCAGGCGTACAGGGCGGCGATCACCGCGAAGAACGACACGGCGTTGAGGGCGAAGGTCAGCCAGGGCCCGCTGAGGCTGACCAGAATCCCGGCGATGGCCGGCCCGATGGCCCGCGCCACGTTCATGCCCAGGCTGGAGAGCGCCACCGCGGCTGGCAGTTCATCCTTGCCGACCAGCTCCGGGGTGAGTGCCGACCAGGCCGGCATCATCAGCGCGGTGCCGATGCCCATGGCCAGGGTCAGCAGGAGCAACAGCGGCACGTTCATCCAGCCGAGCAGCGTCAGGCTGGCGAGCAGCACCGCCACGCTGGCCATCCACAGCTGCACGGTGAGCAGGTAGCGACGCTTGTCGACGATGTCCGCCAGGGCGCCAGCGGGCAGCGCCAGAAAGAACATCGGCAAGGCCGCCGCCACCTGCACCATCGCCACCGCGAGTGGGCTGGCAGACAACGAGGTCATCAGCCAGCCGGCCCCCACCTCGTGCATCCAGGTGCCGATGTTCGAGGCGATACTGGCCAGCCACAACCAGCGAAACACGCTGCTGCGCAACGGGCTCCAGGGGCTGGCGGGGTTCCGCTTGATGACGCTTTCCATGGCTGCTCTCGTAAACCGCACAATGACGATCTGTGTTCGTTGAAAAAATGCGCATGCCCGCAATGCAGACGTCAGCCCATGCCTCGCGAATCTCCTCCTTACCTGTGGGAGCGTTGCCATGCGCCCGAATCGCGGGCATGGCCCGCTCCCACAATCCCCGCGGGGTGGATGACGCTTCACCCATCCACCGGAGCCAAAATCGCGTGGTGGATGAAAAAAGCGTCATCCACCCTACGGC
>NZ_JBQWIF010000057.1:0-23542 GCF_052958135.1 Pseudomonas sp. SZ40 | reverse complement strand
GCTTTAGCCCACCAAAACCATTCAACCCCGATGGTGGCTGGAGGTCCAAAGCACGCGGTTCAGTACCTCGGGCCGTGGCTTGTGGTGCTGCGCTGAAACCCACCTTACTCCCCAGGGCATAAGCCGTAGGGTGGCGCTTTAGCCCACCAAAACCATTCAACCCCGATGGTGGCTGGAGGTCCAAAGCACGCGGTTCAGTACCTCGGGCCGTGGCTTGTGGTGCTGCGCTGAAACCCACCTTACTCCCCAGGGCATAAGCCGTAGGGTGGCGCTTTAGCCCACCAAAACCATTCAACCCCGATGGTGGCTGGAGGTCCAAAGCATGCGGTTCAGTACCTCGGGCCGTGGCCTGTGGTGCTGGGTTTCCTCCCCTACGGCGCCGCGCGCGGTGCGTGATTGGTCGCCAGGGTCGAGCGTTTTGGCAGTGTGGCGAGGAGCAGGCCCGCGAAGATCATGGCGCCGCCCAGCCAGTGGAACAGTTGCAGGGCCTCGTTGAGCAGAATCCAGCCGAGAATCGCGGTAAACACCGGCATCAGGTAGTTGCCCATGGCCGCCGTCGAGGCACCGAGCACCTTCACGCCATGGTTCCAGCCCAGATACGCCACCAGCGAAGCGAACACCGCCGTGTAGGCGATGGCGGCGAGGTTGGCGGGAGTCGCCAGCAGTTGAGCGCCATTGGCCAGTTCGTAAAGGTACAGCGGCAGGATCAGCGGCACGCCGAGCAGCATGAAGGTGCCCAGCAGCGCCAGCGGCGGGATCGGCGCCAGGTAGGATGCCCAGCGGCGCAGCAGGACGGTGTAGAGCGCCCAGTCGAGCACCGCCAGCAACATGATCAGGTCGCCACGGTTGAACGCCAGCCCGGCCAGGGTCTGCCAGTCCCCCCGGCAGATCAGCACCAGCAGCCCCAGCACTGCCAGGGCCATGCCCCACCAGGCGCGGCGGGCTGGCCACTCGCCAAGCAGCAGCCCGGCGAAGATGAAGGTCACCAGCGGAATGCAGGTGTTGACCAGGGTGATGTTGATCGCGGCAGTGGTCTGCGCTGCGCTGTATAGAAAGGTGTTGTAGCCGGCGATGCCGAATGCGGCGATGACCAGCAGGCGCCAGCCGGCATGCCGCAGTGCCGCGCGATGACGCCACAACGGCAGCACCACGAACGGCAGCACGATGACCAGCGCCAGGCTCCAGCGCCAGAACGCCAGGGCCAGGGGCGGAATCTCTCCGGCGAAGGCTCGGGCCACCAAGGCATTGCCCGCCCAGCACAGCACCGCCACCAGCACACCGGCAA
This sequence comes from Pseudomonas sp. SZ40, assembly GCF_052958135.1. NCBI lineage: Bacteria > Pseudomonadati > Pseudomonadota > Gammaproteobacteria > Pseudomonadales > Pseudomonadaceae > Pseudomonas > Pseudomonas sp. SZ40. The sequence continues at coordinate 22,257 of NZ_JBQWIF010000057.1, read as the reverse complement.
TCGCCAGCTGGCGGGAGTGTCCCCCGCCACTCATGATTGCAAGGGGCGCAGACGGTACTGCTCGGGCAGTTGCTCGGCACCGGTGACGGTCACGTCGAGGTCTTTCCAGCGCCCATCCTTGAGGCCGTAGATGCAGCCGTGCACCGACAGCGGCTGACCACGGTGCCAGGCATTCTGGACGATGCTGGTGCGGCTGACGTTGGCCACCTGCTTCATCACGTTCAGTTCGCAAAGGCGATCGACCCGTGCTTCCTCGTCGGCCAGCGCAGCCAGGTGCTCGTGCTGCTCGTAATACAGGTCACGGATGTTGCGCAGCCAGCCATCGATGAGCCCGAACTGCGTGTCGTGCATGGCCGCGCGTACGCCGCCACAACCGTAGTGGCCGGTGACCAGCACATGTTTGACCTTGAGTACGTCGACCGCGTACTGGATCACCGACAGGCAGTTGAGGTCGGTATGCAGCACGACGTTCGCCACATTGCGGTGCACGAACAGCTCACCGGGCAGCAGCCCGACGATATCGTTGGCGGGCACGCGGGCGTCCGAACAGCCTATCCACAGATACTCGGGCGTCTGCTGGCGAGCCAGGCGGGGAAAGAAGTCCGGGTCGTTGTGGGTGATGTTTTCAGCCCAGCGCTCATTGTTGTCGAACAGGTGTTTCAGGTCGCTCATGCCGGTGGCTCGCGGAAAGATCGATGTGCACCATACGGATGCGCTGCCCTTTTTGACAAGGCGATTTCCACCCTGGCGCGTGCACCGAAGGCCACGGCGAGGCATACGAAACGCTGAATCTTTCAGCCGACAAGGCCGTCCACTGACTGTAGCCATCGACAGATCCGGAGTTCGTGATGACGGACAAACAGCTTGAAAACCGCGTGCCGCCAGTTGGCGAACCGCCCATTCTCTGGGACCGGGTGGAAGAGATTCCGCCGAGTCTGCGCGAAACAGGCCCTACCCGTACGCTCGCCAACCAGGGGGACGACGAGGCCCGGGAGACCGATGATCAGCGTGATGCCGTGCAGCCACCGCCCCTATCGGATGAATACGACCTGAGCCTGGTCGATGACGAGCGCGAGCTGCGCCGTCAGGCACGTCGCTGAGCGATCACTCGACCAGCGTACAGGCCATCACCAGCGCGTCTTCGCGGCCGCCCGGCGCCGGGTAGTAATCGCGGCGCCGGCCGATCTCGTTGAAGCCGTAGCGCTCGTAAAGGCGGTAGGCAGCTTGATTGCTGGAGCGCACTTCGAGAAAGCACTCCCCAGCCTTGAGCTGAGCGGCACGCTCCATCAGATGCTCGAGCAGGCGCAGGCCCAGCCCACGGCCCTGGCTTTCCGGCTTGACGGTGATGTTGAGCAGATGGGCCTCGTCGATGATCACGTTGATCACCCCGTGGCCGACCTGCTGGCCACCTTCGAACATCAGCCAGACTTCGTAGGATTTCAGGCTGTCGAGGAAGATGCCGCGCGTCCAGGGATGACTGAAGGCCGCGTATTCGATCTTCAGCACGGCGTCGATATCCGCCTCGGTGGCCCGGCGGAAGGAGATCGCGTCACTCATGCCGATGCCTCCAGCCAGCGCCGCCGCACCCGCTGCATGGCCTGCCACAGCTCGCGCTTGCGCTGAGGCTCGTCCATCAGCAGTTCCAGGCCAGGGAGCGCCCAGGCGGCGCCCAGCTCCTCGACCTGCAACTCGCGGTTGTAGGCCTCGGCGTCAGCGTCGCCGGCGAAACGAATCGCCGGCAGGCCGATCAGCCACAGGCAGGCGCAGGGCTCCTGCTCCTCCAGGCGCGCACCGATGAAGCTCTGTACGAAATCCAGGGCTGCCTGTGGCCCCTGATCCATATTGCCGCGCACCAGCAAGGGCCAGCGCACCGGTTCGCCAACGATCTGCGGGGCGTCCGGCAGGCCGGCGGCGCGCAACAGGTCCTTGAGCAGCAGATAGGCCGGATCGCGACTCTGGAACGGCTCGCCCGTGGGAAGCTCGACCAGCAGCGCACAGCTGCCGGCACGCAACAACTGCAAGGCGAAACGCGGTGGAGGGGCCGGGCGCTCCCGGGGCGGCGGCGCACTGACTTCAGCGGTCGCCGCGGGCTCACTGGCCTTGGCTGCAGAACCGGGTTTGGGCACCTCGATGCGTGGCCGCTCGCGAACCACCTCGTTGCCGGCGGGTGCCACCACTGGCGCGGCTACCGGTGCCTTGGCCTGCGGCAGTGGTGCCACGGCCACTTCAGGCTCCGGCTGTGGCTCGACAGCAACCAGCAACTCGGGCCGCGAAGGTGCCGCGAACGGCAGTTCGACACGGGGCAGCCAACTGGCCACTTGCATGGCATCCAGATAGGCGCGGCGTCGCAGCTCGGTGTTCAAACGTCAGGTACCCGGCACTTCGATTTTCGAGGGCGGTGATTGTCGCGTGAATCGCCTGCTGCGGGTAGCCCCAATGATCCAAAGGATCACCGAGGCGCCCTTGCCTGGCCGTGCGATCAGGGCCGCTGCAGGATCTCGATCCACAACGCGCCATCACCGGCTGGGGCCTCACCGACCCGCTTGAGGCTACCGTTCTCGCCAATCGCGTAGCTGCCCACGGTCTGGCTTTTCTCACCAGTCACCAGCAGCCACTTGCCGCTCGGAAAGAAGGCGATGTTGCGCGGCTGCTTTTCCTCGAGCGGGTAATTGCCGATGTAGCTCAGGCCACCGCTCCGTGGATCGACCTTGAAGGCCGAGACCGAACTGGTGGTGCGCTCGGTGATGTACAGCAGCGTGCCATCTGGCGACAGACGAATATCGGCAGCCCAGATACGGGGCGTTGGGTCATCCTTGAGGTCGTTGTTGGCCGCGCTGCGGGCCTCGCCCCGCGCCAGCCCCAGGCTCTCGGGAACGCCCTCGGCAAGGGCGACTTCCTTCAATGCGCCAGAGTCGGGATCGATGGCGTAGCCGGTGACGCTACCGCTGAGCTCACCGACCACATAGAGGAACTTGCCATTGGGTGAGAAGGCGATATGCCGTGGGCCGGTCTTCGCGGCGGTGCTGGCGAAGCCCTCACCGATGGGCGTCAGCGCGCCGGTTTGCTTGTCCTGGCTGAACTGCAGCACCTTGTCGACGCCCAGGTTGCCGGCGTAGACGAAGCGATCGCTGATGTCGCTGCGGATCGAGTGGGCGAACGGGCCGGTCTTGTAGACCTCGGCCTTTTCCGACACACGCTGCTCGGCATCGATGGCCTGAACGGTGAGTACCGCACCGCCATAGGACGCGCCCATCAGAAACCGCCCGCTGCGGTCGGTCGACAGGTACGCCAGGCTATCGGCCAACGGCGCCTGGCCGCGCTTGTGCAGGCGCCCGGTTTTGCCATCGATGCTGTACACCAGCACGGTGAACGGTGCGACGCGTTGTGCGGCGAAGAGCGTCTTGCCGTCCGGTGAAAGGGCCATCGGGTTGACCTTGTCCCCCGCCGCCGTTTGCTCGACGAGCGCGATGGCACCGTTGCTTTCGTCCAGGCGGTACTGGGAAATCAGGCCGTCATTGGGGCTGGAGATGTAGGCGAACGTGGTGGCGGCATGGACGGGTGCGGCAAGTGCCGAGGTCAGCGCAGCGGCAAGCAGGAGCGGCTTGAACATGATCGAGTGGCCTGTCTGTTGTGATTATTGTGGTCAGTCATCGTATGACTACATAATTATTACGGCAAGTGTAGAGCTACTGGACTCCCGCTGGCGTTGATGCTCAAGCCCGACAGGCGGCAGCCGATACGCTCAAAGAATTACAACAATATCTGCCCGAACAACGAGGCTTTCATGTCATTACGCAATTTGAACATTGCTCCTCGAGCTGCCCTTGGATTTGCCTTGATCGCGCTGATGGTGGCTTTCCTCGGCATTTTCTCGCTGATCACCATGTCGAGCATTCGCGACCGGGCGTCCACCATCGAGACCGACTGGGTGCCCAGCATCCGTACCGTCGATACCATTCGCGAAAACATGCTGCGCATCCGCACCATTTCCTTGCGCGTGGCACTCGACCCCGATCCCAAGAACATCGACACCTACGTCGGCCAGTACGAAGCGCGCAACAAGGTCCTGATGCAGAACATCCAGGACTTCGAGCCCTTCGTCGACACACCGGACGAACAGCGGATCTACGACCAGTTTCGCAAGGACTTCGCCGCGTATCAGCGGGGCATGGGTGAATCCTTCGTGCTGGCGCGCAGCGGCGATCGGCAAGCACTGAACACGCTGTTACTGGTGGACATGAAACCGGTCGTCGATGGCACCGGGGCACAACTCGCCGAGCTGGGAGAGATTTACGGCAAGGGCATCGAAAACGAAGGCAAGGTCTCGGCCGAGGAATATGCCCAGTCGCGGCTGGTGGTCATCGCCGTGATTCTGCTCGCCGCTCTGGTGACCGTACTGCTGGCCTGGTTGCTGACGCGCAGCATCGTCGGGCCGCTGAAGAACGCCGTGCAGGCCGCGCAGCACGTGGCCGACGGCGACCTGACCAAGCGCATCGAAGTCGACGGCCGTGACGAAGTCAGCCAGTTGCAGACCTCGCTGGCGCAGATGCAACAGCGCTTGCGCGAGACCCTGGCAGAGATTTCCGGCTCCTCGACTCAGCTGGCAGCGGCTGCCGAAGAGCTCAACATGGTGACCGAGGAAGCCGGTCGCGGGCTGCAGCAGCAGAACGACGAGATCGAACAGGCCGCCACCGCCGTCAATGAGATGAGCGCGGCGGTGGATGAAGTCGCACGCAATGCGGTATCGACCTCGGAAGCCTCGAAGGCGTCCAACCAGTCGGCCCAGGTCGGCCAGACCCGGGTATCGGAAACCATCGCGGCCATCAGCGGCCTGTCCGGGGAAGTGGAAGGCACCTCCACACTGGTGCAGCGCGTAGCCGAGCAATCCCAGGAAATCGGCAAGGTGCTGGACGTGATTCGCGCCATCGCCGAGCAGACCAACCTGCTGGCGCTCAATGCCGCCATCGAAGCGGCACGTGCCGGTGAGTCCGGGCGCGGCTTCGCGGTAGTGGCCGATGAAGTACGGGCGCTGGCCCACCGTACGCAAAACTCCACCCAGGAAATCGAGCAGATGGTTTCCAGCATGCGTACCGGCGCCAGCCAGGCGCTTACCTCCATGCAGTCCAGCACCAGCAGGGCTCGCGAGACCCGTGAGCTGGCACAGAGCGCCGGCACGGCGTTGAACGACATCACCAACGGGATCAGCGAGATGTACGAACGCAACCTGGTGATCGCCAGCGCGGCGGAGGAGCAAGCTCAGGTGGCCCGCGAAGTCGACCGCAACCTGGTGAACATCCGAGACCTGTCGGTACAGTCCGCCACGGGCGCCCACCAGACCAGCGCATCCAGCCATGAGCTGTCCCGCCTGGCGGCGGACCTCAGCCGCCTGGTCGGGCGCTTCAGCGTCTGAGCAAAACCTGAGTCAGAGAAAAGGATCGCCGCGGCGATCCTTTTTTCATTCAGGGCAGGCTTCGATCAAGCGGTCGCACCCGCCTGCTGCTTGAGCAGGCTGACGAAAGCCTGGGCCGGTGGGCTCAGGTAGCAGGGTTTGCGTTGCAGCACGCCAATGCCGCGGGCCGGTGCAGCCGGCAGCGGATGGACGGACAGGCTGCCATCGGCATTGAAGGTGTCGGCCACGCTCGCCGGCAGCAACGCATAGCCCAGCCCTGCCCGCGCCAATGCGGCTGCGCTGCTCATGTAGGCGACCTCCCACGCCGGCTCGCGCAGCAGGCCCATGCGTTCGAGGGTCTGGTCGGCCATGGTGCGCAGGCTGGTATCCCGGGTAGTGGCCACGTAATCGAGAGCCTGCAGGGCGGCCACCAACTTTGCGCCACGCAGCCTGGCCAGGCCTCGCACCAGCAGCACCAGGCTGTCGTCGTAGAGGGGCTGAAAATCCAGCACACCGGGCTCGTCCGCCACCGAGGTGATGGCGAAGTCCACTTCGGCGTTGCTCACCCACTGACGGATTTCCCCGGCGCGGCCATCGCGCAGGCTGATCTCGATCCCGGGATAGCGCTGGCGATAGTCGACCAGCACCCGGGGCAGCGGCTCGATGGCGACCGAGGGCAACACCGCGATACGCAGCGAACCGCTCTGCAAATGCAACTGTTCGTGGGCGTCGTGCACCGCGTTGTGCATGTCGCGCAGCAAGCGGCGGGCCTGTTCGAGAAAACGCACCCCGGCCTCGGTCAGCTCCACGCTGCGGGTGTTGCGCGCGAACAGCGACAGCCCCAGCGCCTCCTCGAGCTTGCGCAGGCTGTAGCTCAGAGCCGGTTGCGACAGATGGATCTGCTCGGCAGCGCGACTGAAGCTGCGCTGCTCGGCGATCAGCACGAAGGCTTGAAGCTGGCGAAAGCTGATATCCATGGCCACTGCTTTTATAAAATTAACTTATCAATTGATATCACATTTCGAATTCACAACTAAATCCAGACGCTGCAGGCTGACACCCGACCTCGACCTGGATCAATAATGATGACAACAGTCCATATCGGTTGCGGGGCAGGCTTCGCCAACGATAGACCCGATGCCGCCCTGGCGCTGGCGAGCGATCTGGCCGCTCGTGACGGCCGCCGCTTCCTGTTCTTCGAACTGCTCGCCGAACGCACCCTGGCCGAGGCGCAGCTTCGTCGCCTGGCTGACGCGGAAAGCGGCTACGCCACCCGCCTATTCGACTTTCTCGAGCCTGTGCTGGATATCTGCCTGGCTGCCGGCATCCCGATCATCACCAATGGCGGCGCGGCCAATCCCAGCGCTGCGGCCCGGCGCCTGCGCAAGCAACTGCAGGCTGGCCGCTTCGCAGCGGCGCGAATTGCCTGCGTACTGGGTGACGATCTGCTCGGGTCGGGCGAGGTGCTACGACGCTGGCTGCCAGAGACACTCGACGGCGAGGTGGTGTCGGTCAACGTCTACACCGGTGCCGATGGCATCGCCCAGGCCCTCGACGAAGGTGCCGACATCGTCCTTTGCGGGCGCGTGGCCGACCCAAGCCTGGCGGTTGGCCCGCTACGCCATGCCTTCGGCTGGCAGGCCGAGGATTGGGACCGCATTGCCCTGGCCACTGCGGTTGGCCATTTGCTGGAATGCTGCACCCAGGTCAGCGGTGGCTACTTCGCCCATCCGGGCCTCAAGGATGTGCCGGATCTGGCCAACGTCGGTTGCCCGATCGCCAGCGTCCAGGCCGACGGCCGTGTGACCATCGGCAAAGCCGCCGGCACCGGTGGCTGCGTCAGCGAACGCACGGTCAAGGAGCAGTTGCTCTATGAAGTCCATGACCCCGCTGCCTACCTGACCCCGGACGTGACTCTCGACCTGAGCCAGGCAACAGTTCGGCAGGTCGGTCCTGATCGTGTAGAGGTAGAAGGCATACGCGGTCATCCACGCCCGGCCGAACTGAAAGGGCTGGTCGGTCTGCGTGGCAACTGGTTCGCCGAGGCGGAAATCTCTTACGCAGGGCCCGGCGCCCTCGCCCGCGCCGCCCTGGCCCGGGACATTCTGCTGCAGCGCTGCGCCCGCCTGGCGCCGCGGCTCACGCCCTGGATCGACCTGATTGGGGTCGCCAGCCTGTTCAACGACGCGCGAGGCGAGTGGCTGCAGCAGCGCCTGGCCAACGCAGCGGACCCGCAGGATGTGCGCCTGCGCATCAGCTTCGTCGACCACGACAGGGCACTGCTGGAAAACCTTCTGCTCGACGCCGAGTCGCTCTACACCAACGGCCCGGCGGGCGGCGGCGGTGTGCGCCGGCATCTGAGCGAATCCCTGGGCACGGCGAGTTTCTTAATCCCACGCACCGCGGTGCAGCAACAGGTGGAGTGGTTCTGATGAGCGATACGGTATTGCTATGCGATTACGCCCACGCTCGCGCAGGCGACAAGGGCAACATCCTCAGCGTGGCAGTGTTCGCCTATGACCCGGCGCATTACGCCTGGCTGGTCGCCGAGCTGACCAGCGAACGCGTGGCGGGCTGCCTGGCCCACCGGCGGATCGGCAGCGTACGCCGTTATGAGCTGCCGAACCTGGGCGGCCTCAACTTCGTGGTGGAAAACGCCCTGGAGGGCGGCGTCAACGCCAGCCCCGGCATCGACCGGCATGGCAAGAGCCTCAGCTATGCCCTGCTTGACCTGAGGCTTCCCACGCCCTCCTGAGCTCACCCAACGCCAGACCCGCGACTCCAACAATAATAAAACCGGAGAGATCGTCATGATCACCGCACTCGGTTTCACCCTGATGTTCGCCATCGTCATCCTGATTCTGATGCGCCGCATCACCCCGCTGGTGGCCTTCGTCACACTGCCGGTCATCGCTTGCCTGCTGGCCGGTTTCGCGCCCGCGCAAATCGGCACGTTCATCACCGAAGGGCTGAAGACCGTGGCGCCTACAGCCACGCTGTTCATCTTCGCCATTCTGTATTTCGGCATCATGCGTGATCGTGGTCTGTTCGACCCGCTGGTGCGTTTCCTGCTCAAAAGCACCAAGGGTCGTCCGCTGGCGGTCGCCATCGTTACCGTCGCGGTGACGGCGGTCACTCATCTGGACGGCATCGGCGCCGCCACCTTTCTGCTGGTGATTCCCGCCTTGCTGCCGCTGTACCTGCGCCTGGGCATGAGCCGGCAGATGCTGCTCTGCCTGGTGGTGCTCAGCGCCGGGGTGATGAACATGGTGCCCTGGGGCGGCACCACCACGCGCGCTGCCGCGGTGTCCGGGCTGGATGCCTCGCAGCTGTGGATATCGCTGATCCCGATCCAGGCCATCGGCCTTGCTCTGGTGATGTCGCTGGCGGTATTTCTCGGCCTGCGCGCGCAACGCAGCTTCGCCGCCAGCGGTGGTGTGATCGATGACAGCGAACCGGCCGACGCGCCGCTGCCCGACACCTCGCAGATGCTGCCCCCCAATACCTGGCTCTATTGGGCCAATCTGGCGCTGACCGCGGGCATTCTGGCCTGCCTGTTCACCGGTGCTTTCCCGCTGTTCGCCTGTTTCATGGTCGGCCTGGGGGTGGCGTTGCTGCTCAACTATCCAAGCCTGGACGAACAGAACCGCGCCCTGCGCGCGCACGCCACCGATGCCATGCAAATGGCCCTGGTGATGCTCGCTGCCGGCATCCTGCTCGGGGTACTGGCCGGTGCCGGCATGTCCGACGGCATGGCCCACTGGATGATCAACGTGCTGCCCGAAGGCTCGGCCAACTGGATTCACGTGATCATCGGCGCCTTCGGCGTGCCGCTGGGCATGCTGTTCTCGCCGGATGCTTACTACTTCGCACTGCTGCCCGTGATTCGTGATGTCGCGGTAGCAGCTGGCGTCGACCCGGCCGCCGTGGCCAGTGCCATGCTGATCGGCGAAAACACCGGCTTCGGCGTCAGCCCGGTGGTACCCAGCGTGTACCTGGCCATCGGCCTGGCCGGTGTCGAGCTGTACAAGCACATCCGTTACACCGTGCTGTGGGCCTGGGGCATCAGCCTGATCATGCTGGCCTCGGCGGTGCTGCTGGGGGTGGTGACGGTCTGAGCGAGCCCGCGCGAAGCCGTAGACGCCCGCTTGCGGGCGGTGCGATGGCGGGCATTGCCTTTATCTGCGCCATGGCCACCATTCGCCGGCAAGCCGGCTCCTACAGATCACGGTGATCGTGCCACCCGTAGGAGCCCGCTTGCGGGCGATGCGATGTCGGGATTTGCCGGTATCCGCGCCATGACCACCATTCGCCGGCAAGCCGGCTCCTACGGATCACGGTGATCTTGCTATGCGTAGGAGCCCGCTTGCGGGCGATGCGATGGCGGGCATTGCCGGTATCTGCGCCATGGCCGCCATTCGCCGGCAAGCCGGCTCCTACGGATCACGGTGATCTTGCTACGCGTAGGAGCCCGCTTGCGGGCGATGCGATGGCGGGCATTGCCGGTATCTGCGCCATGGCCGCTATTCGCCGGCAAGCCGGCTCCTACAGATCAAGGTGATCTTGCTACGCGTAGGAGCCCGCTTGCGGGCGATGCGATGGCGGGCATTGCCGGTATCCGCGCCATGGCCACCATTCGCCGGCAAGCCGGCTCCTACAGATCACGGTGATCGTGCTACTCGTAGGAGCCCGCTTGCGGGCGATGCGATGGCGGCCTTTGCCGGTATCCGCGCCATGGCCACCATTCGCCGGCAAGCCGGCTCCTACGGATCACGGTGATCTTGCTACGCGTAGGAGCCCGCTTGCGGGCGATGCGATGGCGGGATTTGCCGGTAGTTGCGCCATGGCCACCATTCGCCGGCAAGCCGGCGCCTACAGGATCACGGTGATCTTGCTACGCGTAGGAGCCCGCTTGCGGGCGATGCGATGGCGGCCTTTGCCGGTATCCGCGCCATGGCCACCATTCGCCGGCAAGCCGGCTCCTACAGATCACGGTGATCTTGCTATGCGTAGGAGCCCGCTTGCGGGCGATGCGATGGCGGGATTTGCCGGTAGTTGCGCCATGGCCACCATTCGCCGGCATGCGAGTTCTCACCCGCATGGAAATGAAAAAGGACCGCCGAGGCGATCCTTTTTTGCAGCGAGTGTGCAAACACGTCTTACAGGGACTGATCCCACGGGCGGTCGCCGTGCTCATCCTTGATGCGCGTCGGCAGGCCCATCACGTCCAGCGCCTTGAGGAACGGCTGGGCTGGAAGCTCTTCGACGTTGACCATGCGCTGCACGTCCCACTCGCCACGGGCAACCAGCAGGGCTGCCGCCACCGGTGGTACTCCTGCGGTGTAGGAGATGCCCTGGCTGTCGGTCTCGGCATAGGCTTCTTCGTGGTCGGCCACGTTGTAGATGAACACTTCGCGCGGCTTGCCATCCTTGGTGCCTTTCACCAGATCACCGATGCAGGTCTTGCCGGTGTAGCCCGGCGCCAGCGAGGCGGGATCTGGCAGCACGGCCTTGACCACTTTCAACGGCACGACTTGCAGGCCTTCTGCCGTGGTTACCGGTTGCTCGGAGAGCAGGCCAAGGTTCTTCAGTACGGTGAATACGTTGATGTAGTGCTCGCCGAAGCTCATCCAGAAACGCACGTTGGGCACGTTCAGGTTCTTGGAGATCGAGTGCACTTCATCGTGACCGGTCAGGTACAGGTTCTGCTCGCCGACAACGGGCAGGTCATCGGTACGCTTGACCTCGAACATGGTGTTGGTCGTCCACTGGCTGTTCTGCCAGCTGTAGACCTGTCCGGTGAATTCGCGGAAATTGATTTCCGGGTCGAAATTGGTGGCGAAGTACTTGCCGTGGGAGCCAGCATTGACGTCGAGGATGTCGATCGACTCGATCTTGTCGAAATGCTCTTGCTGGGCCAGTGCCGCATAGGCGTTGACCACACCCGGGTCGAAGCCCACGCCGAGAATGGCGGTGACGTTCTTCTGCTGGCATTCCTCGAGGTGTTTCCACTCGTAGTTGCCATACCAGGGCGGAGTTTCGCAGATCTTGCCCGGTTCTTCGTGAATGGCGGTGTCCAGATAGGCAACGCCGGTATCGATGCAGGCACGCAGCACCGACATGTTGAGGAAGGCGGAACCGACGTTGATGACGATCTGCGATTCGGTCTCGCGGATCAGCGTCTTGGTCGCCTCGATGTCCAATGCGTCAAGCGCGAATGCCTTGATCTCGGCCGCCTGTTTCAGGCTGCCCTTGGCATGCACGCTGTCGATGATGGCCTGGCATTTGGAGATGTTCCGTGACGCGATGGCAATACGACCAAGTTCGTCGTTGTGCTGCGCGCACTTGTGGGCCACCACCTTGGCGACACCTCCTGCACCAATGATAAGAACGTTCTTCTTCAATTGTTTCACCTCCAGATACTGCATGTGTTGAGAAAGTTACTGCGCTATCACAAGCCAACTCACGCCTGAGTACGGCGCTGAAAGCCATTCGATCCGGTGGGCTGAAGCCCACCCTACCCCGCACATCGCGGTATCACTACAGGTGACTCGTAGGGTGGACGTCGCTTCATCCGTCCACCAAACACGGTGTCCAAAAGAGCGTTGGCCACGCGCCCCGGCCCCCCCTACGCCCACATTGCGGCTGCTATGAAAGGCTCGACAGGTAGTCGTCGAAACCGAACTCGCGCACCACCTCGACACTGCCGTCGAGCTGCTTCACCACGATGGCCGGCATCTTCAGGCCGTTGAACCAGTTCTTCTTGACCATGGTGTAACCCGCCGCGTCGACGAACGACAGGCGATCGCCGATCTGCAGGGGCTTGGCGAACTGGTACTCGCCGAAGATATCGCCGGCCAGGCAGGATTTACCGCACACCATGTAGGTGTGCTCACCCTCGCTGGGCGCCAGTTTGGCGTTGAGGCGATAGATCAGCAGGTCGAGCATGTGCGCTTCGATGGAGCTGTCGACCACGGCCAGGTGCTTGCCGTTGTAGAGCGTGTCGAGCACGCTGACTTCCAGCGATGCGCTGCCGGTGATGGCCGCTTCGCCTGGTTCCAGATAGACCTGCACGCCATACTTCTCGGAGAACGCCTTGAGGCGCGCGCAGAAGGCGTCCAGCGCATAACCTTCGCCGGTGAAATGAATGCCGCCACCGAGGCTGACCCACTCGACCTTGTGCAGCAGGTGGCCGAAGCGCTCTTCGATGTGCGAAAGCATCGTGTCGAACAGGCCGAAGTCGCCGTTCTCGCAGTTGTTGTGGAACATGAAGCCGGAGATCCGATCGATCACCGCTTCGATCTTCGCCGGATCCCACTCGCCCAGGCGGCTGAACGGGCGCGCCGGGTCGGCCAGCAGATAATCCGAGCTGCTCACCTGCGGGTTCACGCGCAGGCCACGCACCTTGCCTTCGGACTGTTCGGCGAAGCGCTCGAGCTGGCCGATGGAGTTGAAGATGATCTTGTCGCAGTTGGCCAGCATCTCCTCGATCTCGTCGTCGGCCCAGGCCACGCTGTAGGCGTGGGTCTCGCCGGCGAACTTCTGGCGACCGAGCTTGAGCTCGTAGAGCGAGGACGAGGTGGTGCCGTCCATGTACTGCTGCATCAGGTCGAAGACCGACCAGGTGGCGAAGCACTTGAGCGCCAGCAGCGCCTTGGCACCGGAGTGTTCACGCACGTAGGCGATCTTCTCCATGTTGCCCAGCAGCTTCTGTTTGTCGATGAGGTAGTACGGCGTTTTGATCATTGCGCAGTCCGTAATAAAGGTCGGCCAACAGGAGCCCGCCAGCCTCCTGAAAAAAGCGGACGCGAATTGTGCCGACAACCGCCACAGATCGAAAGGCCGCTGAGCATATTTTGTCCATTTGCGGATATTTCAGGCCGCGAACCGATCAGCGTCCAACGCGCTATTTGCCGCCGAGCATGCCCATCGGCGATGACGACCGCGTGACAATGCAGCGGCATGCCGCTTTCCCGTACAATTGGCGTTTTTTCGAAATCGAGCGACAGCCCCGCGATGATCGACCCCAAACGCGTATTGCGCGCCCTAGCCGAGCACTGGGCGCTGCTCGAACCGCTCTGTGAAAGCTTCGATAGCGGCACCCTGAGCCTGGTCGAGCTGCGCAAGCAGCTTACCGCCCAGTTGCCGCCGCAAAGTACCGCGGTGGACGTCACTGCCCTGCTCGACCAGTGGATCCGTCTGGATATTCTGGTACCAGTGGCCAAGAGCCCCAACCGTTTCGAGCTCAACGCGCAGATTCACGACTTTCTCGCCTACCTGCGCCGCGAGCACCGCCTCGGCCTGTGCCTGGAAATCGAAGCCTACCTGCGCCACCTCGAGCGCCTGGCCGGCTACATCCAGGACGCCTTCGAGATACGCGACGGCAACGATCTGGCCCGCCAGTTGCGCCTGCTCGACATGCGCGTGCGCGATGTTCTGAAGAAGCTGGGCAACGATGAACAGGCGCTGATGGGCGTGGCCGAACGGGCCAAGACCAGCGACCGGCAGATCCCCCTGCGCCAGCGCTACGCCGAAGTGCTGGCCACCTGGGACGAGTACGTCGAGCCGATGATCCAGTTGGTCGCCGCCGACGGCGCCTTCGAGCAGGGGGTGCGCCGTGTCGAGCAGGTGCTGCTCAAGCTGCTCGGCGAACAGCAGCGCCTCGGCCAACTGGTCGATGATGACCTGCTGCTGCGCACCCACGCGCGCATCCTGGAAATGCAGACCACCGCCCAGTTGACCCTGCGCAAGGCCCGCGAGCTGCTGCTGCCGCTGCGCGAAGAGGCACGCCGGCACAACGCCGTGACCCGCGGTGCGGCGCTGGCGCTGTCGGTGATCCGCAAGAAGGGCATCGAGGCGGTGCCGCAGGCTGCGATGCCGATGTTCACCCGCCCGCAGAGCAACTTCCTCGGCAGCGCGTCCCAGGTCGAGGCCTATGTGTATGCCCTGGCTCGCTTCGAGGCCAAGCCCAATCATTTCCCGAAGGCCAGCGGCAAGCGCAAGGGCGACAGCCCACGGGCACCGAAAACCGCACGGGAAATGATCGACCGCTGCGAGCAGTCGCTGCCGCTGCCGGACCTGATGACCTGGCTGCTGGAACAGGAGCCCGAGGGCGCCACCGACGAACTGCTCTACTGGTTCTCGCGCCTGTCGCGCGAAGGCCGCTTCCAGCGCGATCGCCTGGAGCGCCAGGTCTACCTGACCCGCGAGCACGAGATCAGCCTCGCGTCCTTCGCCCTGGTGGGCCGGCCAAGTGCCTGATTTTTACGTAGGGTGGACCGGGGCGCGCGGCCAACGCCGTCTTTTGTCCACCTTATTGATTGCCATGCGGTGGACGGATAAAGCGCCGTCCACCCTACGACTGCCCGTGAGCATGACGCATGAACATTGATTTGAAAGAAATGACCCAGCTCGCAGCCGCGTTCCGCGACCTGTTCAAGGGCTACCACATCTCGCGCAGCGAGCCCGAGTGCTACGCCCAGCTGTCCAGCATGCAGGATCAGTATCGCGCGCTGTTCCGCGCCCTGGGCTTCGAGCTGGTGTGCGACCCGCGCGGCTTCTACTACTTCGTGCCTGAGCAGGCCGCGCCGCAGGTCAACAAGACCGCCCAGCGCCTGGCGCTGTTCACCTTCATCCTGGTCGAGCACCTGGCCGATCAGGGTCGCGACCCGCTGTCGGTGCTCGACGGCGGCAGCATCGGCCGTGACGAGTTGCCGGCCCTGCTCGACAAGTACCGCGACCTGTTCCTGCAGGCCGAAGTGACCACCCATGAAGAGCTCGAAGACAAGGTCATTCGCCGCCTGACCCAGCTCGGTTTCGCCGAGGACAGCAACGGCGTGTACCGCTTCCTGCCGCCGATGCATCGTTTCCTCGACGTCTGCCTGGCGGTGCAGCACGACCGTGATCTGGCAGCCAGCCTGCACAGCTCGGAACTGTCGCTGCCGGCGCCGGTGCTGATCGACGATGACAGTGGTGACCCGATCATCACCCTCGACGATGCCGTCGAAGAAACCGAGGAACAAGCCATGGCCCGCGCCCTGGCCGAAGAGCGCGCTGCACAGGAGCAAGACGCATGACCCAGGAACGCTACGGCATCCGCCGCTTCGCTCTGCTGAACACCGCCGGCTACAGCCTCGGCCTGTTTCCGCTGGAAAACCCGCTGTCGGTCTATGGTGCCAACAACCTCGGCAAATCGGCGTCGATCAACGCCCTGCAGTTCCCGATCCTGGCGCGCATGTCGGACATGAGCTTCGGCAAGTACAGCCTGGAGCAGTCGCGCAAGTTCTACTTCGCCACCGACACCAGCTACATCCTCGTCGAAGTCGCCCTGCCCCATGGTCCGCACGTGATCGGTGTGGCGGGGCGTGGCCCCGGCGGCGGCTTCGGCCATCAGTTCTTCGCCTACGCGGGCGAACTGGATCTGGATCACTACCAGCAGGGTGGCACCTGCCTGCGTCAGCGCGAGCTGTTCAAGAACCTCGGCCAGGCCGGCATCACCGCCTATGAGCTCAAGCCCGACGAACTGCGCCGCCTGCTGGTCGGCGGGCACACCAGCATCCCGCTGGATCTGACCCTGATTCCGTTGCGCTCCACCAGCGAGCAGAGCCTGAAGACCTTCCGCGCGTTGTTCATCAACCTGCTGCACATGCGCGAAATCACCGCTGCCAAGCTCAAGCAGCTGTTCCTCGACGCTTTCGAGCACAGCCTGCGCTCTGGCAGCGTCGACTACATCGCCGCCACCGAAGAGGCCTTCCGCGACGTGCGCCGCATGGAGCAGGACTACCAGGCGCTGGTCACCGCTGGCCCGCTGATCGAGGCACTGGCGTCCGGCGTGACCCAGCGCGAACAGCTACGCGGCAAGCTGCATCGCCTGTCGCCGCTGCTCGACTCGCTGCTCGGCACCTGGCACGACTATGCCGATGCCCGCAAGGAAGAGCTGGTGATCCAGGCCGAGCACTACCGCAACGAGCAGGATGGCCTGCAGAACGATCAGCGCGGCGGCACTCAGGAACTGATGCGCATGGAGCGCGAGATCAGCGAGATCCAGCGCTGGCTCGGCGAGCTGGCGGTGCTGAAGAACCGCTTCGCCCTGGTCGACGACTTCAAGGTACTGGAAGCCCAGTTGCTGGCCGCCAAGGATGCCCACGACGAACTGGCCGGGGCCCTGGCGCAGTCCCGCCAGTTCTCCAGCGAAGACCTGGACGAACGCCTGCGCGATCTGGAGAAACGTCTCAAGTCGGTCAAGCAGCAGCTCGACCACGCCGACAACAACAGTTACTCGCGCCTGCGCGAAGAGTTCTCCCAGGGCGACGTCGATCGCCTGATGCGCCTGTTCAACGGCCAGCTATTCAGCCTGCCACTGGGCGAGAAAGGCATTCAGCTCGACGACGGCGATGTGTGGGTCAAATCCCTGGAAGCGATTCTCGACAGCTTCAAGGGCGAACACTTCCAGGTGCCCGGTCTGGACATCGACCTCTCGAACATCGAGCCGCCTGCCCTGCAGGCCCTGGCCGATCGCGCCGCACTGCGTGACCAGAAGGATCGCCTCGACCGCGAGTACAAGCAGCTCAAGACCCAGCAATCGGTGGCAGCCGACCGTGCCGCCAGCAAGGCCCAGGCCGAGCAGCTGTACCAGGCCGTACTCGACGCTCAGAAGGCGCTGGAAGACTTCCGTCGCAGCCAGACACTGACCGCCGAAGAAGACGGCAAGCTGGAAAAGCTCGCCCAGCTGGAAGGCGCTCAGGACGAACTCAAGCGTGCCAGTGATGCCTTCACCGAGCGCGTCCAGCAGCTCTCCGCCAAACTGCAACTGGTCGGCCGGCAGATCGCCGATCTGGAGGCCAAGGAGCGCACCCTGGAAGATGCCCTGCGCCGTCGCCAATTGCTGCCCGCCGACCTGCCCTTCGGCACGCCCTACATGGAGCCGGTCGACGACTCACTGGACAACCTGCTGCCGCTGCTCAACGACTACCAGGACACCTGGCAGGGTCTGCAGCGCATCGACGGGCAGATCGAGGCGCTGTACGCCCAGGTCCGCCTCAAGGGGGTCGCCAAGTTCGACAGCGAAGACGACATGGAGCGCCGTCTGAAGCTGCTGGTCAACGCCTACGCCCACCGCCAGGACGAAGCCCTGACCCTGGCCAAGGCACGTCGTGCCGCGGTGACCGACATCGCCCGCACGCTGCGCAACATCCGCAGCGACTACGACAACCTCGAGCACCAGTTGGCACTGTTCAACCGCGAGATCAACAAGCGTCAGGTTTCCAACCTGCAGAGCTTCCGCATCGTCCTGGCGCCGAACAAGGATGCCCTGCGGCATATCGATCAGATCATCCACAGCGCCGGTCAGTACGAAGAGGGCGAAACCCTGTCGGTATTCGACCTCAACCAGTCCAGCGAACAGGATGCCAAGAACGAAGAGGCCAAGGACTACCTGTCGCGCCTGGTCGCTGCCAACGGCAACCAGCTGGGCCTGAAGGATCTCTTCGAACTGGCCTTCGAAATCACCAAGGTACACGGCCAGCCGGTGATCCACACCGACATCGATGGCGCAGCAAGCAACGGCACCACGATGACCATCAAGGCGCTGACCAACATGTACCTGCTGCTGCACCTGATGGATCGCGATCAGGCTGGCCGCGTACGCCTGCCCTACTACCTCGACGAGGCGGCGGACATCGACGAACGCAACCAGCAGGCGCTGATCGAGACCAGCCTGCAACTCGGTTTCGTGCCGATTCTGGCCTCGGTTAAACCTCAGGTCTCGGCCACCGTGGCCATCGATCTGGAAGGTGGTAGCGGGCCGAACGGCATCTACATCGACGAAGCCGACTGGAAGTACATCAAACGCCGCGAGCAAGCCGAAGCACCGGCAAGCAGCGAACAGGATGCGGCCGAGCCGGCCTGATAGCGCTGTACAACGTAAAAGGCCCGCGTTTTCACGCGGGCCTTTTCGTTTACGGGCAAGTCACTTGGGCAGGGCGATTTTCGGCGCCCACTGCAGCCACTCCGGCTGCGACTCATCGAACAATGCGAACGTCTGCCCGGCTCTGGCCGTATTGCTGTCACCCTCCGGGGTGGCAAAGGCAACGCCGCCGGCAACCAGGGTTTCCAGGGACTCGGTGCGGACCGTCATGCCCTTGAACAAGCCGACATCGATACCGAAACCCGAGCTGTTCCAGAAACGGCTGCCGGTTTTCACCAACCCGGCATAACGCGGCTCGATGAGCACCTCGATCAGTACCCGATCCGCCGTGGCCCCCAATTCGTAACCCGTTACCTTGCCGACCTGAATTTCCCGGTAGGTGACCGGCGCTCCGGCCTTCAGCGAGCCGCGTCGCGCGGCACTCAGTACCAGGCGCAGGCCGGGCTCTTCGGCGACTTGCTCCGGCGGCTGCTCCAGAGCGACGAACTCGCTCTGTCGACCGTTGCTCTGCGCCGACGGCAGCACGTCGATGTACTGGCCACCGATCAGCGTGTCGAGATTGGCGGCACCGGCAAGGCTCAGTTGAGGCTTGACCACCCAGAAGCGCGAGCCGGGCCGCAGCACCTGTTTGGCTGCCGTGGTGATCCGACCATGCAGCATGACTGCCTGCAGATCGTCGGTCAGCTCGACACGCTCGATCTTGCCGATCTGCAGCCCCTTGAAGCGGATCTCGGTGCCAGGTGAAAGGCCGTCACCCCGTGCAACGCGAATGCTCAGCGCATCACCGTGCTGCATCGCGGCATCGCGGTCGGCGTACAGGTTGAAGCGCTGCACGCGCTTGGCATCGGCCGGTGCGCTCAGGTCATCGGTCTCGAACGAAATACCGCCTGCCATGAGGGTCTGCAGGGATTCGCTCTTCACTTCGATACCGGACAATCCGCCCTTGAGCGTTATCCCGCTGACGTTCCAGAAGCGCGTGGTGACGTTTACCAGCCCGGCATATTCCGGCTCGATGTGCACGCCAACTACCACCTGCTTGTTGTCTCTGGCCAACTGAAAGCTCTGCACCGTACCCACTTTCATCTGCCGGTAAAGGATGGGGCTGCCCACATCCACCGAGCCGAGCGTATCGCTGAACAGCACCAGGTGCAGGCCTTCGGCACCTAGATCCAGTGGGGGTGCCTTGGCCCGGGCGACGAAGTCCCGACGCGGCGCACCGCCCAGCTCACCGGGGCGAATGGCGATGTAGTTGCCCTTTACCAGCGCCTCGAGCCCCGTGATGCCAGCCAGGGAGATCGATGGCTTGACCACCCAGAACTGGCTGCCCTCGACCAGATAATCTTCGGCTAGAGGGTCCATCGCCAGTTCGGCGGTGGCACTTTTCAAATCCGGATCGACCTTGAGGTTTTTCAGCGTGCCCGCCTGGATCCCCTTGTACATGACTGGCGTACGCCCAGCCTGGAGCCCCTCGAAGTCGGTCAGTTTGACCACGGCCTTGATACCCGCCTGGGCGGCATCGAAGTCCTCGTAGAGGCGAAAGGGTTTGCTCGGGTCGGTAGGCGGGCTGTCCTTGCGGTGCTCAGGTGTGGCGAAGGCGATGCCTCCCGCGACGATGCTGGCCAGAGACTCGCTGCGGAACTTCACGCCGGAGAAGTTGGCATCGACGCTGATGCCGCTGGCATTCCAGAAGCGCGTATGTTTGCGCACGAGATCGGCATAGGCCGGCTCGATGAATACCTTCACATCGACCGAAGTCTGGTCATTGGCGAGCTCGTAGCTTTTCACCCGCCCGACCTGAATCTGCTTGTAGAACACCGGGCTGTCGCGGTTCAGCGAACCCAGTCGCTCGGCCTTGAGGGTCAGGTGCAGGCCGGGTTGTTCATCCGAAAGCGGCGGCGCCTGCGGCAGCGCCTGGAAATCGTAGGTCGGTTCACCGTTGCCAGGACTGACGGCGATGTAGTTGCCGGAGACCAGCGTTTCCAGACCGGTGATACCGGCCAGGCTCACACTCGGCTTGACCAGCCAGAAGCGCGTGCCGGCACGCAGTTGGTACTCGACGTCCTTGCTCATCTCCAGCGTGGCGATCACCCCACGCTGCTTCTCGCTCTGGTCCAGGGTCAGGCTCGATACCTTGCCGATCGACATGCCCTTGTAGACGACCTCGGTCTTGCCTGCCTCGATGCCCTCGCCGCTGGCGAACACCACCTGGATCTCGATGCCTGCATCACTGTAGGCACGCCAGCCCAGCCAGCCGCCAATCAGCAAGGCGATCAGTGGCAGCACCCATATCGCGGACCAGTTGGAGGCCGGACGCGTCCTGGCCGTGGGCAGATCATTCATGGTCGTCATCCGATTCCGTGTTATCCCAAATCAATCGAGGGTCGAAGGTCAGTGCTGCCAGCATGGTCAGAATCACCACGCTGGCGAAAGCCACCGCTCCCATCCCTGGCTCGACGCTCGCCAGACTGCCGAATCTGACCACCGCCACCAGAATGGCAATGACGAAGATATCCAGCATCGACCAGCGCCCGATCCATTCGATGAAGCGGTACATCAAAATCCGTTGGCGCGCCGACATCGGCTGATGGCGCTGCACCGAATAGAGCAGCAGGCCGATCCCGACCAGCTTGAAGGTCGGCACCAGGATGCTGGCGATGAAGACCACCGCAGCAATCGGCAGCATGCCATGTTCGAAGAGGGTGATGACACCCGACATGATGGTGTCCGGCTGCCCCTTGCCGAGGGAATTGACCGTCATGATCGGCAGCAGGTTCGCGGGAATGTAGAGAATGGCTGCCGTGATCAGCAATGCCCAGGTACGTACCAGGCTATTGGGCTGGCGCGGATGTACCCGCCCCCCACAGCGCGAACAGAACTGGCGCTTCAGCTCGGGCTCGTGACGGTTGAGCTGGTGGCATTCGTGGCAGATCAGCAACCCGGCATCAATGGCGCGCACTGATATCCTCCCCTGCCAGAGCTTCCCAGATCTGGTGGGGCGACATGGTCACCTCCAGCCAGACCTGCACCAACAGCAGCGCAATGAAACAGAACAAGCCGAAGCCCAGCGACAAGGCGGCGATATCGGCCAGTTTGACGATGGAAACCAGAATGCCCATCAGGTAGACCTCGAGCATGCCCCACTCGCGCATGTGGTGATAAATACGGTAAAGCAGCAGCCCGTAACCACGACCGATCTTCAGGCTGATGCTCAGCAACACCAGCAGTTGGCAGAGCAGCTTGAGCAGGGGCACCGCCATGCTGCACAGGAACACCACCACGGCGATGCTCTGCATACCGCTGTTATAAAGGCCCAGCACTCCGCTCCACACCGTATCGTTGGCGGTTTGCCCCAACAGGGTCAGATGCATGATCGGCAAGAAGTTCGCGGGGACATACAGCAGAAGCGCCGCGAGTACCAGAGCGAGGCTACGGCGCACCACCTGGTGACGGTGGTTGTAGAGCTCATAGCCACAACGCGGGCATTCGACGCTCTCACCATCTCCGATGTGCGGCTTGCGCATGAGCAGATCGCATTCATGGCATGCGACCAGCTCCGTCAGAGGTACTTCAGCTAACGACTGCTGCTCGGCCGACTGGGGCATGGATGGAATTCTCGAAGGGATCGAACCATTCTAAACGAGACCCCGTCGGCGGCGCACAGTTGTGCCGATAATTTCCGCTTGCAAACATTTCCCGGGGTACCGGGGCTGGCGTCGGTTACGTCCATTGTGCGTAGGCGGGAAGTATCTGAGCGACCCAGTGAACCCATGCCTGCCCCGGTCAACCCAGGCTACAGAGCCACCTCAAAGCCTGCGCAGGGCGTAAGACGCTTCACCCTTGCACCACTTGCCCCACGAGCAGGACGACCTGCTGTAGGAGCCGGCTTGCCGGCGATGCTCTTGATCGCGGCTCGCCAGCAAGCTGGCTCCTACACGTGCTCCGT
>NZ_JBQWIF010000056.1:0-24883 GCF_052958135.1 Pseudomonas sp. SZ40 | reverse complement strand
GCGGTAGTTCAGTCGGTTAGAATACCGGCCTGTCACGCCGGGGGTCGCGGGTTCGAGTCCCGTCCGCTGCGCCATATCTCAAGGCTTGCCTTGAAGCTACGAAAGAAAGCGGCCATAGGCCGCTTTCTTTCGTTCTGGGTCAACCAAGCCTTTCTCTTCAGTTGCTGTATCCGGGTTATCGGGTGCTGGCTTTGCGGCCCATTCGCGACGCGCAGGGCCCGGGTGCGCGTTGCAGCGCACTTCTCGGGCTTGATCGGCGGCTTTGGCTGCTCTTCAGTCGCCTTGTGATCGTCGTGTTTCAGTTGATCCTGAAGGCAAGGGTGAAGGTGGTGCCTACGTCAGGCTCGCTGACACAGTCGATACGCGCCTCGTGGCGCTGTATCACGCTGTTGACGAAGGCCATGCCCAGGCCGTAGCCCTCGCCACGGGCGTTGCCTTTGCCGAACTGACGGAACTCATCGAACAGATAGGGCAGGTCCTCTGCGCTGATTCCCTGGCCCTCGTCCCGTATGGTCAGCACTGCCTCGTCCGCCTCCAGCGATAGCTGCAGATGAACCGCAGTGCCAGGCCCGCTGTACTTGATGGCGTTTTCCAGCAGATTGAAGATGGCGCGAGTCAGCAATTCCGGTACGCCATCGATCACGCAGGCTTCGTCGTCGAGGAAGTGCTGGCTGATGCGAATGTTCTTGTGTTGCGCCAGCGGCCAGGCCTGATCCACCGCATCCATGACCACCGCCGCCAGCAGCACTTCCTCGAATATCTGCTGCTTGGACTTGGCAGCGTCCAGCAACATGAAGTCATCGGTGAGGCTTTGCGTGCGCCTGACCTGCTGTTCTATCTGGCGATGCAGTTCGTCGTTGGATAGCGGCTCTTCGGTGCGGTCCTGCATGGCCAGCAGAGCCAGAATCGCCGACTGTGGTGCTCGCAGGTCATGGGACAGAAAGCGCAGCATGCTGTCCCGCTGCTCCTCGGCCAGACGCTCCACGGTAATTTCCAGCAATCCGACCAGCCAGCCAGTGGGCTCGCTTTCTTCGGTATCCAGTGGTGCAAGCTGGACCTTGAAGCTACGACCTGATCCGGTAAGCAACACCTGCCCAGGTAGCCGTTGAAAGTCTCTCTCGTCGTCGCTCCAGGCGTTTCTGTGGCTGATCCGTGCGGCTGTCTGGGGCGCTTCAAGTTCTTGCAGTACCTGAAAGACATTCTTGCCGATGAGCGTCCGGTCGCCGCGGCCGTATTTTGCCTGCAGCGTGTTGGCACTCAGGTTGGCCAGCAGCACCTGCCCGTCGAGATCCGTCACGAATACCGAAAGGGGTAGGCTGTCGAGGGATTGTGCGATGAAGCGTCGGGAGCCGCGAACATGACGGATCATCGCTTCCAGGGCGAGCGCGCGACGAAGCAGTTCGTCACCATTGAAAGGCGGTTTGGGTTGAGCCTTCGGGGCTACGTGGGATTTCAGCTCCTGTGCCATGCGGTCCAGTTCGAGGCCGAAATAGGTGGCCACGGTATTCAGGCGCCGCCAGCTCCAGAACATGTAGGCGAGTGCAATACCGATCAGGCTGGCCCCAGGCGCAGACCACCAGCCCATGGCCAGCAGGCTCAGGCTGAGAACCAGGCGCAGGAAGATGAAGGCCAGGCAGACCAGAAAGGTGTGGCGCAGGCGCAGTGTCAGGAATAGGCCCAGAACGATCAGTACCGTGCCCATGGAGATGAGCACATTGAGCCAGGTCGGCATCGACTTGATCAGGTGCTGGTTGAGCAGGCTGTTGAGGAGGTTGCCGTGGGCGACTATGCCCGGTATGGCGCCTTCGGACGAGGCGAGGGGGTAGCGGTTGCCGAGTCCTGAAGCGGTCGCCCCCACCAGAATGATCTTGTTTTGCAGTTCGTCGGCGTCGACGTTGTCATTGAGCACGTCGATGACCGAGACATTGCCAATCCGCGGATTGGCGCCGCTGTAGGGGATGTACAGCTCGTTCCAGCCGAACCAGTTCGCCCCGAGGTTGCTCATGCAGCAGATATCGGGCATCACTGGCTGCTGATAACTGGGAAAGGTGGCGGCGTAGGCCTGCCAGGTGAGTTGGTTCAATTGGCTGACGGCACTGCCTTCGCGCAGGTATAGACGCCGTACGACGCCGTCGGCGTCGGCCGCTATGTAATTGTGGCCGATGCCTCTGGCACCTGCCGCCACGGAGGGAATGGGCGGAATGAAGTAGGGCTGGCCTTCTGCGGTAGGGCGCGGCGCCCGTACGGTGGGGACCACCACAGTGCCGATACGCTCCATGGCGGCCCCCAGGCGCTCGTCGACTTCCGGGCGCGAATCGGGCTCGGTGAAGATGACGTCGTAGAGAACTGCCTGGGGCTCCAGCTCCGCCAGTTTGTCCAGAAGTTTGGTGTGTACGTCCCTCGGCCAGGGCCAGCGCCCGAGAGCGGAGAGGCTTGCGTCATCGATCTTGACCAGCAGAATGCGTGAGTCGACCGGAGGCGAGACGATTGGCATCAGTTTGTCGTAGATGATCTGGTCCAGCCGCCACTGGGGCTGGGCCGCCACGAGGCCTATGCAGGGCAGCAGAATCACCGCGATGATGATCCATTCCCGAACAATTTTTCGATACAACTGCTGAACGCTGAACACGATAGGTTCAAGGGCCTCGAGTGGGCTGTTGGCGAGTGGGCTTAGCGCAGGGTTCCCGCACCCACGATCGTGGGTTGTTCATCCTCGTCCGTGCTGACCTGCCAATACAGTAGTCCAGGCGGCAGGTTGGTGATGTCGACGGCTGTGCTGCGAATGTCCCGTCGATCGATGAAGGGTGACTCCAGCTCACTGTCCGTATCGATTTTAAGGCGGTAGCGCAGGCCGCGTTCGAGCGGTGCCGCATTCCAGTTGAAATGGGTGCGCTGGCCAATCTGCTGAACGTCCACACCTCCATTGGCCGTGCGGTAAAGCATTAGGAATTCGCCGGGTTCGCCCTGCAGGCCTTGCGCATCGATGGCGATGACCCGAACGTAGTAGAACGCGTCGTCCAGCCCCTGGAACTGAAATTCCGGATCCGTTGCGGTTTGCTCCTGATCGATGTTGAGGAAGTCGGCACTGCTTGAAACCTGCGCGATGTACTTCACGGCTCCGGACACCTTCTGCGCGATAATTCGCCAATCAGTCGTGCCTGAGGGCGTTGGCACCCGCTCTGCACGTTGCGTGGCGGCTAGCAGTGGGCTGGTGTGCAGTGCGCCTGTTTCATTCAGTACCAGGCCCTGGTTGGGGGTTATCCAGGTTTCTGGACGGCTGGCCGAGGAGGGAGAACTGACCACTACCTTGCCCTCGAGCACCTCGACCAGCGAATTCTCCGGCGTATCGATGCGTACCACGAAGTGGGTGCCTCGTACGCCGAGCACACCCTGCGGGGTAATGACTTCGAAGCTGTTGAACGGGGTACCCTGGCGGGGCACGTAAGACTCCACTTCGCCTTTCTGCAGGATGACCTGGGCAGCACCGTATTGAGGATTCTGCCCCAGGGATATCAGGCTCAGCGGTGTCAGTACGCTCTTGGCTCCATCGTAGAAACCCATGGTCACGAACGTGGCCTCGCCGGTGCGCACGCTTTGTCCCTCGTTGAGCTTCATGCCTTCGGTCAGCGGTATTTCGGGCTGTCCCTGGGAGTGCACCCATGCCTCACCCTGGAGATGAAGGATGGTGATGGGAAAAGCGTCTTCGTGTTTTGGAATAATCAACCGGGTGCCCACCGTCAGGTCCAGCGGCGAGCCCAGTGCGTTGAGTTTCTGGATTCGCGTCCAGGCGCTCGGCATATGCAGATAATGCTCGGCAATGTCCCACAATGTATCGCCGGGTTCGACCACGTGGATCTGCTCGCCCGCTGCGGCCAGCGCAAGGGGGGGCGTCATGCTGCTGGACAACCCCAGGCAAAGGGACAAACTTAAAAGCAGGGTACTGCGCATGATTGTTTCCTTGCACTACGCTTCGAACGTGCTGCAAACGCGCCTATGAAGGCCCCGCGTTGCCTCCCCTGATGTCTGGCGAGGGGGCAGCGATTCTTTGATTCTTGTGGATATGAACGTGTGCCAGTGCTCGGCCAAAAGAATAGGGCAGAAGCGGTTTGTCGAACACGCCGAGGAAGCGAAAAGTGTGCGTATTCAGATTCTGGAAAAATTCCAGATGGCTGTCCAGTGGGCCGGCATCGCCGATCAAAGAATAATATCGTGTCAGGTGATTGCGTGACGCAGCCTGCAGCAGGATGCTGAGCTCGGCGAAGTTCAGACTCGTGCTGCAGAGCAGGATGTCATAGGTTTTTTGAGCGTTGTGCAGGGCGATCAGGCCCTCCATGCAGCCGAGTGCGGGATAAGTATTGAAGTATCCAGCTTCGCTAAGTTTGCTGACTGTTTCCATCAACTGGAAGGACCAGTCGTCGACGATCAGTATCCGGATATCGTTCTTTTCAAACGCCACCAGATCCGAAGCCGCACTAATGAAGTGATTGGTCATGATGAAGCCTCCCCAAGTAATGAATACAGGTGGTGGTGTCGGTTTTCGAAATGGCGCGTTACTATTGGGGCTTTGTTCGGCGAGAGCGCCGAGAGTCATACATGTGTTTGATTATTAATAAAAAAGATATTCATATCCGGCTAAGTGACAATTGTTCAGATTGCCCGAGGGTTATCGCCGTCCATGCCAGTAGTGACGTAACCTTTTGATCTGGAGCGGTACCCATGCGTATTGCCATTCTTGATGACGAGCCTGTCGAGCTCAGCTTGCTGAACAAGACGCTGAGTTTTTTGAAACTGCCCGACGGTGCGATGCCCATCTGCACCATGTTCTCCGAAAGTCCCGACCTGCTGCGGGCGCTAAAGAGGGAGACCTTCGACCTGATCATTCTCGATTGGCAGGTCCCTGAAATCAGCGGTTTGCAAATGCTCAAGTGGATAAAGATGCATTTGAACCCGTCGCCACCCGTAGTCATGCTCACCTCTCGCACGGGTGAGCGTGACGTGATTCAGGCGCTCGAGGCCGGTGCTATCGAGTACATCAGCAAGCCATTCCGCCAGGGTGAGCTTCTGGCGCGCTTGAAGAATGTGATGCGTCAGCAGCAGACCGAGCCTGCCAGCGACAACGTGCAGAGCTTTGGCAATATCCGCTTCGATCTTCAGGAGACGCAGGTTAGCGTCGATGGTGTTCCAGCATCATTGACGCAGCGCGAGTTCGAGTTGGCGCTGCTGGTGTTCAGGAATCAGGGGCGCCCGCTATCGCGTAGCTATCTGTATGAACATCTGTGGGGGAGGGATGAGCAACTGTCCTCGCGTACACTCGATACGCACATCTATCGCATCAGGAACAAACTCAAGCTGACTTCGGAGTTCGGCTGGGTATTGAGTACGGTCTACGGCTACGGTTATCGGCTCGAGGCGCTGGATGGTAGCGCTCCGTCGGATGAGGAATTGATAGATATTGAAGATTGAAAAAAGGGCCTTGTAGGCCCTTTTCGTTGAAATGGTCCGACGCTCAGTTGCCTATGATTTCGATGCCGACACGGCGATTGGGTTGCAAGCAGCGAATCAGTTGGGGAGTGGCCTTGGTGCCCGGGCACTCGGCGATCGGCTCGGCGCTTCCTTTGCCAAGTACGGTAATTCGATCACGAGCAATGCCAGAGCGGCGGAGTAGTTCAGCCACTGACTGGGCGCGGGCCAGGCTGATTCGGTGGTTCGCTTCGGCGGACCCCAGGCGGTCGGTATGGCCGGTCAGAATGAGCTGTGGTTGCTGGCTGTAATCGTCATGCAGTAGCTGAGCGAATTGCTCCAGGCTGCGCCGACCCTTGGGTTTCATGTCTTCGATACCGGATTTTCCGAATTCGAACAGCGCGTCGGATGGAATGTCCAGCTTGCGAACCGGTATCGGTTGCGCGGTTTCCTGAAGGTGGGGCTTGGTGCACACCATGCGCCATTGATCATGGGGAACAGTCTGTAAATCGGTATTTGGTTTCACTGGAGTGTGGCAGGTGATTTTCTGGCCGTCCTCGATGAAACTGAATGCGTAGATGTCACCATTCGCGGTGGTTACTACCTTGGCAGGCCCACCAACCTTCGGGGCTTGCTCATCGACGACTATCGCAGGCTGGGCGGCGGTAGCGGAACACGCTGAAAGCCCTATGACCAGCAGGACGAGAATGACAGCAGCAAGTAGGGTCGACAGGAATACGTTTTGGCCTTGCATCTTCTGATTACCATGAGGCTCCATGAGAGCCTGTATCTTAAGCACGCAGGAAGTGCTCGAACCGACCGGTTCACATTTGATCAGAATCCGCGGCATGGCAAAGCTTCCGACTTGCATGATCTATCGTTCTCTCAATGCTTCACGACCTTTGTTGAACGGCTTTATCAAATACGAAAGTATCGTTTTCTGTCCGGTATGAATGTCTACCGTCGCGATCATGCCTGGCACGATGGGTAGCTTTTCTCCGTTCTTGTTCTGCAGTGAATCGGACTCGGTCATTATATAAACCCGGTAGTAATACTGATCGCGGTGTACATCATCCTGGATGGTGTCCGGTGATATCAGTCCTACCCGCCCGCTGAGTGCCCCATAGATCGAATAATCGTAGGCGGAGATCTTCACCGTGGCCTCCTGGCCTGGATGGATGTAAGCGATGTCACGTGGAGATATGCGTGCCTCTACCTGTAGACGCTCATTGAGCGGCACGATGCGCATCACCTGCCCATTGGGGGGAATCACGCCGCCGAGAGTGCTTATCTCGATATCCTTGATCACGCCGCGAACGGGGGAGGTCAGGGTCAGGCGAGTCAAGGAGTCATTACGCCCCCGGGTGACGGCCTGCTGGGCTTCGATTTCCGCGTTGGCCTTGGCCAGCTCCTCGTGCGCCCTGACCAGATACTGAGCACGGGTATCGGTGTGCTTGTTCTGCAGTTCGTTGAGCTGGCGCTTGAGGCGCAATACTTCCACCGCGCTGGCGGCACCGCGTGCGACCAGTGGCTCGGTCATCTTCAGTTCGCTGCGAATCAGGCGCATGGCTTCATTGAGCCCGGAGAGGGATTCATTGAGGCCTTTGCGACGTGACTCATAGAGCGCGGTTTCCGCCTGCACGAGGCCGGGCTCTTCGAGGACATCCTCAGGAAACTGCAATTGTGTGTCATTGACCTCGGCGCTCAGGCGCGCGGCGGCGGCTTGTGCAGCTCGGCTGCGCGAGGCGCTTTCGGCAACCGCCGATTCGATGCGGGTGCGATCCAGTTGAGCGAGAACCTGGCCCCTTTCGACGATGTCGCCCTCCTGAACGGGGAGGGCGGCGATCACGCCTCCTTCCAGAGACTTGATCACCTGCTCCTTGGATGACGCGATGACCTTGCCGCTACCGGTGGATACTTCATCGAGTTCGAAGTACCAGGCCCAGCTCAGGAATACGAGCAAGAGCGTTGCCACTAGCCAGACCAGGCGCGAGGAGCTGGGCAGGGATTTTTCCACCAAACCGAAGCCGTCGACATGCTGGCTGTCCGGTTTGCGCGATGGCTTTTCGTTGACGCTCACGGCGGTGCGTGAGGCTGCAGGTGTGGTGTTGGGCATTCTGTTTGGCTTCGCTGCAAAGATGATGAGATGAGAGGCGCGATCTACTTGTGACCGAACCGCGCGAGTACCTGCTCTTTAGGGCCATCCATGACGAGACGCCCGCCGTCGATCACCAGAATGCGCTCGACCCATTGGAGGACCGCAAGGCGATGGGTCGCGACGATCAGCGTGCGGCCTTCGAACCAAGGCGTCAGTTGCTCCAGAATCTGCATTTCGCTCATTTCGTCGAGCGAGGCGGTGGGCTCGTCGAGCAGTACGGTGGCGGGTTCGCGGATGAGGGTGCGTGCCAGTAGCAGTGCCTGCTTCTGCCCCCCGGAGAGGCCGACGCCGCCTTCCATGATCAGATAGTCGAGGCCGCCCTCCTGGGATTGCACCAGCCCCAATGCACCACTGAGTTCCAGTGCCTGAAGGATTTCGTTGTCGGTGGCCATCGGGCGACCCATGGTCAGGTTGTCGCGGATCGAGCCGAAGAACAGTCGTGAGTTCTGGGTCAGCAGCCCCACGTCGCGGCGTACGTCTGCCGGATCGATCAGCGACATCTCCAGCCCGGATAGTTTTATCGATCCGCTTTGTGGAACCTGCAGGCCGGCCAGCACTTGCAGCAGGGTGGATTTGCCCGCGCCGTTGCGCCCGAGCACGGCGATGCGCTCGCCGGGCCGGATCTTCAGGCTGCTGATTTCCAGTGCCGGAGTCTTGTCCTTTTCGCCGTAGCGGTACTGGATCTTGTCGAGATCGAACTGTCCCTGAAGCAGGGGGCGGTGGAGCAGTCTGGAATGCTCGGGCTGGTCGACGGGGCGCTTCATCAGTTCGTCCAGGCCCTGGCGGGCCACCTTGGCTTGCTGCCAGCGGGCGAACACGCTGGAGATCTGTGCCAACGGGGCCATCATCCGTGAGGCCAGAATCGACGAGCCCACCAGCGCACCGGTGGTCATGTCGCCATTCATCACCAGGTAGCAGCCGCCGAGCAGTACAGCGGCATAGACCAGCCCCTGGAGTTCCTGAGTCCAGGTCAGCAGGAAGTTGGTGATATGACGCTGCCTGATGGAGATGTCCGCCGATACCGCGTGCAACTGGTTCCACTGATTCTGGAAGCGTGGCTCGGCGCGCAGCAGCTTGATGTCCTCGATGCCCTGCACCGCTTCCACCAGCACGGCGTTGCGTATCGCCGATTCGCGCATGCCTTCGTTGGACAGTTTGGCCAGCGGTCGTTGTGCCAGCAGCCCGGGCAGGATCAGCAGGGGCAGGGCGCCTAGAGCGATGTAAAGCAGCGGGCCACCCGTCAGATAGAGAATCGCCAGGAACAGCAGCACGAAGGGCAGGTCGGTGACCGCGCTGATGGTGGTGGAGGTGATGAGTTCACGAATCTGCTCCAGTTCGCGGATCTGCGAGATGAAGGTGCCTGTGGATTTCGGGCGGGCGTCGTTACGCACCCGCAAGGCGTGGCCGAACACCATGTCGGTGATTTTCAGGTCGGCACGTTTGCCGATCAGGTCGGCAATCCTGGAGCGTGACATGCGCAGCAGGAACTCGAAGCCAATGGCAAGCATCACCCCAAGAAACAGCACCCACAGCGTGGATTCCGACTGTGCGGGTATGACCCGGTCGTATACCTGCATGGCGAAAATCACCCCAGCCAGTGCCAGAACGTTGGCCGCCATGGCAGCCAGCGCCACATCGCCATAGCGTTTCCAGTCACGCAGGGCGATGCGCCAGAACCAGTTGGCCTGGTAGGGTTTTATGTAGTCGTCGACCCGTGCGTCGGGTACGGATGACTCCGGGCGTAGCACGGCCACCCGCACCGCTCGTTCTCGCAGGTTTTCCAGGGACAGGGTGATCGGAAGACCCTGTTCGCCGCTCAGCAGAGCACTGAAGCGACCCTTGCCGTCGGCCTTTTCGATGATCGCTACCTGCCCGCTGCGCAGCTCGACGGCCAGGGGGAGGCGCCAGGGGTCGAGCGCTTTGTCGGAGTAGGTCTCGAAGCGCAGCATCAGGCCCATCTGCGCGGCCATGCGATGGAGTACTGCATCGGGGTCGCTGCCACGTTCCCAGGACAGGGAAACCCGCACGCTTTCTTCCGACACGCCCATCCTGTAATGCCCGGCAATGTTCAGCATTGCCTCCAGCCACGGCTGATTACGTGCGGCGCTGGTGGTCTGTTGAGCCGTCATGGCTGGATCTCGATCTGTTGGATGGATGTGTCGTTGAGGGAGTAAGCTTCGCGGCTACGCCCGGTTGCGCCGATGTAGGTGACCAGGCCAGCCCAGTAGTCATGGCGGGTCGTCTCCAGCTCGGCGGCAGCCTGATAGACCTCCTGTTCGGCGTTGAGCAGGTCCAGTACCGAGCGGGTGCCAACGCGGTACTGCTCTCTGTAGAGCTCTCTGGTCTCGGTCATGCTGGCCATGCGTTGGCCGAGAATGCCCATGCGTATGCGGGCGCCTACGGCTTGTTTGCGTGAGCTTCGCAATTGGTTCTCGGCTGCCAGGCGCGCTTCCCTGATAAGGGCGTCGGCCCGTTCGATACCTGCCGTGGCGGAGCGGATCTGCGCTGAGACGGCGCCTCCTTGATAGAGCATCATCGAGCCGGTGATCATGGCGGTGTTGTAGCTGCCCTGGTCGATGCCATTGTTAGGGTTGGTACCGCTGAGTGCCTTGTTGGCCGAGCCTTCCAGGGCGATCGTGGGGTAACGTTGGGCCTTGGCGTTTTCCAGCTGACCATTTGCAGACTTGCGATCCGCCTCTGCGGCGAGCACGTCTGGAAGCCGGGTGTAATCCCAGGGGCTGTCCAGATGGGCTGCATGCTCCAGATCCGAGGGTGGGGTGGCGATGGTGTTGGGCTGGTTATCGCCTACCAGCGTGGCGAGTCGCGCGCGCCACTGATCCAGCAAGGTCGAGACCTGTTGATGGTTGGAGCGTGCGCTCTGCTCGCGGGTGGTGGCCTGAATGAAGTCCGATTGCGAGGTGAGCCCTGAGTCGGCGCGCAGCTTGACCATCTCCAGAACGCTCTGCATGGCGCGGACCTGATCCGAGGCGATCTTCAGCAGCGCCTGCTGGCGGTGCACTTCCAGTAGGGTTTGCGCGGTTTCTTCGGCGATGGTGTCGATTTGCTTGAGCAGCAACGCCTGTTGCTTGAATACCTGCCCTTGGGCCTGATTGACCGAGCCGCTGACCTTGCCGAAATCGTGGAGCATCTGTGAAACCGACACCGTGGCGATCTGGCCGTGGCCATAGGTGCTGACCCGGCCCGAGTTGACGCCGGCAGAAATTCTTGGGTAGTAGCCAGCTCTGGCCTGATCGACGGCCCCTTCCTGCTGGCTGATCGCCGAGGCAGCCGACAGGATCGAGGGATGGCGGTTCACTGCGATGGCAACCGCATCGCGCAGGCCGAGAGCCCCAGCGCGTGGCTGTGAGTTCACTTCCGCGCCAGCTTGAGTTGATGTAGCGCCCAGTTCGTCCGCGAGGCGTTGTGTGCTCAAGCCCTGTGGCATTGCACTGTTGCTGTTCCCCGAGAGCCAGGGAAGTTCAACTGCGGCGGCATGGCTGTACGGCAGGCAGGGGGCAAGTAAGCACATGCGCAATAGGACGCTACGGGAGTTGTACATGTAGTCAGAGTTCCTGGTCGTTAGATGCGCAGGGGGCTGCGCTGTACCGTCAGCTATCTCTGAGATAGCTAATGGCCATTATTTTTGAAGTCGATCAGTTTGAGTTGCTCTAGGCTCTAAAAGGAGGATAGTTAACATTTGTTCAGAATCTACTATCCGGATCGTGCCTGAAGTTTTATTCGCAATGCGGTGCTCGAGGTCTGCGACGCGGGTTCGGTCACGATCTGACAGCCTCTTCTGGCGTGCGAGGCCTTGCGAGGCGGGGCTGAGGTAAGGTGAGCTGCTGTTGAGAATGGGACGTGGTTCATTCAGGAGCTGTTGTCGGTAGCTGTCTGAGGTGTTTGCTGTTCAGGCGGTTGTATATTTTCCCAGAACCTTTTTAACGCAAGAAATCTCTAAAAATACATGCTGAAGTGCCCTGTTGAGGTCGCTATGAAAAGCCTGATGATTGTCGTTAACAAGTCGAGCCATGAAAAAAAGTCTGTAGTTTCTAAAGAGTTTTCATTACTGGAACCGTCTGTAGTCCAGTTGGCAGTCAAACGATCTGACATTAGCAGTATCGAGCGTGATGGTGATTCACTTGTCATTGCGCTTAATTCTGGAACAGTGTTCAGAATTCAGGGATTTTTTCCTGAACAGGGGGCGCTGCAGAACGATCTGGTTATCGAGGATGGTGAATATTTATGGCGAGTGGATTTAGCGAGTGGGGAGCCGTTTGTAGGGCAATACATTCCCATCGATTCCATCGAGCCATTGTTAATCAATGAAAGCTTCGATCTCTCGACCGCCGCCTGGTTATTAGGCGGCGCTACGCTTGCAGGTGTCGCGCTTGGTGGTGGTGGTGGTGGTGGTGGTGGTGGTGGTGGTGGTGGTCAGGGGCCCTCTGACACCACTTCACCCGCAGCGCCTAGTGCCAGCTTGGTTAACAATTCTGACGGCAGTCTCACCATCACTGGTACCTCGGAGCCAGGCAGCACGGTGAGAGTGAGGTATCCGGACGGCAGCACCGGCACCGTCACGGCAGGTGGCGACGGTTCTTACAGCCTCACAACACCCGCCAATCAACCCACCGGCGATGTCGTGGCGACGGCGACGGATGCTGCTGGTAATGCCAGTACCGACACCACCGTCTCCTATGTCGATGCGACTGCTCCGGTTGCCCCCTTGGTCAATGTGACGACCAACCCGGATGGCAGCCTGACCATTGTTGGTACCTCGGAGCCAGGCAGCACGGTGAGAGTGAGGTATCCGGACGGCAGCAGCGGCACCGTCACGGCAGCTGGCGACGGTTCTTACAACCTCACCACGCCCGCCAATCAACCGACCGGCGATGTCGTGGCGACGGCGACGGATGCTGCTGGTAATGCCAGTGCGGCCGCCACGGTCTCCTATGTCGATGCGACTGCTCCGGTTGCCCCCTTGGTCAATGTGACGACCAATCCGGATGGCAGCCTGACCATTGCCGGTACCTCGGAGCCAGGCAGTTCGGTGAGTGTGACGTATCCGGACGGCAGTACTGGCACCGTCACTGCAGCCGGCGACGGTTCTTACAGCCTTACCACGCCCGCCAATCAACCGACCGGCGATGTCGTGGCGACGGCGACGGATGCTGCTGGTAATGCCAGTACCGACACCACCGTCTCCTATGTCGATGCGACTGCTCTGGTTGCCCCCTTGGTCAATGTGACGACCAATCCGGATGGCAGCCTGACCATTGCCGGTACCTCGGAGCCAGGCAGCACGGTGAGAGTGAGGTATCCGGACGGCAGCAGCGGCACCGTCACGGCAGCTGGCGACGGTTCTTACAACCTCACCACGCCCGCCAATCAACCGACCGGCGATGTCGTGGCGACGGCGACGGATGCTGCTGGTAATGCCAGTGCGGCCGCCACGGTCTCCTATGTCGATGCGACTGCTCCGGTTGCCCCCTTGGTCAATGTGACGACCAATCCGGATGGCAGCCTGACCATTGTCGGTACCTCGGAGCCAGGCAGTTCGGTGAGTGTGACGTATCCGGACGGCAGTACTGGCACCGTCACTGCAGCCGGCGACGGTTCTTACAGCCTTACCACGCCCGCCAATCAACCGACCGGCGATGTCGTGGCGACGGCGACGGATGCTGCTGGTAATGCCAGTACCGCCACCACCGTCTCCTATGTCGATGCGACTGCTCCGGTTGCACCCGTCGTCAATGTGACGACCAATCCGGATGGCAGCCTGGCCATTGCTGGTACCTCGGAGCCAGGCAGCACGGTGAGTGTGACGTATCCGGATGGCAGTACTGGCACCGTCACTGCAGCCGGCGACGGTTCTTACAGCCTTACCACGCCCGCCAATCAACCGACCGGCGATGTCGTGGCGACGGATGCTGCTGGTAATGCCAGTACCGCCACCACCGTTTCCTATGTCGACGCCACTGCTCCGGTTGCACCCGTCGTCAATGTGACGACCAATCCGGATGGCAGCCTGACCATTGCCGGTACCTCGGAGCCAGGCAGCACGGTGAGTGTGACGTATCCGGACGGCAGCACCGGCACCGTCACTGCAGCTGGCGACGGTTCTTACAGCCTCACCACGCCCGTCAATCAACCGACCGGCGATGTCGTGGCGACGGCGACGGATGCTGCTGGTAATGCCAGTACGGCGACCACCGTCTCCTATGTCGATACCACGATACCCACCGCCCCCGTCGTCAATGTGACGACCAACTCGGATGGCAGCCTGACCATTGCCGGTACCTCGGAGCCAGGTAGTACGGTGAGTGTGACGTACCCGGACGGCAGTACTGGTACCGTCACTGCAGGTGGTGATGGTTCTTACAGCCTCACCACGCCCGTCAATCAACCGACCGGCGATGTCGTGGCCACGGCAGCTGATGCGGCTGGTAATACCAGTGCGGCCACCACCGTCTCCTATGTCGATGCGACTGCTCCGGTTGCACCCGTCGTCAATGTGACGACCAATCCGGATGGCAGCCTGACCATTGCCGGTACCTCGGAGCCAGGTAGTGCGGTGAGTGTGACGTACCCGGATGGCAGTACTGGCACCGTCACTGCAGCTGGCGACGGTTCTTACAGCCTTACCACGCCCGCCAATCAACCGACCGGTGATGTCGTGGCGACTGCGACGGATGC
This sequence comes from Pseudomonas sp. SZ40, assembly GCF_052958135.1. NCBI lineage: Bacteria > Pseudomonadati > Pseudomonadota > Gammaproteobacteria > Pseudomonadales > Pseudomonadaceae > Pseudomonas > Pseudomonas sp. SZ40. The sequence continues at coordinate 10,572 of NZ_JBQWIF010000056.1, read as the reverse complement.
TGCTGGTAATTCCAGTACCAACACCACCGTCTCCTATGTCGATGCGACTGCCCCAAGCGCACCGGCCGTTAGCGTTACATCCAACTCTGATGGAAGCGTGACCGTCTCTGGTACCTCAGAGCCGGGCAGCTCAGTTGAGGTGACTTACCCGGATGGCACCACTGGCACTGTGAATGCCGGTATGGATGGCTCTTACACCACCACCTCGGCGGTTGCTCAACCGAGTGGTCAGGTATCTGCTTTCGCAACGGATGCGGCAGGTAACGTAGGTGCAGCTACGACAGTGACCTACGATATCGTCCCGCCGGTAGCGCCGAGCGCCAACGTTTCCACAAACTCGGACGGTAGTCTGACCGTCGAGGGTGTATCCGAGTCAGGCACCACGGTGTCGGTGACTTATCCGGATGGCACTATCGGCACGGTCGCCGTTGGCACTGACGGTACTTACAGCATCACCTCGCCAGCCGACCAGCCAACCGGTGATGTCATCGCCACTGCAACCGACGCTGCAGGAAACATCAGTCCACCGACCACCGTGTCTTATGTGGATACCATCGCACCGACGACCTCCAGCACGATCGATAGTTTTTCCGATGATGTTGGCTTGATACAGAACGTGGCTTTGCCATCTGGCAGCAGTACGGATGACACCACGCCGACTCTCAATGGTGCTCTCACAGCGGAGCTGGTTACCGGAGAGCAGATCAATGTTTACCGTGATGGCACCCTGATTGGTCAGGCTACAGTTACTGGAACCGCATGGGCCTTCACTGATTCGACTCCGGCCGATGCTACGTACGCTTATACGGCGCGCATCGAGGATGCATCGGGCAACCTCGGTACGGTGTCCAACAGCTTCTTGTTGACGGTAGATACCGTTGGACCGTCGTCCTCGACGACTCAAGTGACCATCGATGCGTTAACTGGTGACGACGTGATCAACGCCGCCGAGTCGAGTGGGGTGGTTACGGTGACCGGCACCATCAGCGGCGATTACAGCATCGGTGATGTGGTTACCCTGACCACTGCCGTTAGTACCTACACCGGCACGGTGGCGGCGGGCGGCATCTGGAGCGTCGACGTTGCCGCCGGTGGGTTGGGGGTTAATGGCAGCCAGGTCGCCCATGTCAGCATCCTTGCTCATGATGTTGCTGGTAACTCGGGCGCCGTTACGGCTAGCCGTCCCTATGAGGTCAACACCAGCCCGCCTGCTGGTACCGCGCTGGCGATCGACCGCGTGGCAGGTGACGATATCGTCAACGCCAGCGAGGCTGCGCCAAGCAACACGGAAACCATCAGTGGCAGTGTGACCGGAGAGTTCACCGCTGGTGATGTGGTGACACTGACCATTGGCAGTTTCACCACTACTACGACGGTGGGAGTGGGTGGTCTTTGGAGTGCAGACGTCGCTGGTGATGTGCTGGCAGCGGGCGCGAGCATCGAAGCCAGCCTGGTCGCTCGCAACGCTGTGGGTAACGAGGCGACGGTGACGGCCAGCCGTGCCTACGTGGTCGATACCGAGTTGCCGGACAATACCTCTACCACTCTCTTTTTCGATCCTGTCACTGCCGACAACATCGTCAATGCTAGCGAGGCCGCTACCACCTTGAATCTGTCTGGGAGCGTGACCGGTGATTACCAGGCCGGTGACGTCATCACGCTGGTCATCAATGGTGCGCAGTACAGTGGCAGCGTTGCTACGGGTGGCGCCTGGACGGTCACCAACGTCGCAGGCAGCGACCTGGCCGCCGATAGTGATCGCGTCATCGATGCTTCCCTGGCTGCCCGTGATAATGCAGGCAACGTCGGTACCATTGTTGGCCAGCATGGTTACATCGTGGATGTTGCAGTACCTGCCGCGCCGGGCCTGGTGGTCATCGACGACGTGGGTAGCATTGTCGGTGACGTCGCGAGTAACGGCGGGGTAACCGATGACACGACCCCGACTTACCAAGGCACCGGGGAGGTCGGGGCTACCATCAGTCTTGTGATCAACAATGCCGCTGCAGTGAGTGTACTTGTAGACGGCGATGGCAACTGGGCCTACACGGCACCTTTGGCTGTTATCGATGGCACCTATACCGTGGTTGCAACGCAGACCGATGTGGCGGGTAATGTCAGCAACTCGGTGAGTACTCAGTTCAGTGTGGATACCCAGGCACCAACTGCGCAGGACGGTTACGACGTCGCGATCTCTTCCTACACCGATGATGTTCAGCCGCAAACCGGCGTGTTTCTGGACGGCAGCCGCACCAATGACACTTCACCGCTGCTCAATGGAACGGTGGCAGGCCTGGTACCCGGTGATCGGGTGCTGGTCTACGAAGGCGCGACGTTATTGGGGGCTGCGACAGTCAATGCCGGCAGCTGGACGTTTCAGGTCGTCAACGCTGCCGAGGGCCCTCATAGCTACACCGCTACGGTGGTCGATGCCGCTGGTAATGAGGGAGTCGTTTCAGCCCCATTGAGCCTGATCGTGGACATCACAGCGCCAAGTGCAGCCGATGGTTATGCCGTTGCCATCACCGGTTACGTCGATGATGTGGACCCGCAGACCGGTACCTTCTCGAGTGGCACCAGCACCAATGACGCATCGCCCTTGTTGAATGGCACGGTAGCTGGTTTGACGAGTGGGGATCAGGTGCAAATCTACGAAGGCAGCACGTTGCTGGGGAGTGCGGCAGTCAGTGGCGGAGGTTGGACGTTTCAGGTCGCCAACGCGCTGGACGGTGCCCATACCTATACAGCCGTCGTGGTGGATGCAGCCGGTAACCAGGGCGTGACTTCAAATGCCTTCACCCTGATCGTCGATACTCAGGCGCCCAGCGCTGCAGATGGTTATGCCGTAGTCATCACGACATTCACCGACGATGTCGAGGCTTCGGTCGGCGACTACCCGAGCGGTACCTCGACCAATGACAGCTCACCCTTGCTCAGTGGAAGCGTGGCGGGCTTGCAGTCAGGTGACTATATCCGTATCTATCAGGGCAATACGCTGCTGGGCATTGCTGATGTCAACGGTGGTGTCTGGAGCTTTCAGGTAACTGGCGCCAGTGACGGGAGCTACAGCTATGTGGCGAAGGTGGTCGATGCTGCAGGTAACGAGGGGTTGGAGTCCGCTCCATTCGAGCTGACCATCGACACCGCGCCGCCGACACAAACTGCAACCATCGAAAGTTTCTCCGACGACTCCGAACCGTCCACTGGAGATTTCGCCAGTGGCTCCACCACGGATGACCCTACGCCAGTACTCAATGGCAGTCTGTCCGCAGCTATCGACGCTACCGATACCGTCCTCATTTACGAGGGGACAACCCTGCTGGGAAGCGCCATTGTCAGCGGAACTACCTGGACATTCGCCATCCCTGATCAGACGCTGGTAGGCGGTTCGCTGCACACCTACACGGCCGTCGTGGCTGACCAGGCTGGTAATGAGGGTCAGCAATCAGCGGGATTTACCCTGATCAGTGTGGTCGAGATCAATGCCCAAACGACACTCGACACCACGCCGATCATCAGTGGGCGCATTCCTTACAGTCTCGTGGACGGTGCGCAGCTGGACGTCACAGTCAATGGCAAGACCTATACCTCGTCCGACGGCTCGGTCGTTGTCGATAGCCTGAACTCGACCTGGTATGTACAAATTCCGGCTGGCGATACGCTGGCTGTAGGGACATATCAGGTCCAGGCTCAAATCCTTAACGGAGATGGCACCGCAGGTGCTCAGGACGTGCAAACGGATGAACTGATCGTGGCACCAACACCGGATGCCACCTTTGGTGCCGCTGGCGGGGATGGCAACAACAAAGGCACGACGGTCACCATGAGCAACAGTGGCAACTGGGAGTTCTTCAGCAATCAGGTGGTGTACAGCAGCACCGGTACCGATAGTGCCACTATCGCCCAGTACAGTGGAACGACATTGACCAGCAATACCGGTGGGGCGGGGTTTGGCGCTGGCAATATGAACATGGTGCAGAACGCGACCTATATCGATATCAACCGCGATGGTTACATGGACATTGTCGGGATCGACAGCCGTTACAGCAATGGTCAGCAGATGTTCATCAACAATGGCGACGGTACCTACACGGCTCAGCAGATGGCTGACACCAATGCATCAGGCGACAATCTGGCTAATGTTTACAGTTGGTACGGTGGCGTGATCGCCATCGATTTCCGTGGTGACGGCTACGTCGATGTGGTTTTCGGCGATCAAACTCCAAACGATGCAAGCGCCCCAGGGGGGTACAACTCGCAGTTCGTTCAGAACAACTCGGGGGTATTCATCAAGGACGCTGTCTACACCTTTACCCGTGCCAATGGTGGCCAGAACACTGGAAACGCAACGCCTGATCAAGAGCTTTCAGGGGTCGATCTCGATAATGACGGTACTGTCGATGTGGTATTCCATGCCACCGACGGCAGCAACAAGATCGGTGCGGCTGACTCGACCGGCACCGCTACCAGCAGCAATTCCGCGCGCCTGGTGGTGGTGAAGAACGACGGCGCAGGTGGCTTCATCACTAGCCAGATAATCAACAACGCCGTGCTGTTCACCGGGGATCCAAACATTGCCAACGAGCCGTCAATGACCTGGGCCGATTACAACGGTGATGGATACATGGACCTGTTCATGGGGCGGGTCCATGGCGCCAACGCGGCGGCCCAGAACAACAGCACCATTTTCTTCAACGACGGGGCTGGCAATCTGGCCTCTACCGACGCTGCGGGTGTTGGTACCGCCACCGGGACCTACCAATTCAACGATACCGTGCGAGGCGGGGCATCGCTGGCGTTGGATTGGAACGGCGATGGCCGCATGGACATCATCGAGGCGCCACAGATCGGGGAGGGCACAGCAGCCGTTGCGGGCACCGTCAATCTGTATATCAACCAGACCTCCGGTGGTACCTCCAGTTTCGACACCAGTTACCTGCAGCCCAACGACGTCTTTGGCAGCGATTCGGCAACAGCCAGCACGTTCAGCGGTGCCATAAACGCATCTGGTGTGGTGACGGGCAACCCTGTCACTGGAATGATCAGTGTCGACATCGATTATGACGGCGCCAAGGATCTGTTGATCTTTACCAGCAATGGCACCACCACCTATGTCCGTAATACCAATGCGATCGCAGACGGCACCAGCATGCATGTGCGTATTGTCGACCCTCAAGGCATCACTGCCTACTTTGGCAACACCGTGAAACTGGTGAACTCCGCAGGGGTTGTGGTTTCGACGCAGATCATCAATCCGCAGTCCGGCGGGCAAACCAACGACAGTACCAGTCTCGTGGATTTTTATGGCCTTGATCCCAACGAAACCTACAGCATCGTCCTGTTACGCAACACGAACGGTACCGCTAGCCATGTGGGCGCAGAGAGCGTTGTGGCCGGCTACAACATCCAGAGCGTCAACAGCACCTGGGGTGGATTGAAGGCTGGTGAGGCCGATTCGGCCTATGTGCTCACTGCGCAGGGCGAGGCTGAACCTTCCAATACCGTCGGTGCGGGTGTGGTGGGTACAGGGTATAACGATACCTTCTTCGCCACGCTCGGGACTAGCCGCTACGAGGGAGGGGGAGGTACCACGGAAGCCTCGAACTACAAGTCATGGGCCAGTAATGGGGGGATGGATATCGTGGACTTCAAGTTGGCGGATAGCACTGCGCTGACCATCGACTTGACCTTGACCGCGGCTCAGAACACCGGTTGGAATACGGTGACGCTCAGTGACATCGAGGGGGTCGCAGGTGCCGCAGGCAATGACACATTCACCGACGACGAACGTGATAATTTCTTCGAGGGGCGCGGTGGCAACGACACCTTCAACCTGATCAACGGTGGCCGTGATACCCTGCTCTATAAGGTGTTGGAAGGGGCTGCTGGTGACGGTACCGGGGGGAACGGCTCCGACATTATCAATGGCTTCACTGTGGGTACCTGGCAGGCTACCCCAGACGCTGATCGGATCGATCTTTCGGAACTGCTGGTGGGATACACCGCAGGGGGAGGTGCTCGTTATATAAATGGTGTCGCTACTATCGCCGGTGACGAGACCATTGGGCAGTTCCTATCCGTGACCAGCAGCGGTGGTAGCACCACGGTAAGCATTGATCGTGACGGCGATGGCTCCGCATACAGCCCGACCGCTTTGGTGACTCTCAATGGCGTGAGTGTGGATCTTGCTACCCTGTTGGCGAATCAGCAGCTTGTAGTGGTTTAAAGCGCCATCTTCTCTCAATCGCGGTGGGCTGCGGGATAAACCGCAGTCCAGTTTCGTGGCATCACCCTGTCATGTTAGCGGCTAAGTATCAGCGACTGTTCAGTCAATAAAGCCTTCTGGAATTCTCTTCAGTGTCTGGAGTCGTTTTAATGGCTTCGAATTATCTGTCATTTGTTGGCTCTCGTTGTTCTCCTTTCTGAATTCTCTGCTTATGTAGCGGCGCTTTTCTGTGGCGTTGTTGAGTGGCTGTGATTTCTTCTTTTTATATTGTTTTTGATGTGAGTATCTAAAGTGTGCGTACGTGCGTGCCGGTTGGTTTGGTAGGCCTTTTAAACTTTCTGATAAGAGTGTTTGTCGATCATTATTTAGGGGTATGAGGTTTTCTATGCTTTTTTAGCGTTAAAAGAATATTGAATCAGCCGCTGGAGAAGTCCTTTACGGGGCAATTCGACCTCTGGCGCTGCTTGGTTTTTATAGGGTTCATTGGTTTTCAAGAGTTTAAGATCCGGGCGCACGTGGGGCTGCGTGCTTTTAATTGTCAAATCGTCGAAAACTCTCTGTAGCCCATTCCATAGGGCTTTGCGCATTGAATTGGCAGCGCGGAGTTCACTTTTCCTCGGCTCGAAATCCCCTAAATCTGAACAAATCTGACGTTTTGGGCTTCGGGGGCAGGGGCGCGGTTATTTTGCTGGCATCCACAGATTTATGTCTGCCATGCAAATGCCGAGGTTATATTTTATGGAAAGGTTGATTTCAGTTGTAGATAAGGTAACTCATGAAGAAGTGTTGGCCTCTGGACTTGAACTCACGCTTGGTTCGCCATCGGTTGTCCAATTGACGGCCAAGCGCTCCGAAATAAAAAACGTAGAACGCCAAGGTGATCAACTAACGGTTACGCTGGAGTCGGGTGCTGTAATTCGTATAAATGGTTTCTTTGCGGCAGAAGGTGCTCCGCAGCATGATCTGGTTTTGCTCGATGATGAAAATCAGTTATGGCACGTACAGATATCGGAAGAAGGTTTTGTCGATCAGTTTGTTGCTATCGAGTCCGTCGAGCCGCTGCTGTTTAACGAGTCCTTTGATCTTTCTACGATCGCCTGGGCGCTGGGAGGGCTCGCTCTCGTCGGGGGCGCGGCAGGCGTCAGCAGTGGCGGCGGAAGCAGTCGCGTAAAGAACGAAGCGCCGCAGGATACGACGCCGCCTGCCGCCCCCGTTTTTTCTGTTGTTGCCAATGCAGACGGCAGCGTAACCATTTCCGGGGTGAGCGATGCAGGTGACACGATTTCGGTTGTCTATCCCGATGGTACTGCTGCAGCCGTGACTGCGGGAAGTGACGGCTCCTACAGTATTACCTCTCCTGCCAATCAGCCGTCGGGCGATCTGGTTGCCGTGGCTACCGATGCCGCAGGCAACTCCAGTGCAGCAACGATTGTTTCCTACGTCGATGCCACGGCACCTCAAGCTCCAGTGGCTAATGTGATCACCAACCCTGACGGCAGCCTGACCGTCGCTGGTACTTCCGAACCAGGCAGCACCGTCAGCGTGACCAATCCAGACGGCACTACCGAAACCGTCACTGCCGGTGCCGACGGTTCCTACAGCATCACCACACCAGCCAATCAGCCTTCGGGTGATGTGGTGGTTGTGGCTACGGATGCCGCTGGCAATGTCAGTGCGCAAACCACCATTTCCTATGTCGACGCCACGGCACCCGATGCTCCTACGGCTGAAGTGACCGTCAATGCTGACGGCAGTCTGACCGTCGCTGGTACCTCCGAATCAGGTAGTTCGGTTGCAGTAACTAGTCCTGATGGCAGCACGAATACGGTTTCGGCCGATGCAGATGGCTCTTACAGCACGACTACCTCAGCCAATCAGCCGTCGGGTGATGTGGTTGTCGTAGCTACGGATGCCGCTGGCAACATCAGCGCTGAAACCACCATTCCTTACGTCGACGCCACCGCCCCCGATGCTCCGACTGTTGAAGTGACCGTCAATGCTGACGGTAGCTTGACCGTCGCTGGTACTTCCGAACCAGGAAGCACCGTTGCAGTGACCAACCCTGACGGCACTACCGAGACCGTTACTGCCGGTGCTGATGGTTCCTACACCATCACCACGCCAGCCAACCAGCCTTCGGGCGATGTAGTTGTCGTAGCTTCGGATGCGGCTGGCAACATCAGTGCTGAAACGACCATTCCTTACGTCGATGCCACCGCCCCCGATGCCCCGACGGCAGAGGTGACGGTCAATGCTGACGGCAGCCTCACTATTGTTGGTACCTCTGAACCAGGTAGTACGGTTGCAGTAACCAACCCTGACGGCACTACCGAAACCGTGGTCGCTGGAGCCGATGGTTCCTACACCATCACCACGCCGGCCAATCAGCCGTCGGGCGATGTGGTTGTCGTAGCTACGGATGCCGCTGGCAACATCAGCGCTGAAACCACCATTCCTCACGTCGACGCCACTGCACCCGATGCACCGACTGCTGAGGTGACCGTCAATGCTGACGGCAGCCTGACCGTTGCCGGTGTAGCAGAGCCAGGTAGCACCGTCAGCGTGACCAATCCTGACGGCACTACCGAGACTGTTACTGCCGGTGCCGATGGTTCCTACACCATCACCACTCCGGCCAACCAGCCGTCGGGCGATGTGGTTGTCGTAGCTACGGATGCGGCTGGCAACATTAGTGCGGAGACCACCGTTCCTTACGTCGACGCCACCGCCCCCGATGCCCCGACGGCAGAAGTGACGGTCAATGCTGACGGTAGCCTCACCATTGTTGGTACCTCTGAACCAGGTATTACGGTTGCAGTAACCAACCCTGACGGCACTATCGAAACCGTCACTGCTGGTGCCGATGGTTCCTACAGCATCACCACGCCAGCCAATCAGCCTTCGGGCGATGTGGTTGTTGTGGCTACTGATGCCGCTGGCAACATCAGTGCTGAAACCACCATTCCTTACGTCGATGCCACTGCACCCGATGCACCGACTGCTGAGGTGACCGTCAATGCTGACGGTAGCTTGACCGTTGCCGGTGTAGCAGAGGCGGGTAGCACCGTTGCAGTGACCAACCCTGACGGCACTACCGAGACCGTTACTGCCGGTGCTGATGGTTCCTACAGCATCACCACTCCAGCCAACCAGCCTTCGGGCGATGTAGTTGTCGTAGCTTCGGATGCGGCTGGCAACATCAGTGCTGAAACCACCATTCCTTACGTCGATGCCACTGCACCTGATGCACCGACTGCCGAAGTGACCGTCAATGCTGACGGCAGCCTCACTATTGTTGGTACCTCTGAACCAGGTAGTACGGTTGCAGTAACCAACCCTGACGGCACTATCGAAACCGTCACTGCTGGTGCCGATGGTTCCTACAGCATCACCACGCCAGCCAATCAGCCTTCGGGCGATGTGGTTGTTGTGGCTACTGATGCCGCTGGCAACATCAGTGCTGAAACCACCATTCCTTACGTCGACGCCACCGCCCCCGATGCCCCGACGGCAGAAGTGACGGTCAATGCTGACGGTAGCTTGACCGTTGCCGGTGTAGCAGAGGCGGGTAGCACCGTTAGCGTGACCAACCCTGACGGTACTACCGAAACCGTGGTCGCTGGTGAAGATGGTTCCTACACCATCACCACTCCGGCCAACCAGCCGTCGGGCGATGTGGTTGTTGTAGCTTCGGATGCGGCTGGCAACATCAGTGCTGAAACCACCATTCCTTACGTCGATGCCACTGCACCTGATGCACCGACTGCCGAAGTGACCGTCAATGCTGACGGCAGCCTCACTATTGTTGGTACCTCTGAACCAGGTAGTACGGTTGCAGTAACCAACCCTGACGGCACTACCGAAACCGTGGTCGCTGGTGAAGATGGGTCCTACACCATCACCACGCCGGCCAATCAGCCTTCGGGCGATGTGGTGGTTGTGGCTACCGATGCGGCCGGCAACATCAGCGCCGAAACCACCATTCCTTACGTCGATGCCACGGCACCGGATGCACCAACGGCAGAAGTGACCGTCAATGCTGATGGCAGCCTGACCGTCGCTGGTACTTCCGAGCCAGGCAGCACTGTCAGCGTGACCAATCCAGACGGCACTACCGAGACCGTGGTCGCTGGTGAAGATGGTTCCTACACCATCACCACGCCGGCCAATCAGCCTTCCGGCGATGTGGTGGTTGTGGCTACGGATGCGGCCGGCAACATCAGCGCCGAAACCACCATTCCTTACGTCGACGCCACGGCACCCGATGCACCGACTGTTGAAGTGACCGTCAATGCTGACGGTAGCCTGACCGTCGCTGGTACTTCCGAGCCAGGCAGCACCGTTGC